>JAFOHD010000088.1 GCA_017421945.1 Alistipes sp. | reverse complement strand
GCCAATTGCAATAAACTTACCCTCTTGCTTGACCGAAAGCGCCGCCACCCTTAAGCAGCGAATGCAAATTGCCGTAAGTAAGATTAAAACCACAAGGCAACCCAAAAAGCCTAATTCTTCGCCTATTGTTACAAAGATAAAGTCGTTATGACCTTCAGGCACGCCTGCTTTACCCATTTGGGTAAGGGTGCCCTTCATATAGCCTTGTCCGAAAAAGCCGCCGTTAGCAAGGGCCAAACGGCCGCGATATTGCTGCCAGCCTATACCTTGAATATCGGCATCGATATCAAACATACTGATAATTCTTTCGCGGTGTTGATCGTTTAATATAAAGAAATAAGCGATTGGTGAAGCCACCAATGCCGCCGAAAACGCCGCCGTGAAATACTTCCACGAAACACCTGCAGCCATCATCATAAAAATAACCATTACTAAAAATACAAGCGCGGTACCTGCGTCACCTTGAATGAAGATTAACAAAACAGGAATAGCACCGTGTAAGCAAACGGGTATTAAATACTTAAGCTTGTTTATATTTTTCTTAACCTTGCCCAAATGCTTGCTAAAGGTCACCACAAAGCAAATTTTCAAAAGTTCAGATGGTTGGAACGTAGTGAATCCCAAATTTAGCCATGCTTTATCATCGGTGCCTTCGGGTGCGAAGCCAATAAAAAAGGTTAAAATCACCGGTATTAACCCTGCAATGCCTATTAGCACCCATAATTTTAAATACCGCTCGTAATCAATGCTTGAAACAATACAAGCAATAACTATACCTGCAACCAAGCAAATAGCGTGCACAATTACTGCCCTTCGGCTAGCCATATAATTAGTAGCCGAGAAAACCGCCAGGCAACCATAGCAGGAAGCAAAAAACGTAAGCAATAATAATATTTTATCGGTTTCACGGACAAAGTCCGCAACCTTTCCTAACAAGTGTCGCAAGGTAGACCTCCTTTATGTTTTAACTATATTATATTTTATTTTACATAAATATTCAAGTAACACTTTATAAATGGGATGCTGCACAGTCGCAGGCAGAGAATTTCTTCGAGAAGAACAGCAAGATGGTAGTTACAGCTATCGTAGCTATCTTTGCAATCGCAATTGTAATTTTCGGTTACAAGAAGCTCATCAGCGAGCCACAGATGAACAAGGCTCAGGAGATGCTCTACGAGGCACAGTATCGTTTTGAGGAGACCACTCCCGATTACAGCCTGGCACTCAACGGCGATGAGTCAACTCCAGGCTTTGCTGAGGTAGCTGAGCAGTATGGCAACACACCTGCTGGCAACTTGGCAAAGATGTATGCAGCATCATGCGCACTGCGTCTGGGAGATTTGGATGCTGCCGAGAAGTATATCAACTCATACAAGAACGTTAAGGGTATCCCTGGCGAGATGATTAACGCTATGGCCGAGGGTCTCAAGGGTGACATCGCGGTTGAGAAGGATGATTACGCAAAGGCTGCAGCTTGTTTCACAAAGGCTGCCGGTATTAGCGAGAATGACTTCACAACACCTCTCTTCCTTCGTAAGGCCGCTTTGGCTTACAGAGCAACAGGTGACGAGGCTAAGGCTCAGGAGTGCTACAAGACCATCAGCGAGAAGTATCCACGTTCAGTAGATGCTCGCGATGCTTTGAAGCAGTTGGCAGAATAATGTAAATTCGTCATGGCGCAATATAGGATAGGTGTAGTGATTGTGGATGAGCAGGCTGCGTTTGCTCGTCAAAATTTGATTGCCGCCACCGAGAGCCTCAAAGCATTGGGTTGCAGCGAAAGCAATATCCTTGTGCGTCATGCTCCAAAATTATTTAATGTAACCCTTACGACCCAATTTCTGGCAGAATATACCGATGTGGATGCGGTGGTAATTCTTGCCGCAGACGACAACTCGTCGGCATATAGTGCAATGCTATATGGAGTCACTAAGTTGCAGATTGCGTGGAACATGCCCATCACAATTGGAGATTGTGCCGCCGCTGCTGAAGCGATTGAGATGATTGCCCTGCAAAACAAGATGGAGTCCGAGGCCCCCGAAAACATTGCATCAGACTCGAAGTCGGTTAATTAGGGTTACGTCATAAAAGCAAAAGAGGTTGTCCAACATTTTTTGAAGGACAACCTTTTTTTTTAATCTGTATAACGCATTAGAACGTTGGGTCGGGCAACACCACCCTCACAGTCTGGAAGTTCACCTGACGCACCAGCATCTGCTGCGACTCGACATACTTTTGGTATAGTTCTTCGGTGCAGTTGCGGATGGTGAGCAGGCATACATCCTCACGCTTCTCAACCTCGAAGTCCTCCTTGCGCAGAGCCTCAATGAGTTCATCAATGTGCCATGAGGCATCTACCGAGAGTCCCAAGTCCACAGCCGAGTTATTAATAAGGTGTGTCTTGATGCGGAAACGCTCAAGCAACGAGAATATCACCGCAAACTTCTCCTCCATCACGAATGAGAAATCCTTCGAGCGGATAATCAGGAATACCTGGTCACGCTTGTAAATCATGATAGGCAAGGTCACATGCTCGGCCGAGGCGTTGATTACCGTACCGGGCTTACGCTTGTCACCAAACGGACGCACATACAACGGAATACTCTTGTTCTGCAACGGCTTGATGGTCTTGGGGTGGATAATCTGCGCACCGCTGTACGCCAACTCGATGGTATCAAGATAGTTAAGGGCATCAATCTTCACCGCATCCTTAAATACCTTGGGGTCGGCATTCAGCACTCCGTCAACATCTTTCCACACCGACATTGACTCCGCCTCGAGGATATGTGCCACCACGGCTGCCGAGTAGTCGGAGCCCTCACGGCCAAGGGTGGTGGTTGTACCATCGGGAGCTGCTCCAATGAAACCCTGACCTACAAATACTCCCACACCCGTGTTCTCAAGTGCAGCCTTCAGGCGAGGCTCCGAGGCCTTGATATTGACGTTGGCATCCTTGTGACGCGGATTGGTGACAAACGTGGTACGCATGTCAATCCAGCGGTTACGCAAACCCGTCTGATTCAAATACTTTGAAATGATTGTCGTGGAGATTAACTCACCAAATGCCACGATGGTATCATACCACAGTTCGGCATCCTGTGTGCGGTAAACCGTATTATCTATAATCGAGCGTAACTCTGCAAACAGAGCGTTCACCTCATCAAGTTGTGTAGGTGCGCCCCACAAATCATCAATAATTGCGGCATGATACTCTACCAAACCATCTATCTCACTATGAGCCACAACCTTATCAGCCTTCTGCATGGCGGTAAACACACGCTCCAGGGCATTTGTAGTCTTACCCATTGCCGAGACGATGATAAACAAGTTCTCCTCACCCTCAACAATATGTGCAAGGTTGCGCACTCCATCGGCAGTTCTCACCGATGCTCCTCCAAACTTATATACTTTCATGAGTTAAAAAAATTCTGTAATAAGTCGCAAAGTTAGGAAAATTTGTTGTTTTGCCCCATTTTTTCTCATTTTTTATATATCTTTACGAAATAAATTTTCAAAACCATGTATTCACAACACAAACAGATAGTAGAGCAGGCATGGAGCAACAGAGAGATGCTTGCCGATGCAGCCGTGAAGGCTACAATACGTGAGGTGGTGGAGGCTGTCGATAAGGGTCAGCTGCGCACCGCAGAGCCCATCAATGCCGAGAGCAGCGAGTGGCAGGTGAACGAGTGGGTAAAGAAGGCCATTATCATGTACTTCCCCATTCAGGAGATGCGCACGATGCGCTCGGGAGAGCTGGAGTGGTACGACAAGATGGAACTCAAGCACGACTACGAGAAGCTGGGCGTAAGAGCTGTTCCTCACGCTGTGGCACGCTACGGCGCATATATTGCACCCGGGGCAATCCTCATGCCTTCGTATGTAAACATAGGTGCCTACGTTGATACGGGCACAATGGTTGACACGTGGGCTACCGTAGGCTCATGCGCACAGATTGGCAAGCACGTACACCTGAGTGGTGGCGTGGGTATTGGCGGTGTGCTGGAGCCCGTGCAGGCTGCACCCGTAATTATTGAGGACAACTGCTTCATCGGCTCACGCGCTATCGTTGTGGAGGGTGCGCACATCTGCCGCGAGGCTGTGCTTGGTTCTAATACGGTTATCACAGGCTCAACCCACATCATTGACGTTACGGGCAGCGAGCCCAAGGAGTATCGAGGCTACGTCCCTGCACGCTCGGTGGTTGTACCGGGCACATACACCAAGAAGTTCCCCGCGGGCGAGTATGGCGTATCTTGCGCCCTTATCATAGGCCACCGCAAGGAATCTACCGATAAAAAGACATCGCTCAACGACGCTCTGCGCGACTTTGGTGTAAGCGTATAGTAAACCGACATGAAGAAACCAGAACATAGGCCCTGGAAAGTACTTCAGAGTGAGTACCTCGCCCAGCGTCCATGGTTTACCGTGCGACGCGAGCGTGTGGAGTTGCCCACGGGGGTCATTGTGCCCGAGTGGTACATTTTTGAATTCCCCAACTGGGTGAATGTCATAGCCATAACCAAGGATGACAAGTTTGTGATGATAAACCAATATCGTCATGCGCTGGGCAGCACCAACTACGAACTCTCGGCAGGCTGCTGCGAGGAGGGCGAGACTCCCGAGCAGAGCGCACGCCGTGAGTTATTGGAGGAGACAGGCTACGGAGGTGGCGAGTGGGAGCAGTTTATGGTCACGTCACCAAACCCCACCAACCACAACAACCTCGCCTACACCTTCCTCGCCACGGGCGTGGAGCGCATCACCGAGCAGCACACCGAGGCGAGCGAGGATATCAAGGTGGAGCTTCTGACACGCGAAGAGGTTGAGGACCTGCTGCATAACGACGAGATTGTACAATGTCTGCACGCCGCGCCCCTGTGGCGTTACATGGCACGATATCCATTTTGATGATACACTATTTCCCGACACTTGTTTCCTCAAACGATGAGGCTGCACACCCCCGCTACTCGGAGGGTGACATCATCTGGGCAGAGCATCAGAGCGCAGGTCGTGGTCAGCGGGGCCACTCGTGGCAGAGTGCCGAGGGGCAGAATCTGACCTTCTCGGTGGTGCTGGAGCCTACATTCCTGCACGCTTCAGAGCAGTTCTCACTCTTGCAAGTGGTAGCTCTGGCCTTAACAGATGCCATGACAGAATATGGCATTGAGGCAAAAATCAAGTGGACAAACGACATATATGTAGGCGATAGGAAGCTTGTCGGCATACTCATGGAACATAAATTGCAAGGTAGCAATCTGTCACGCACCATTGCAGGCATAGGTATAAACATAAACCAGACAGCGTTTGACCCTTCACTGCCCAACCCCACATCAATGCGGCTTATAACGGGCAAGGTCATGGAGCGTGAGCAGGTGCTGGAGAGCATATCCCACCACCTTATGCACCGATACGAAATGTTGCGCCAAGGGCAGCTTGACCTGCTGCATGCAGACTATCACTCCAGGCTCTATAAACTTGGCAAGGTGCAAACCTTTGCACTACCCGATGGCAGCCGTTTTGAGGGTGTGATAACAGGTGTAGAGCCTCAGGGCGAGTTGAAAATCACAACTTTGCAGGCCGAAGAGCGCAGATTTCTGTTCAAAGAGATAGAATTTGTGTTAAAAAACTAACAAAAATGTAGCATTGTTAGAAAATAAATCATACCTTTGTATGAGGTAAAATTCCGTAGTGCTGGATGCTTTGTTCGGCATGTCGCGGTTGTGTGCAGAAAACGACAATTTTAATTTTTACAACTATGAATATTCCTGCTAATTTGAAGTACTCAAACGACCACGAGTGGTGTCGTGTTGAGGGTGAGTATGCCTATGTAGGCATTACTGATTTTGCCCAGAGCCAGTTGGGCGACATCGTCTTTGTTGATGTGCCAACAGTTGGCGAGACATTGGCTGCTGGCGAAGTATTCGGTTCAATCGAGGCCGTTAAGACCGTGAGCGACGCTTTCATTCCCGTAGGTGGTGAGGTTGTTGAGTTCAACGAGGCCGTAGATGCTGACCCTGCATTGGTAAACTCTGACCCATACGGTGAGGGATGGATGATTAAGGTCAAGATGTCGGATGCTGCCGACTATGACGCCCTGCTCACTCCAGAGGCCTATGCTGAGCTTATCGGCTAATAGAAGAGAGATTCAAAAAACTAATAACAAAAAGAAAATTATGTCAAAAGTAACAGTTATCGGCGCTGGTATGGTAGGCGCAACTTGCGCAAATGTATTGGCTGCACGCGAGGTGGCAGACGAGGTAGTGTTGATTGATATCAAAGAGGGCCTTTCAGAGGGTAAGATGCTCGACATGTATCAGGCATCGGCTACAACAGATTTCAAGACCAAGCTCACAGGCTGCACAAACGACTACAAGAAGACAGCGAACTCTGACGTAGTGGTTGTAACTTCAGGTATTCCACGTAAGCCAGGCATGACTCGCGAGGAGCTCATCGGCACCAACGCAAACATCGTTAAGAGCGTAGTATCACAGGCTTTGGCTTACTCTCCACGCGCTATCTTCGTGATTGTATCTAACCCAATGGATACAATGGCTTACCTGACTCTCAAATCTACAGGTCTGCCAAAGAACCGCGTAATCGGTATGGGTGGCGCTCTGGATTCTTCACGTTTCCGTTGCTACTTGGCAAAGGCTGCCAACGCCAACATCCACGATGTTGATGGTATGGTTATTGGTGGTCACGGCGACACTACTATGATTCCTTTGACTTCAAAGGCTACAATCAAGGGTGTTCCTGCATCGCAGTTCCTCTCAAAGAAGAAGCTCGCACAGGTTGCTGCCGACACAATGGTAGGTGGTGCTACTCTTACAGGCCTTCTCGGCACATCAGCTTGGTATGCTCCAGGCGCAGCTGCAGCATCTGTAGTTGAGTCTATCCTGGGTGACCAGAAGCGCATCATCCCTTGCGGTGCTTACCTTGAGGGCGAGTATGGTCAGGAGGATATCATGATTGGTGTACCTGTGGTTATCGGCCGCAAGGGTATCGAGAAGATTGTGAAGATTGACCTCACAAAGGAGGAGCAGGAGAAGTTCGAGGCATCGGCTGCTGCTGTGCGCAAGGTAAACCAGATTCTTTACGATACAAAGGCTATCTAACAGAAGTTGATTATACTTAAATGAGGGTGCTCCCGTTTTGGGGCACCCTCATATTTTTTATAATTCTTATCTACCTATCAAACAGTTTTACAATCTGCTCCAACCACTGCCTATCCACATCATCAAACGTGGCGAGATGCTCGCTGTCGATATCCAGCACTGCAACTATTTCACCACCCTGCCACACGGGCACAACTATCTCACTACGGGACAGGCTACTGCAAGCTATATGACCGGGGAATAGTTCCACATCCTCCACCACCTGTGTCACAGCCTCACGCCACGCCGTGCCACACACGCCGCGACCATACCTTATGCGACTGCACGCCAACGGTCCTTGAAACGGCCCCAGCACAAGTTCTTCGCCCTGAACCCGATAGAATCCGGTCCACCAAAAACCGAATGTGACGTGTATCATTGCCGCCACATTGGCCATGTTGGCTATCTGGTCACTCTCGCCCTCCATCAACGCTGCAATCTGCTTGTAGAGCAACGAGTAACGCTCATGTTTACCTCCCTGGGCTATGATTAACTCCTCTGCCATAACTATCACTTGTGGCTTATTTTCACACTCTCGCGCTGCGCCTTTATCTTCGCTATGGTACGCATCAGATACCTTTCGATGTCGGCCTTCAGCTTCTGATACAGCGGACACGAGGTGTAGTTCTCATTATCAAGCAACACATCGCGCGTAGAACGCAGGGTGTTGATGTAGTTGCTCAGTTCGTTCTTAAGCGGCAGGCCCGTCTTGCTTGATGAGTTAATCTTGGCAATGGACATCTGGCGCAAACGGTCACAGACCGTGTTCAGCACTATCATCACCACATTATCCATCAGCGTGTGACCGTGCATGAAAAGATATGTATTCTCAGGCTCGACACCCTTCTGCCGCAGATACTCGGCAAACGAGGGCATCTCGGCCGCCATGCGCGGATTATGCTGTTCCAGACGTGCGAGCTTACGTGCCACCTGACGCTCAAGCCATGCAATGGTGTCGGCTCCGTTGTTCTCAATTTCAAGATACCCCAGGCGCACCGTGTTCTTGAAATCCACAAGCGGGAATACCGATTCGTAGGAGAGCTGCGCCGAGTAGGCATACCACAAGAACAGCGGATATATAGTGCGCGAATACGCCGCCATAAACTCCACAAAATCAAATATATGACTGTCGTTCTTGGTAGCCTTCACACACACATTGTGCAGCGAGGGTGCATAGCAAAGATAGTTCTCGGTGGCATAGGTGTAGGTGTGGAACATATACTCGGCCTGGCAAATCTCACGCGCCTGCTCGGTCCTGTCGCCAAACAAGTAGTCGAAGTCGGAATCCACACACAGAAGCATATACTCGCTCGACTTGGGAATCATCGACATCAGCACCTTCTTGCCCTTAGGCAAATCCTCTCGATTGGGTACCGATATTTCAAAACGCAGATAAGGATTCTCAAAGTGGTCGAATATGGCACGCCAAAAAGCGACATCTTCGTAACCCTCGACAAAGACATTCACCTTCTCGCGCCCATCGTCCACCTCGGTGGGTGGAATGTAATTTTGCGTCCATTGTTGACGCATTTGGGGCTCATTTATAAATTTTTCAACTTTTGAGCGTTTCATAATTTGTTGTAAATATAACAAAATTGTAATTTTGCACCAAATATTAACCCACGTTTTATATAAGGAAACCAACGAAAGGGGCAATTTTATACTACTTTGTTCCCAAGTGTTTCAGTAAAAAGTGAAATTATGAACGATTGGAAACAACGCCTGGGAATGGTTTACTCCACAAATCCCGACTTTGAATACTCCACACAGCAGGAGCAGGAGGCCACAACACTTGCACCCTCGCAACAGAACCTGCGTGTATGGCTCGACCGCAAGCAACGCGGGGGCAAGAGCGTAACTCTCGTGAAGGGGTTTGTCGGCACGGATGATGACCTGGCCGAGCTGGGACGTATGCTCAAGAGCAAGTGCGGCGTAGGCGGCTCGGTGAAAGAGGGTGAGATTATCATTCAGGGTGACCACCGCGACCGCGTGGTGGAGTTGCTCATCGCTGCGGGTTACAAATGTAAGAAAGCGGGAAGCTGATGCGACAGGGCACGCTGATAAAAACATTGGTATTGACACTTGTCTTTGCGATGAGTGTCGCGTTATCGTATGCTCAATATTACAGCTGGGGTGCTGACCCTGTGCGTTTCAAGTGGCTGGAGTCCAAAGCTGAAAAAGCAAGGGTAATATACCCGACAGAAGCTGAACGAATAGGACTTACGACACTCTACCTCACCGATCGCATGCGGCCATACATTGATTACGGATTTAGCCTACCTCCACTAAATCTGCCATTTGTCATCCACCCCGAGAACATGAGTTCAAACGGGCTGGTGATGTGGCTACCCAAGCGTGTCGAGTTTCTTTCAACACCATCCATCGATAGTTACTCGATGCCCTGGCTCAAGCAGCTTGTAGCACACGAATATCGCCACGCCGCACAATACAACAACCTCAACGTAGGTTTCATCAAGTTCCTTAACTACCTCTTGGGCGAGCAGAGCTCCACCATAGGTCTTATCTTCATGCCACTATGGATGATGGAGGGAGATGCTACGATGTGCGAGACACAGGCCTCGTCGTATGGTCGTGCCCTGCAACCACGTTTCACGCTGGAGTATCGCGCCATGGGCGACATTGCCAACAAATACCGCAATCCCGACAAAATGTTCTGTGGTTCTTATCGCGACTTCATCCCCGACCACTATCAGCTTGGATACCAGATGGTGGCACACGGCAATGAGCTTGCAGGCAGAGTCATAGCAAACGATATGGCATCTTATGGAGCACGTCACCCCTGGACATTCATCTCAGAGAACTGGCGCATGAAGCATTTGTTCGGGTTCTCGACAAACACTCTGTTTCGTGAAACATTCTCATACCTAAACTCATTCTGGAAATCACTGCCTCACGCAGAAAATAGTAGCCAGATGCTCCCCACGCCCAAAGTGTCGAGCTATACCACATATTCTAATCCTATATGGGTCAATGGCAAAGTCATAGCACAGAAGCGCAGCTTGGATACTGCCGACCACATAGTATCACTTGACCCACAGACAGGCAAGGAGCAGAGATTATGCTACACGGGTAGTATTGCGACACGCCCCACCTACGACAAGATAAATAATCGTCTGTGGTGGACCGAGTATCGCCGCAGCCTAATGTTCGAGCAGAAGGTAAAGTCGAAACTGTGCTATTTAGACCTTGAGCGCAAACGTCCTCGCACAGCGCACATGTACGGAAGGAATATTCTATACCCCACCCCCGACGATGAGGGCGGTCTGGCGTGGATTGAGTACCAGACCAGCGGCATCTACTCGTTCCATCACCGACTATGCGATGGCAAGGAGCAATCCTTCTCACTGCCTTTTGGTCAGGAAGTACACTCGCTTGCATGGGATAACCTCACACGTCAGCATTACGGCATCATCACCTCTGACGAAGGTATGTGGCTGGCGCGCATCGACAACAAGCTAAACATCACACCTCTAACCCGCCCGGCATATATCACACTGAGCAAGTTGCGAGCCGAAAACGGCAAACTCTATTTTGGCTCAATTGCTTCGGGTAAGGATGAGGTGCATTGCTACGATTTGCAAACAAACAAGGAGTATCAAATCTCGGAGTCCACTTTCGGCTCGTTTGACCCCGCACCTGCCGGCGACAAGGTGCTGATGACAACCTATGATTCGAAAGGTTATCATCCTGCCCTGCAATCTATGGATAAGGTGCAGAGCGAGGTCGAGTTCCATAAACTTCCCCTCAATGTAGTCAATCCACCACGCAAAAAGTGGGGCATTATGAACCTCGACACGGTAAGCATTACACCTTCGCAGCAACAGTTGGATAGCTCAGCGAAGAGCACACGCCGCTATCGTAAGGCCTTGACGCTTTTCAACTTTCACAGTTGGGCTCCGCTATCGTACGACCCATTCTCGCTCAGCGAAAGCAGTACCATCAGTATCAATGCAGGCGCAACAGCCATGACCCAGAATCTGCTCTCATCAATGCAGGGATTCCTTAGCTATGGTTATAGCGGTAAGAGCGGACATATATTCAAGGGCGCACTGCGATACTATGGCTTGGGTCCTATAATCAGCCTTAATGCCTCATATGGAGGTCGTCAAAACATATATCCTATCTACACACATAATCCCGACACGCACAAGCCTGAGTTCCCCGAGCCACCAGCACGAGGCAAGTTTTACTCTGTGGGAGTAAATCTATCGCTTCCGCTTATATTTCAGCGAGGTTACCACACCCGCTATCTGGTTGCTTCAGCAGGTTGGGAATTTTCAAATGGTCTTGTTGCCAACACGGGCAAGTTCAAATTTGAAGATGGAATAAGCAATATTGCCACCATCGGTTACAAGGAGGGAATGCACCTTACGCAGTTCTCGCTTACCTATCAGGACATGGTGCGCATGGCACATCGTGACTTCGCTCCCCGCTGGGGAGTCATTGCCTCGGCCACATACGCCACAAACCCTGCAAATGGCAGTTTTAGCGACCTAGCTGCGGTATATGCCAAGTTATTCACTCCGGGATTCATGCCCCACAACAGCCTTACAGTGGCACTGGCGTACCAAAATTCATTCGGAGGATTCCACAGCGACGATGCTGTCTCGGCCCTGAGTTTCAAATCCACCAAACTCCTGCCCCGAGGATTTGACTCGTCACAGATTAGTAACCACAACTATATGGCATTGTCGCTCAACTACCAGCTCCCCGTCTGGTATCCCGATGGCGGCTGGAATGGTATAATCTACTTCAAACGAGTGAGATTGAACGCAGGCTTTGACATTGCACAGTTCCAACATACAAGTTTTCATCCCGAGGAAGGCTTCAGTCACCGCTGGCACAAGCTTAACTCTTTTGGCGCAGACCTGATTTTGGATGTCAATCTTTTGAGTCAGCCCGCAGCCGCTACAACAGCTCTTAAATTCTCGGTTTACCGACCCAGCGAGGGTGGATTATTCTTCGGCATGGGCATGGAGCTACCGTTCTAAAGCCTAAAATTTTGAATTTTGAATTAATAAATAGTATCTTTGTACGTTATTAGCAAGCGTAAAGAGTTTAATTATGGATATAAAGGCTTTTTTCAAAGATAAACACAAGGTTGTCAAGTTGATGTGGGCGGTGACGATGACTCCCGTTGCACTGCTCTTTCTCATGCTTTTTCTGGCTGCAACAGGAGTATTTGGTCGCATGCCCTCGTTCGAGGAACTTGAGAATCCTAAGAGCAACCTTGCCACCGAGATTTATGGTGACAACGGTCACGTCATAGGTACATTCTTCGTACAGAACCGCTCATATGTGCAGTATGAGGAGCTCTTTCCTCAGGACTCGGCTAAGCACATCATGCTGGATGGCCGAGATGTTCCTCCCGTTGTGGCCGCACTCATCGCCACCGAGGACGAGCGTTTCCGCAGCCATTCGGGAATTGATATTCCCTCGCTTTTCCGTGTAGGTATCAAGACTATCGCTTTGAGAGATCACTCTCAAGGTGGTGGCTCAACCATCACTCAGCAGCTGGCAAAGAACCTCTTCCCTCGTGACACGGTGCGCGACAGAGGCAAGATTGGACGCACAATGAAGTTGGTGCAGTCGAAGTTCAAGGAGTGGATTACAGCCCTAAAGCTGGAGCACAACTACACCAAGGAGGAGATTGCGGCGATGTATCTCAATACGGTTGCCTATGGTTCCAACGCCTACGGCATAAAGTCGGCAGCAAGCACATTCTTTGGCAAGGCTCCAAATGAGTTGAATATTCAGGAGGCTGCCATGCTGGTGGGTGTGGTGAATGCCCCCACACGCTACTCTCCCGTGCGCAATCCCGAAAATGCCTTGGCACGCCGTAACCTGGTTATCAACCGCATGCGCAAGGTGGGAGCCATCTCGCACAAGGAGTGCGACTCACTCACTACCCTGCCTATCACGCTCAACTATAAACCCATTTCGCACAACGAGGGTGAGGCCACCTATTTCCGCGAAATGCTGCGTAATGTGATGAACGCCAAGCGTCCCGTACGCCGTCAGTTCCTCACCGACTGGGATTATGAGCAGGCAGTAAAGGAGTATGACGAAAACCCACTCTACGGCTGGTGTCTGAAGAATGAGAAGGCCGACGGCACACCATACAACATCTATCGCGATGGTCTGCGTATCTACACCACCATAAACCCCACCATGCAGCGCTATGCCGAGGAGGCTGTGCAGAAGCAGATGGAGAGTGTCATCCAGCCACGCATGGACCGTCAGGTGAAGGCCACGGGAGTGCTATTCCAGGACATCACCCCAGAGGAGCGTGAAGCTATCATCAAGCGTGCGATGAAGAACTCCGACCGCTATCGCGAGATGAGAAAGGCGGGAGCCACCGAGAAGGAGATTCTGGCGGCATTTGGCGAGAAGTGCGAGATGCGCGTCTTTACATTCAAGGGCGAGCGCGACACGGTGATGACACCACGCGACTCCATCCTCCACCACAAGCGCATCATGCGTGCCAGCATAGTTGCCATGGACCCTCGCTCGGGCCATGTGAAGGCTTATGTGGGAGGCCCCAACTTCCGCTACTTCAAGTACGATATGGCTAAGCAGGGCAAGCGTCAGATTGGCTCTACGGTAAAGCCATTCATATACACCTTTGCCATCGACCAGCTCGGTCTTACGCCATGCACCTATGCGCCAAACTTACCCGTGTCGATTGAGACCCCTGCGGGCATATGGTCACCCAAGGAGGCGGGAAAGGTTGAATATGACGGTGTGCAGCACCCACTCTACTGGGGACTTGCAAACTCACGCAATAACTACTCGGCGTGGATTATGAAGCAGGCAAAGCAGCCCGAGTCCGTTGCCGACTTCCTGCACAACATGGGTATAAAGAGTTACATCTACCCCGCCTATGCGTTGTGTCTGGGTGCATTTGAATCTAACGTATTTGAGTTGGTGAGTGCTTATTCTACGTTTGTGAACGAGGGAGTACACATCGACCCGATATTCGTGACTCGCATCGAGGACCGTCAGGGCAACCTCATATCGAGTTTCATCCCGCAGTCACAGGATGCTGTGAACAAGCACACTGCATACACCATGCTCACCATGCTGGAGCGCGTAATCACCGCAGGTACGGGAGGTCGTCTGGCATGGCAGTTCGGCATGGAGAATATGGATATTGGAGGTAAGACGGGTACTTCAAACGAGAACCGCGATGCGTGGTTTATGTGCGTTACGCCTACTCTTGTTGCCGGCTCATGGGTTGGCGGCGAGGACCAGTCGGTACACCTCAACTCGGCAGGAGAAGGTAGTGTGATGGCCCTGCCTATCGTAGGCGAATTCCTCAAGCGTGCCTATGCTGACCCACGCCTGGGACTGAGTCGCAATGCCAAGTTCTCACGCCCCGAGGGTTGGGAGGCATACGACTGTCCTAAGGTACTGGAGGGTGACATAGCATCGCAGCAGCAGAGTGCCCCAGATGAATTTTTTGATTAAATGTTAGGTTAATAATATTTCAGAAAGATGAAAATTGCTATCATAGGCGCAAGTGGCGCAGTGGGTCAGGAGTTTCTGACCATCCTTAATGAGAGAGTGGATTTCCCTATTGATGAGCTGGTGTTGTTCGGCTCGGAGCGTAGTGCTGGTTCAAAATATATGTTTCGTGGCAAGGAGATTGAGGTGAAGCTCCTGCAACACAACGACGATTTCAAGGGCATCGACATCGCCCTCACCTCGGCAGGAGGCTCTACATCGGTGGAGTTTGCCGAGACAATCACCAAGCACGGCACACTGATGATTGACAACTCATCGGCATTCCGCATGGACAAGGATGTTCCTCTGGTAGTGCCCGAGGTAAACCCCGAGGATGCTCTCAATGCACCACGAAACATCATCGCCAACCCCAACTGCACCACAATACAGATGGTTGTGGCACTGAATGCCATCGAGAAAGTATCACACATCAAGCGTGTACACGTAGCCACCTATCAGTCGGCAAGTGGCGGCGGCGCACAGGCTATGGCCGAGCTCAAAAAACAGCACGAGCAGATAGTCGCAGGCGAGGAGACTACGGTAAACAAGTTCGCATATCAGCTGGCATACAATGTCATTCCCCATATTGATGTCTTCACCGAGAACGACTACACCAAGGAGGAGATGAAGATGTACAACGAAACACAGAAAATCATGCACTCCGACATTAGGGTATCGGCAACATGTGTGCGTGTACCCGTCATGCGTGCCCACTCCGAGAGCATTTGGGTGGAAACCGAGCGAGAGATTACCCCTGAGGAGGCTCGCAAGGCATTTGCCCAGGCCGAGGGTGTTATCCTAATGGATGAGCCCGCAGAAAAGCTCTACCCTATGCCGCTGTTTATTGCCGGCAAGGATCCCGTATATGTAGGTCGCATCCGCAAGGATATAAGCCGCGAGAATGGACTGACGTTCTGGTGCGTAGCCGACCAGATTAAGAAGGGTGCAGCCCTGAATGCGGTGCAGATAGCCGAGTGGATAATAAAGAACAAGCGATAGCATAAGAAGAGGCAGTCAGAGTTTGACTGCCTCTCTTTTATTTCATTGGCATAACCACCACCTCATAGTATGCTGCCGAGAAGTTGGCTCCCACGGTGAAGTGCGGGCGGCCTTTGATTATGTCGCAGCCGTAGTTGTGAACATGCCCCGCGAAAGTTGCCAAAAGATTTGGCGCACCCACCACCGTATCATAGTAATCATAATCAACCTGGGTGTGGCTCTCGGCCCAACGCTCACGACGTTCAATCTCATGACCTCCATCCGACTTTGCACCCCAATCGGGATGCGCTATGCCGTAGCCCACGGGGCGTGATGGCGCATACATGGGTATATGCTGAAACAGGATGAAAGGTTGCCTGCCATGCACCTCACGCTGCACAAACTTCAGTTGCTCGGGCTCAATCTCATAGTTTGAGCTGTCGATAAAAAGCAGCCGCACACCCTTCAGCGTCACACCATAAGCTACCGGATTGTAACCCTGAAACAGAGGCTTCAGACGCTCCTCACGCCACTTCTTGCGCAGCTCGTGGCTCGTGCCACTCATACCTTCGTAATGCCAATCGTGGTTGCCGCAGGTATAGTAGTAAGGCATGGCATACTCACGCATAATCTCCTGCACAAACTCCACACCCCGCTCCGAGGGGTAGCTCAATATATCGCCTACAAGCGCTACTGCATCTGCTCCACGCTGCTTTGCCAGGGATATAGTATGCCGAAAGGCCTCTTCGGGTGAGGTCTTTGCCCCCGTGCGGAAGTGATTTGTAACGTGATATGCCGCAGCCATACGCTCGCTATACTGGCGGTAGGGCTCCTCACGCTCGTCCGAAAGCCACAGATGGGTGTCGGCAATAACAAATATACGCAACGTGTCCTCCACAGCCGAGGAGTAAATCCTCACCTGCTCACGGTTGCTGACAACAGACACTTCATGTTTGCGCCCGCGCGCAAACGAGGGTAAAACAACGGCAGCAAATACGACGGCAACAACTATTCTTGATAGTGTTTTCATAATGCAAATATATACAGAAAGTGCGACAGCGAGCCATCGTAGCTCAATTCAACAATTACTACTGAGCCTTCTGATACACTCTCACATAGTCAATGCGCAACTCGGTTGGCAACTGCTCGGGATTGCTCACAGGGCCTACCCATCCGCCACCCAGCTGATTTGAAAGGCGTATGTGCATCTCCTTGTCGGAGTATGGGAACTGATACTCCAGAGTATCAACACGAGGATATGTCAAGGTCTTATTGCCATTTACAAAAAAGCAGACACTATCCTGATGTACCTCGGCAGCATATACATTCCAATCCTCACGATTGATGGGTGCTGTTGTGCCACGCAGCGGCTTGTCATGAATGATGGCTGCATGCTTCGAGTGAACGGTATGGAATACATAATCGTCAAAGTTAAGATGTTCCATCATATCTATCTCGGCATACTCCTCTGTACCATAGTCGGGACAAGGACCTGAGAGCCACACGGCAGGCCAGAAACCATTGGCTGACGAGAACTTCGCCCTCACCTCAAAGCGGGCCATCTTAAAAGCCTTCTTGCCCTTGCTTATGACACCTGCGGTGACAAATGGTCGGCCATTGTCGGGGGCTGTACCATCATTGACCTTTCCCATAAGTACCAACTCGCCATTCTCGACATAGACAAGGTCATCGCGTAACGACATCATGTCGTCCCAATCGTCTTTACCGGTAGGTACGCGTGTCCACACTGTCTCATCAATCTGCTCGCCATCGAACTCATCACTCCAAACCAGCTGCCACTCATCCTTGTTTGAACGGCACGCCATCATAACTACCAACATGGCAACCAAAAGATAATATTTTTTCATAATATTTAAGATTAAAAAAAAGCAACAAACAAAAATAACAAAAAAACGTGACTCCCTCAAAGGGAATCACGCCTATTGATGAAAATTGTATAAAAAAAGTAATTTTTAGAAAGGCGATGCTTGAAAAACCGCAGTTTGCTAGAAGTATATGAGTGCTTTGGAAGCAAGCCTGACACCCAAATTACCTTTTCAGACAATTCTACTCCTCGTCAGCCTCTGCCATGGTGGTATATACATTCACCACGTCATCGTCCTCCTCGAGCTTCTCCTGCAACTTCTCAACAGCCTCACGCTCCTCGGCCGAAAGCTCCTTGGTGTCGGTAGGGATGCGTACGCCCTCACCCGATACGAGCTCGTAGCCCATATCCTCAATCCACTTCTGGATGGCACCAAACGACTCGTAAGGTGCGCTCACTGTCACCTCACCCTCCTCGGCGTAGAACTCATCCACACCCAGGTCAATCATCTCAAGCTCCATCTCCTCAAGGTCAGCACCCTCCGCAGGCTTGAACTTGAAGATACACTTATGCTCAAACATAAATGCCACAGAGCCAGAGTTGCCGAGTGTACCACCACACTTGTTGAAGTACATGCGCACGCTGGCAACGGTACGGTTGGTGTTGTCGGTAGCGGTCTCAACCAGGAACGCAACACCGTGAGGGCCATAACCCTCGTAAATCATCTCCTTGTAGTCGGCTGCATCCTTATCTGTCGCACGCTTGATGGCACGCTCGATATTCTCCTTTGGCATGTTCTCGGCCTTGGCATTCTGGATAAGAATACGCAGACGTGTGTTTGACGAAGGATCAGAACCCGACGCCTTAACTGCCATCTCAATCTCCTTACCAATCTTGGTAAATACTCGCGCCATGTGACCCCAGCGCTTCATCTTTCTTGCTTTACGATACTCAAAAGCTCTTCCCATAGTGAGTTATTTTTTGTTATTATTTTTTTCGTGATGGCAAAATTAGTAAAAATTTACCAATCAACAACCCCATTGAGAGAAATAAGTCAAGAAACAATCTTCAGTATAACATTTTTTCACTACATTTGCCTAAATTAAAGGTCATTTACATGGAAAAAGAGATACTTGCAGCCATAGAGGTGCTGCGTGCAGGCGGTTTGATACTCTACCCCACCGACACGGTGTGGGGCATCGGATGCGATGCTACAAACCAGGAGGCTGTGGAGAAGATTTACACTTTGAAGCAGAGTCAGAACAAGACATCGATGATTGTGTTGTGTCGCGATGCCGACATGATTGTCAGGTATGTAAACAAAGCTCCGGGCATCGCCTTCGAGGTGATGGAGATGAGCGAGAAACCTCTCACCCTCATCCTTGAGGGTGCTGTGGGTGTTGCTCCAAACCTCATCCCCGAGGAGGGCACGCTGGGCGTAAGAGTACCCAACCATGACTTCTGCCAGCAGTTGCTACGCCGCTTCGGCAAGCCCATAGTTTCAACATCGGCCAATATCTCGGGAGAGCCTACACCGCTCAAGGGGCTGAAGGATGTTGCCCGTGAGATTATTGACGGAGTGGATTTCGTGGTTAATCCACGTTTTCAGGGCAAACCCACATGCCAGCCAAGCGCAATCATCGCCTTTGGCGAGAGGGGCGAGGTGAACATCATTCGCAAATAAAAAACACAGAATACTATGAAGAAATTTTTTACTCTATTGCTCCTCTGCGTGTGCTTCCTTACGCCAAGCCATGCCGACGAGGGCATGTGGTTACCAAGCCTTATTGGCGAGCGCATTAAGGACATGAAGCGCAAGGGTTTCAAACTCTCGGCCGAAGATATATACTCCATCAACAAGGCATCAATGAAAGATGCCGTAGTGCAGTTTGGAGGAGGTTGCACGGGTGAGTTTGTATCGGGCGAGGGCCTGCTGCTCACAAACCACCACTGCGGATATGGTTCCATACAGCAGCTCTCATCCGTAGAGCATGACTACCTGACAAATGGTTTCTGGGCCCTCTCGCGCGAGCAGGAGCTTCCCGTTCCGGGCCTGACGGTGAGCCTGCTGGTAAGGATGGAGGATGTGACCGAGCGCATCATGGGTGGCGAGAAAGTTGCCGACATTGCCAAGGCAGCACAGACGGGTGAGGGTTACCGCGCCAGCGTGCAGCCAATGTATTACGGCAATCAGTACTTTTTGTTTGTCTATCAAACCTATCGTGACGTGCGTCTGGTGGGTGCGCCACCCTCATCCATTGGCAAGTTCGGCGGCGACACCGACAACTGGATATGGCCACGCCACACGGGAGATTTCTCAATCTTCCGCGTGTATGCGGGTGCTGACAACCAGCCTGCCGACTATTCAAAAAATAACAAGCCCTACCAACCCAAGCGTCACTTTGCCTTATCGACCAAGGGCGTGAAGGAGGGTGACTTCACTATGATATATGGTTTCCCGGGCAACACACAGGAGTATGTCACATCAGACGCTGTGGAGTATGTAGCCGAGGTTTCCGACCCTATGAAGATTGAGCTTCGCACACAACGCCTCAACATCATCTCGGCAGCACAGGCCGAGGATGCTAAGGTACGCATACAGTACGCCTCGAAGCACGCCTCAATAGCCAACGCATGGAAGAAGTGGCAGGGTGAGGTGATGGGCCTGCGCCGCTTGAAGACCGTGGAGAAGAAGCAGGCATACGAAAAGGAGTTTACAGCATGGGCTGCCGACAAGCCAGAGTACAAGACCCTGCTTCAGGATATGGGCGCATCATACGACAAGGCAAAGGAGGCCTATTATGTGCGTGAGCTCTTCACAGAGTCGCTGGGCGGTATTGAGGCACTCTCGCTGGCAAACCTTATGATTTCCATAAAGAACCGTGCCAAGAGTGCAGATGACTTGAAGATGAATATAAAGATGAATCAAGAGGCATTTTTGAAGAACTATTCTGCCGCTATTGACCGCAAGATTGCACACGCAATGCTCGGCGAGTTCCTCAAGCGTATGCCAGCAGAGAAGATTCCCGCAGCACTTACCTCTGCCATCGAGGCAAAGGGTGGCGCAACGGCTTATGTCGATTACCTCTTCGACAACACCCGTATTACATCTGCCGACTTCGACCCCGCAACACTGGAGAGTGACCCAATGGTTCAGCTGGCAACAATCTTGATGCCTATGCGTCGCGAGATTGCACAGGTGGCATATCGCAACCTGAGCAACATCCCTGATGTGGAGCAGTGGTATCGCCCCTACATGCGTGCCCTGCGCGAGTGGGACAAGAAGCGCGCCTTCTACCCCGACGCCAACTTCACGTTGCGTGTGGCATACGGCAAGGTGGCGGGATATGAGTATGCCGATGGAGAGTATCACAACCCCGTGACATCGATTGACGGCATCATCGCCAAGGACGACCCAAACATCTACGACTACAACATTCCACAGTCGCTGCGCGACATCTACGCCCGCAAGGATTATGGTCGCTGGGCATCGAAGATAGGCGACAAAGAGAGTGTTGCCGTCTGCTTCCTGGCTACAAACCACACCTCGGGAGGAAACTCGGGCTCACCTGTCATCAACGGCAAGGGAGAACTCATTGGCATCAACTTCGACCGCACATGGCGTTCTACGATGAGCGACATGGAGTTTGACCCTTCAATCTGCCGCAATATTTCGGTGGACATACGCTACGTACTGTTTGTAGTGGACCGCATCGGCGGAGCATCGTATCTGCTTGATGAGATGGACCTAAGATAATATAGTATATGTTCGAAACACTATTCTTTACCCACTCTGCCTCGCAGGCAGTGATTGTCATCTCGCTCATATCAGCCGTGGGCCTTATCTTTGGCAAGGTGCGATTGTGGGGAGTGTCGCTCGGCGTGACGTTTGTATTTTTCGCAGGCATCGTGGCGGGACACTTCGGCATAACCATCGACCAGAAAGTGTTGCTCTTTGCCGAGAACTTCGGACTTGCACTCTTTGTCTATGCACTTGGATTACAGGTAGGCCCCGGCTTCTTGAGCGCCTTCCGTGCCGGAGGTGTTAAGCTTAACGCATTGGGCATGGGGGTCATATTGATAGGCTCGGCAATGGCTGTGGGGTTGAGTTTTGCGCTCAATGTACCACTCGAGGAGATGATGGGAGTGCTGTGTGGCGCAACAACCAACACCCCCGCACTTGGAGCATCGCAACAAACGCTTGCACAGATGGATATGCCTACGACAGCCCCAGCCCTTAGTTGTGCTGTGACCTATCCGTTAGGAGTTGTGGGTGTGATTATAGCAATTCTGATAATGAGCCGCCTGTGGGTAAGAAAGAGTGACATTGCAGCGCCTCATGCCAAGCACGAAAACAATACATTTGTGGCTACACTGTGCGTGCAGAACCCCGGAGTATTCGGCAAGGACCTGCACAAACTGGCAGAGTATGCCCATGTGCCATTTGTCATTTCACGCCTGTGGCGTGGGGGCGAGGTCATCCTGCCCTCAAACGACACCACATTGCAAGAGGGTGACCGTGTGATGATTGTCACCTCACGCAAGGATATTGACACCATGGAGGCCATCCTCGGCATGCGTGAGAGCATAGACTGGAACAACGACAACGTGGACTGGAACAAGGTAGACAGCCGCCTGGTATCACGCCGCATCATCATCACACGCTCCGACATAAACGGCAAGAAACTCGGGTCGCTGCACCTGCGCAACAGCTACGGAATAAACATCAGCCGCATCTACCGCAGTGGCATGGCCCTGCTGGCCACACCCGACCTGATGCTTCAAGTGGGTGACTGCGTGGTGGTTGTGGGCGGCGAGCGCGCTGTGATGAAGGTCGAGAAGGTGCTGGGCAATGCCGAGGGCGAGCTCAACGAGCCCAATCTTGTAGCCATATACATAGGTTTGGCGCTGGGACTTGTGCTGGGAGCTATTCCGCTCACCGTGCCCGGTGTATCACTCCCCGTAAAGCTCGGACTGGCAGGAGGACCTATCGTGGTGGGCATACTGATGGGTATCTATGGCCCACGTTTTCACCTTGTTACATACACTACACAAAGTGCCAACCTCATGTTGCGAGCCTTCGGGCTTTCGCTCTACCTGGCTTGTCTGGGGCTGAATGCGGGTGCCGACTTTTTCTCTACGGCATTCAGCACAACGGGACTAATGTGGGTGGGATTAGGTTGCGCCATTACGCTGCTTCCCGTACTCTTTATGGGATTTGCATCCATGCGCTGGGCAAAGCAGGATTTCGGCACAACATGCGGCATGCTGTGCGGCTCAATGGCCAACCCCATGGCACTGAACTATGCCAACGACACCATTCCGGGCGAGTATGCCTCGGTGGCATACGCAACGGTATATCCACTCTCGATGTTCGCCAGAGTGGTGCTTGCGCAAGTGATTTTGATGATATTTATGTAGATTTTTTAACATTTTTGCTGAAAAATTTTGCTATTTACAAAATAGTGTCTATATTTGCACACCTTTTCGGCGGAGCATTATCCGTCACAAGTGAAGAGGCCCAGGTGGTGAAATTGGTAGACACGCTACTTTGAGGGGGTAGTGAGCATTAGCTCGTGCAAGTTCGAGTCTTGTCCTGGGCACCAAAAAACGCGTTAGACTTTCGTCTAACGCGTTTTTTATTTTCATTGCAGCACGTGATTACCTCTGCTCATGTTCTCGCACAAAGCGCATAAGCATAGGATAGCCCGGCAAGCACATATCGTGCCCGTAGCCATCAAACTCATAAAGTGTGACATCCTTATGCCCCACAAGGCGCAGCATACGATACATGTAGGCATTCTCCTCATATCGGCCGAGCATCTCGCGCTCGCGGTCACCTGTCAGCAGCAATATGGGAGCCGCATCACCACGCACATGATACAGAGGAGCCATTGCATCCACCAAAGGCAACTTGTCGGACATCCCCCTGACTCTGCGCTCCTCAAAGTGGGTAATCATCTGACCGCTGAAGGGAATAATGCCCTTCACGCAATCGACATCCTTGCCATAGCGTTGCAGGCGACTCTTCTCCAGACCTACCATGCTCACCAGATAACCACCGGCGGAGTGTCCCGAAAGGTAGATTTTATCGGGACTGCCACCATATTTTGAGATGTTGTCCATCACCCACGCAATGGCACACGCCGCATCGTCAATAATCTGACTGACACTCACATGGGGCGAGAAACGATAGCCTACACCCACACATACCACGCCATCACGCATAATCTCGTGAGGGATATGCTTGCCGCCACCGGTCAATCCTCCGCCGTGAAACCACACGACAACGGGGGCATCCTTGGCACCCTTGAATGTTGCCACATCAATACGGCACATCTTCCTCGCATAATCATCATCGGCACGATACAATATATCTCGCTCAACCTTGTAATTGGCAGCCATAGCACCGAGTGTTGCCAGCGCAAACAACAACACCATTAACAATCTTCTCATGGAATCTATGCTTTTTGTAAAACCTCAATAAAATCTTCATTCCTTGACCATATAGGCTCGGTCACAAACCAGAACTCACGCGCCTCGGTGCGAGGCGAAGGACGTTCACTGCGGCAATCCTTCACATACTCCTCATCGGCAGGGTGTTCACTGGCCGTAAACTCCTCGTACCACAATTTATGACGCGTGCGCAACTGACGCAAGGCATCACGGTCAATGCCTCCCGAGCGGCGATACTCCGCCCACAGGGTGAGCAGCTGATACTCGGCACACTTGGGCGATATGTCAAACATAGCACTCTCCAGGCACTCGTAATCCTCAATCTCGACATAGGCAAATGCCAGCGGCACGACCGCCTCAAGGTGGTCCTCAGGGTCAACATCCAGCAAACTCTCCCACAGTGCCACAGCCATCTCCACCTCACCAACCATCATATTATCGGCTGCCGAGCGGTAGAGTATCTCCATTGTGGCACGCGAGCCTACATCGTTCCAATCAAGGCGCACAGGCTCATCACCTACGGCATCGAGCAACTGCTGGGCGCAATCAAAACGCAGTTCACACGCCTTCGCCCAATCGCCTGTCTGCTCCATGCGCAAGGTGCGGCGCAGCAAGGCACTGAACGCCTCACCATCCTCAACCTGCCACAACTCGGTTGATATGGGTCTAAGCCTTACTCTTATCATCGCGACGGCATTTGAGTGATGCAAGAAATGCTATTACAAGAGTAGCCACACCGCCAAGGATGTAGGCCAGAGTACGATTCTCCATGCCGATAAACTCCTTCTCGGAGACAAAGACATAGCTACTGCATATGTAGGTCATAAAGAGCGCAGGGATGAGCGAAAGCCAATATACCTGACCGCCCTTCTTGTAGAGGTACACGGTTATGGTCCACAACACAAAGACGCTGAGCGTCTGGTTTGACCATGCGAAGTAACGCCACAGCACATCGAAGTTCACAAACAGCAGCGATATTCCCACAGCAAAGAGAACAGCACTCACAGCAAGACGCTTTACAATACTCTTTTGGTCAATGTGGAATATGTCGGCAATGATAAGACGTGCCGAGCGGAAGGCGGTGTCGCCCGAAGTGATAGGGGCTGCGACAACACCCAGCAGAGCCAGCAAACCACCAGCAACGCCCAAAGTTGTGTTGGCTATAAGGTTCACTGCCCAGCCTGCATCGTTGCCATGCGCAGCGAGAGCCTCTTGCAAAGCTTCCACCCCACCAAAGAATGCCATGCCTATGGCAGCCCATATAAGGGCAATGACCGACTCGGTAATCATCGCGCCATAAAACACCGAGCGGCACTCCTTCTCGTTATTTACGCAGCGAGCCATCAGAGGTGACTGCGTAGCATGGAAGCCCGATATCGCACCGCACGCGATGGTGATGCAAAGAGTAGGTATGAGGGGCAGACTCTCGGCGTCAAAATGCTGGTTGCGAATCTCGGTAAGTTCGGGAACAGTGTAGTCGCCCAAAAGTATGACACCAAGCAATCCCAACGCCATAAATATCAGCGCAGCACCGAATATGGGGTATATCTTACCTATGAGTTTGTCGATAGGCAACAGCGTGGCAACGAAGTAATAGGCTATTATAAGGCCTATCCACCACCACAAGCCTATACTCTCGAACATGCCGTCGAGCAGGTTGGCAGGGGTGCGAATAAATACGGCACCCACAAGAACGAGTACCACAATAGAGAATACTCGAAGCACGAACTTGGTCTTATCACCAAGGTAGATGCCAATGATTTCGGGTATGCTCAAACCGCCGTGGCGGAGCGATATCACCGCCGACACATAGTCGTGCATCGCACCGAGGAAAATACCACCAAAGGTTATCCACAAAAATGCCACAGGACCATAGCATGCACCCATAATCGCACCGAAGATGGGACCTACACCCGCAATATTCAGCAACTGGATGAGGAACGTACGCCAGCGAGGCAGGGGAATGTAATCAACGCCATCGTAATGAGATTTTGAAGGGACCTCTGCCTTGCCGTTTATCTGACATACATGGTCAAGATATGCTCCATAACAGAAGTATGCTGCCACAAGCAAAGTCAGACAGATTAAAAATGTAATCATATAAACTATCTTTTAATTATTAAATTCAGGGATAATTATCATTGCGAAGTTAATAAAAAAATCACACAAGCACACCTTTTTTTCAATTCTGGAGAATAATCTTACAAAATAATTACGATATTTGCACCCACAAACGGGTTACACATTAACCCCACCGGCTGAATTAGCTCAGTGGTAGAGCACTTCACTCGTAATGAAGGGGTCTCGAGTTCAAGTCTCGAATTCAGCTCATAGAAAGGAATAGCCGAAAGGTTGTTCCTTTCATTATTTATTTGCAATACCTTGAACGAGAGAGCCCCGAAGCCTCCCTTTTCCAAAAGGAGGTTTAATTTTGCATATCTTAGGTAAACGTAACGCATAAATCACCTTATCGGGCACGTTATTTACAAAATCATTTCTTATCTTTGTAGGAGAAAACCTTAAAACTTAAAATATGAAACGATTGATGCTTGCCGTTATGGCGCTTATGACCATGGTGGGATGTGGGACACCCGAGCATATCAGAAACGAACTGCGTGCGCCGGCATATCCGCTTATCACCATCGACCCCTATACCTCGGCGTGGTCGGGAGCCGACAACCTCTACGACCGTCAAATCATGCACTGGACCGAGAAAGATTTTCCGTTTGTGGGGGTGCTACGTGTGGATGGAGAACTCTACCGCTTCATGGGTGTGGAGCAGGCTCTGCTTATCCCCATTGCTCCCATGGGGCATGAGCAGTCGTGGGAAGCGACCTACACCTTCGACAAGCCTACTGGCGATTGGACGGCCCAGAATTACAATGACAAAGGATGGGAAAAGTCGTTTGCTCCCTTTGGCATG
The DNA here is from genome assembly GCA_017421945.1 of Alistipes sp. GTDB lineage: Bacteria > Bacteroidota > Bacteroidia > Bacteroidales > Rikenellaceae > Alistipes. The sequence continues at coordinate 75,642 of JAFOHD010000088.1, read as the reverse complement.
AACTACACCGACCTGAAAACCCAGTGGAGGACTCCCGACATATGGCTGCGTCGCACTGTGGAGCTGTCGGCCAAGGATTTACAGGCAGACAAGTATATGCTCAACTACTCGCATGACGACATCTTCGAGCTATACATCAATGGTGACAGAATCATTGCGACCGACAACTCGTGGAAGGAGAACCAGACCGTGGAGATTACTCGCGAGCAGATTGCCAAGTGGGGCAATACACTCACCATAGCGGCACACTGCCAGAACACACTCGGCGGCGCACTGGTGGACTTCGGTCTCTACCGCTCCGACAATGCCGCCATGAAGCTTACAACCTCCGCACAGCAGACATCTGCCGACGTTCAGGCTACACGTACAATATATACATTCACATGCGGCGAGATTGACCTAAGACTCACATTCATGGCTCCCCTGCTGCTTGACAACCTCGACCTTGTGTCACGTCCTGTGAACTACGTAACCTATGAGGTAACATCAAACGACGGTACTGAGCACGATGTGGAGATATACTTCGAGGCCGGCCCTCAATGGGCACGCCACGCCAACTCACAGAAAAGCATTAGCGAGGTGGTCGCCGACGAGCGTTTCGTCTATGCCAAGACGGGGACCGTGGAGCAGCCCATACTGCAAAAGTTCGGCGATGATGTGCGCATTGACTGGGGATATTTCTACCTTGCAGGCGACAAGACCAGATACTCCACCGCCAAAGGCAACCCATTTGATATGCGATATGAGTTTGTGGAGAGAGGCTCAATCTCCTCTTGCGAGGGTGATTACTTGGCTATCGCCTCACATTTGGGCAAGGTGGGCACAAAGCCCGTGAGCGACTTTATCATGGTGGGTTATGACGACCTGTACTCCATTCTTTACTACGGCGAGCAGGTGCGCCCATATTGGAACCGCAACGGAGACAGTTCCATTGAAAAGCAGTTTGCTGCGGCTGCCGACGAGTATAAGTCACTTGTGAAAAAGTGCGAGAAGTTTGACGCCCAGCTTATGGCCGACGCCCGCGAAGCAGGAGGCAAGGAGTATGCCGAGTTGTGCGCCCTGGCTTACCGCCAATCAATTGCAGCCCACAAGCTTATTGAGAATCCAAGCGGCGAGCTGGCGTGGATTTCAAAGGAGAATTTCTCAAACGGATGCCTGGGTACTGTGGATGTGACCTTCCCATCGTTCCCACTATACATCTACTACAATCCCGACCTCGCAAAGGGACTCCTGAACTTTATATTTGAGTTGTGCGAGAGCGAGAGATGGGACAAGCCCTATGCAGCACACGACGCAGGTCGCTACCCACACGTGCGCGGCGAGGACTATGGCGGCGAGGGCATGCCAATCGAGGAGTCGGGCAACATGCTCATCATGACCGACGCCATATGTCAGGCAGATGGAAATGCCGATTATGCCTTGAAGCATTGGGAGGTGCTCACTACATGGGCCAACTACCTTGTTGAGAATGGTCAGGACCCACGCAACCAACTCTGTACTGACGACTTCATGGGTCATCTGGCTCGCAACACAAACCTCTCGATAAAGGCAATCATAGGCGTGGCTGCCTATGCCGACATGGCACGAATGGCCGGCAAGGAGGATGTCGCCGAGCAGTTCACGGCAAAAGCAAAGGAGATGGCCGCCACATGGAAGCTGATGGCTCGCGAGGGCGACCACTACCGCCTCACATTTGACAAGGGTCAGGACACATGGAGCCAGAAGTACAACCTGGTGTGGGACGAGATTCTCGCACTCAACGTCTTTGACAAGGATATAGCCAACGCCGAGGTGACATACTACCTCTCGAAGTTCAACAAGTATGGTCTTTCGCTCGACTTCCGCAGCTACGTGACCAAGAGTGACTGGCTTATGTGGTCGGCTACCCTATCTTCAGACAAGGCTACGTTTGAGAAGTTTATCACTCCAATGTATGACTTCTACCACAACACCGATGGTCGTGCCCCAATGCCTGACCTCTACCATACAAACTCTCTCAAACACCGCACAGGCTGGTTGCAGGCCCGCTCGGTGGTGGGAGGTTACTGGATTAAAATGCTTAAGGACAAAAAAACTAAATAATTATGAAACGTATTATACTGCTGTGCGTTGCACTGTGCATTACCTTATGCTGCGAGGCGAAGAGAACCTACACCCTGTGGCAACTGCCCTCGCAAGTAAACACCATTGGCAACAGTTATGTGATTCGCACCCACAATGGCAAAATCATAGTCATGGATGGTGGCTGCAAGGATGAGAAATCTTTTCTGTGCGGATTCATTGCTGCCCTGGGCGGCAAGGTTGATGCGTGGTTTGTATCACACCCTCACGACGACCACATGGGGGCGCTGAAGGAGTTGCTTGAAAAACCTAACGGAGTGACGATTGAGAAGATTTACCATTCACGCTTCACCGACAAGATGCTTGACTCCGAAGGTGCAAGGTGGGCTGCCTACTATCGTGAATTCTACACTCTGCTGGACAACGCAAAAGACACGGAAGTCATTGATTGCCATCGTGGTGACGAGTTTGAGATTGATGGCGTGAAGTTCAAGATTCTGACAGAGAAGAACCCTGAAATCACCAGCAGCGTCTATAACAATTCGAGCATGGTGATAAAGATGTGGGACAGGCACAAATCGGTAATCTTCCTCGGCGACCTGGAGGTGGCGGGTGGTGACAAACTGCTCGCATCGGAGTATGCCGCCGACCTTGAGTGCGACTACCTGCAACTAGCGCACCATGGCAACTGGGCTGTGAAGAAGAACTTATACGAGAAGGTGAAGTTCCGTGCTGCACTATGGCCAACTCCATCGTGGCTCTACAACAACGACACGGGCAAGGGCTTTAATACGGGACAGTATGAGTCGGTCATCGTGCGTGGCTGGATGCAGGAGCTGGGCATCAAGGAGCATTACGTATCTTGCGATGGACTTGTGAAGATTGAGTAACCGGAGCATGAAATAGTTGTTATGTTGCAACCGAAAAACCATATTCGGTTGCAACTTTTTTATTCCACGTTCCAGGGAACACTCTTCTTGAAAATTTCATACTCGCACCAAACATTCATCTGAATATGAAGAATTTGGTGAAAAAATAGAGAAAATACCAATTATTATGGCTATATTTGCCCGTTGGAATTAACACATTATTAAACAAATACAAATTTATTATGAAAAAACTACTTTTGGCAGTTGTTGCTTTCGCAGCTTTGGCTGTTAGCTGCAGCTCACCAGCTCCGGTGAAGAATGAGATGCGTGCGCCATCTTATCCTCTTATCACTATCGACCCTTACACATCGGCATGGTCACCCGCTGACAACCTCTACGACCACCAGGTAACACACTGGACAGGCAAGAAGTTCCCATTCATGGGTACATTGCGTGTTGACGGTCAGCTCTATCGTTTCATGGGCCAGGAGGAGGCTATCATGACAGCTATCGCTCCTGCTGCTTCTGAGCAGGTGTGGACTGCATCTTACACTTTTGACAAGCCCAACAAGAAGTGGACTGACGCTGATTTCAACGAGAAGGGTTGGAAGCAGGCTCCAGCTCCATTTGGCACAAGACACGATTACGATGTAAACACCGAGTGGGGTTCATCTGATATCTGGTTGCGCCGCACTGTGGAGGTTAATCCTGCTGATATCAAGGACAACAACCTCTTCATCCTCTACTCTCATGACGATATCTTCGAGCTCTTCGTAAATGGCGAGAAGCTTATCGCTACCGAGTACACATGGAAGGAGAACCAGTACAAGCAGATTCCTGCCGAGCTTATTGCAAAGGCTAACGGCAAGTTTACCATCGCTGCTCACTGCCACAACCGCACAGGTGGTGGTCTGGTGGATTTCGGTATCTACAAGCAGCCTACAAACGCAGTTGTGATGAATCAGACAGCTGTGCAGACATCGGCTGACGTGCAGGCTACACGTACAATCTACACATTCACTTGCGGTCCTGTAGATTTGACTCTTACTTTCGCTGCTCCTATGTTCCTGGAGGAGCCAGAGTTGGTTGCACGCCCTGTAAACTACGTTACTTACGCTGTTAAGTCAAACGACGGTGCAGAGCACGACGTTGAGGTTTACTTCGAGGCTGACACACACTGGGCACAGAACACTCCTGCACAGAAGAGCATCAGCTCAGTTGAGGCTGACGAGCAGTTCAACTACGTTAAGACCGGTACCGAGGCTCAGAAGATTCTTGGTCGTCGTGGCGACGATGTTCGTATCGACTGGGGTTACTTCTACATGGCTGCCGACAAGCAGACTGCAAACGCTGTGGGTAATGCTATCGACCTCCGTCAGGCATTTGCTGCAAACGGCGAGGTGGCTTCTACAAACAACGGTAACCAGATGGCACTCTCTTCAAAGCTTGGCAAGGTTGGTGCCGCAGAGGTTAGCAACTACATCATGGTTGGTTATGACGATATCTACTCTATCCAGTACTTCAAGGAGAACATCCGTCCTTACTGGAACCGCAAGGGCGACAGCTCTATCCAGCAGCAGTTCGCATTGGCGGCTGCCGACTATGAGAAGCTGATGAAGCGTTGCGAGAAGTTCGACGCTCAGCTCATGGCCGACGCTGCGAAGTCAGGTGGCAAGGAGTATGCCGAGCTTTGTGCATTGGCATATCGTCAGGCTATTGCTGCTCACAAGCTCATCGAGACTCCTAACGGAGAGCTTGCATGGCTTTCAAAGGAGAACTACTCTAACGGTTCTATCGGTACTGTGGATGTAACTTATCCATCAGCTCCTATGTTCCTTTACTATAACCCAGAGTTCGCTAAGGCTCTCATCAACTTCATCTTCTACTACTCTGAGAGTGGCAAGTGGACAAAGCCTTTCGCAGCTCACGACGTAGGTACTTACCCATTGGCTAACGGCCAGACCTACGGTGGCGACATGCCTGTTGAGGAGTGTGGTAACATGCTTATCCTCACTGGTGCTATCTGTAAGATGGAGGGTAAGGCTGACTATGCCCTGAAGCACTGGGATGTTCTTACAACATGGACCGACTACCTCGTGGAGAATGGTGGCGACCCAGCTAACCAGCTCTGTACCGACGACTTCGCAGGTCACTGGGCACGCAACGCCAACCTCGCTGTTAAGGCTATCGTGGGTGTTGCTGCATACGCAGACCTTGCAAAGATGGCAGGTAAGGCTGATGTTGCCGAGCGTTACAACACCATCGCCAAGGAGATGGCTGCAAAGTGGAAGGAGATGGCTCAGGAGGGTGACCACTACCGCCTGACTTTCGACACAGGCAAGGACACATGGAGCCAGAAGTACAACCTCGTATGGGACAAGATGCTCGGTTACAACGTATTCGACTCATCTATCGCTCTTGACGAGATTGCTTACTACCTCACAAAGCAGAACGTATATGGTTTGCCTCTTGACTGCCGCAAGACTTACTCTAAGTCTGACTGGGTTGTATGGACAGCTACAATGTCGCCTGACAAGGCTACATTCGAGGAGTTCATCAAGCCTCTGCACAAGTTCTACAACGAGACTAAGGGCCGCGCTCCTATGAGTGACTGGTACAGCACTGACTCACCATCACACGTAGGTTTCCAGGCTCGCTCGGTTGTGGGTGGTTACTGGATTAAGATGCTCGCTGACGAGTTGCAGTAACAGGTTATACCTAATATAATATGGGGTTGTCCAACTTTCGGGTTGCGACAACCCTTTTTGTTTGTGGTTTGTAGCAAAGGAAACGACTGATGAGAAAACTTATGATAATTTTGTATAATTATTCCTTTTCATTCGCATAATTCCACATATTTTTCTATCTTTGCTTAAACTGAATAACCAAACACTTAAATACATTAAATTATGATGAAAAAACTACTTATGGCTGTTGCAGCCGTGGCGGCTTTGGCTGTCAGCTGCAGCTCACCAGCTCCAGTGAAGAATGAGATGCGCGCTCCTGCGTACCCACTCATCACTATCGACCCCTACACATCAGCGTGGTCACCTTCAAACAACCTCTACGATGCCCAGGTTATGCACTGGACCGAGAAGAAGTTCCCATTCGTTGGTACTCTTCGTGTAGATGGTCAGCTCTACCGTTTCATGGGTCAGGAGGAGCCTACAATCTCGGCTCTTGCACCTATGTCGGTTGAGGCTCCATGGTGGGGAACATACACATTCGATGCTCCACGTGGTGACGCATGGACAAAGCCCGGCTTCAACGACAAGTCATGGAAGAAGGGTGAGGCCGCTTTTGGTCTGAACTCGACAAACATCAAGACCGTGTGGGACACAAAGAACATCTGGGTGCGCCGCGAGGTTGAAATCAACCCCGAGGATTTGAAGAACAGCAAGCTCTTCGTGATGTACTCTCACGACGACAACTTCGAGCTCTACCTCAATGGCACCAAGATTGTTGATACAGGCAACGCTGCACGCGAGAACGTGCTGGCTGCCGTACCCGAGGAGTTGCTCAAGGACAGCGACGGCAAGCTCACATTTGCTGCTCACTGCTACAATGGCCCAGGTCTGGCATTGGTCGATTTCGGTCTTTACAAGCAGTCTATCGATGAGATTATCATGTCTCAGACAGCCGTGCAAACATCGGCTGATGTGCAGGCTACACGCACCATCTACGACTTCACCTGCGGTGGAGTGGATTTGACTCTTACCTTCGCTGCTCCACTCTTTATGGAGGATTTGGAGCTGGTATCTCGCCCTGTAAACTACGTTACTTACGCTGTTAAATCAAACGACGGCGCAGAGCACGATGTTGAGATTTACTTCGAGGCTTCGGCTGATTGGGCTCGCAACATGCCTACACAGAAGAGCATCAGCACTGTTGAGGCTGACGAGCAGTTCAACTATGTTAAGTCAGGCACCGAGTCACAGCGCGTATTGGCTCACCGTGGCGACGACATCCGCATCGACTGGGGTTACTTCTACATGGCGGCTGACAAGCAGACTGCAAACGCTGTGGGTTGCCCTGTTGGCTTGCGCAAGGCTTTTGCCGAGAATGGCGAGGTAGAATCAAAGGGTGAGGGTACACAGATGGCCCTCTCAAAGAAGCTCGGCAAGGTAGGTGCCGCAGAGGTTAGCAACTACATCATGGTTGGTTACGATGACCTGTACTCTATACAGTACTTCAACGAGAACATCCGTCCTTACTGGAACCGCAAGGGCGACAGCTCTATCCAGCAGCAGTTCGCATTGGCGGCAGCCGACTATGAGAAGCTGATGAAGCGTTGCGAGAAGTTCGATGCTAAGCTCATGGCCGACGCTGCGAAGTCAGGTGGCAAGGAGTATGCCGAGCTTTGCGCATTGGCATATCGTCAGGCTATCACAGCCCACAAGCTCATCGAGACTCCTAACGGTGATTTGGCATGGCTCTCAAAGGAGAACAACTCAAACGGTTCTATCGGTACTGTGGATGTAACTTATCCATCAGCTCCTATGTTCCTTTACTATAACCCAGAGCTTGCAAAGGGTCTTTTGAACTTCATATTCTACTACACCGAGAGCGGCAAGTGGACAAAGCCTTTCGCTGCTCACGACGTAGGTACTTACCCACAGGCAAATGGCCAGACTTATGGTGGCGACATGCCTGTTGAGGAGTGTGGTAACATGCTCATCCTCACTGGTGCTATATGCCAGGCAGAGGGCAATGCCGACTACGCCCTGAAGCATTGGGACGCCCTGACAACATGGACTGACTACCTCGTGGAGAATGGTGGCGACCCTGCTAACCAGCTCTGTACTGATGACTTCGCAGGTCACTGGGCACGCAACGCCAACCTCGCTGTCAAGGCTATCGTGGGTGTTGCTGCATATGCTGACATGGCCGACATGGCGGGCAAGAAGGATATCGCCCAGAAGTATGGTGCTATCGCCAAGGATATGGCTGCAAAGTGGAAGGAGATGGCTCAGGAGGGTGACCACTACCGCCTGACTTTCGACACAGGCCGTGACACATGGAGCCAGAAGTACAACCTTGTATGGGACAAGATGCTCGGCTACGACGTATTCGACCCATCTATCGCTCTTGACGAGGTTGCTTACTACCTCACCAAGCAGAACGAATATGGTTTGCCTCTTGACTGTCGTCGTGGTTACACCAAGTCAGACTGGATTGTATGGACAGCTACAATGTCGCCCGACAAGGCTACATTCGAGGAGTTCATCAAGCCTCTGCACAAGTTCTACAACGAATCAACAAGCCGCGTACCTATGAGCGACTGGATCAACACCGACAACAAGTCTCACGTTGGATTCAAGGCACGTTCAGTGGTTGGTGGTTACTGGATTAAGATGCTCGCCGACCGCGATGGCAAATAATAAAAATACTCATTATACCCAACCCCAAGCATTTACCGCTTGGGGTTTTCTTTTGATGTAATTTCTCATAGAGTGTTGTTCTTTTTGAAGATATTTTTCTTATATTTGTACTGCTTGATCGTTTTTTGTTGAGCAGACATATTTTTTGAAAGTGTTTTCATAGTCCTCGTTAGAAAATCTGACAGTTTTCCAAGACCAAAGGACAGCGAACAACACTCATTTCTTGTTTAGATTATGGTCGGTGCATTATTTGCATCCATCCCCATATCTATTCAGGTGTGGGGTATTGCTTCGTTTATTTTGGTCAAGGTTTTGTCAGAGCCTCTAACGAATAAATGAAATCGGCTCCACACTTTCTGTTATTATTAGTCGTGTAAGGAGCAAACGACAACCTAAACCTTATTATTATGAAGAAATTTTTCAACTTCTTTTGGCAACTAACAAAGAAAATCTATGCCAAAATCAATGCGTGTGAAGAGAATTTTATGCGAAAGTTCGATGATGGGTACACCTCAAAATTGGCAAAAAACTCTTTAATCTATTTAGCGGTAAATGTTGTAGCACCAAGTTTATTATTAGCAATTATAATGGGGATATTTGCAGCTACAGATACAAGATTTTCTCAACCTGTGGGTGTACTTATAGCCATCATATCGTATTTACTTCCACTTATTCTATTTGTGACATTCTATGTAAGAAAACGTCTCCCTTTGATTCAAGGTAGAAAGTGGTGGTACGTCATACAGATTACTCTCGGATTTTTGTTTGGTGGTTGCATAATTATTTTGCCGATATCATTTGTAATAGGAGTCACTATTCTACTTGGCATTATTGCATTCTATATTCTCATTGCTTTAGCCGTTTTATGGGTCGTATTTACTATGATACTAGGTGGTCCTAGCGGTGGCTCAAAACGCAGAAGATGGAAGTTGGATAATGGAGATGTGGTTACGGAAGAAAAAGGCATACTCGGAGAGAGTTACTACACTGGTCAAGGGGGTACAAGTTATGATACCGATGATGGAGGAGATACTTTCTACAAGAAGTAAAAATTTACATTTTTCACATTAATCAATTACTAAACCATGAAACGCTTTATCATATCTGCATGTACACTCTTCTTATTGTACTCATGCTCTTCAGGAGGTTCTTTATCACCGGAAGAGAGATGTTACGATGGGCTGCTGCCTTTTGAAATACTCAAGGAGGAATCGTACGAAAAGACATACTACGAATATGTAAATCAGATCACTGGAGAAAAACCTATTACCAGCAAGTTCTCATTTGCAGATTTCTTCTCTGATGGAGTTGCGCTTGTAAGGAGTGGTAACCAAGTCAAGATGCACTATATCAATGAAAAAGGGGAAACCGTTTTAGATTTGACAGATACAGAATATTCCCCTGTAAGTGGATTCTCGGAAGGTGTAGCATTCTGTACAAAAGGTGGATATTACTATATCATTGACAAGAGTGGCAATGAATTGTGCCAACTCGGCGATTGGGAGCCGCTTACTGTGTTCCATGAGGGCCTTGCTTTAGTGCAAAAGGGCGGCTATAGTAACGATTGGGCTTTGATTAACAAGCAGGGCGAGATTGTAGTAAGCGATTCAAAGTACGAGCTTGCTGGATTTTACCACAACAGAGGTCGTTTGTGTGTAATGGACCGAGAACTTGATATGTATGGAGCTCTTGACTACGAGGGCAACCTTGTTATTCCTTGTAAATTTGAGTATCCGTTCATGTTTGACCGTAATGACAAGGCTATCATTAGTAAATACGAGGATAGTGATAGCAAAATGTGTTACAACCTTATAGACAAGAATGGCGAGGAGTTTCTAGACTCTTACGTAGGTTTGATTAAGCCTGATGGTGATCAATATCTTACTCGCACTATACAAAAAGGTGATAACGGAAAATATTTATACTTCAGACGCAAAGCTAACGACGACTCTTTGATTGCAGACCTTGATAACGTCATCTTAGATATAAGCGGGAAATCAGGGACTCCAGACCCTAGAGCCATCTTCATGGGTAGAGACCATTATTGCGTAATAGGACAGGATGTCGAATACTTTAAGGTTTATAAAGCTGAGGAGTATTATGACTATATTTCAACATACTACTACACAATTCCTCCAGTTTTGAAGAATGGCAATATGCTGTGTGTGAACTTTAATCCTGCACGAAAGCAGTTTGGCATTGTTACTTGCGAACTTACAATCGTTGATAAGGAGTTAGGACTATTGCAGAACCCTGTGGGGGAATATGATTATGGAAGTGGAGCATCAATAACCTTGAAACAAGTGGAGAGAGGCGGCTTTAGAGAGATGCACTCCACTTTAACAAAGTCACTCAGCGCATATTACCACTACGGAACTCCAATCACTGATATCTTTGTATTTGAGAAACCTAGATCTGACATTGAGAAAGGAGAACGTTATTTTAACTAACCAATTTGAGATAATTATTACTCAACCATAATAACAAAACCGTTTGACCCATTGGCCAAACGGTTTTGTTATCTTAAAAAGTGAGTAGTCATTGAGATTAATACTACCCGCCACCCCCAAAAGGAAATAACGAGAGGTATTTCAAGGCCTGCGTAGCCCGAGAAACCGCAGTTTACTCGGTGTAAATGAGGATTTCAAGGGCAAGCGTAACGCAGAAATAACCTCGTTATTTTCTTTTTCTTACAGGCGAGCCTTGATAGCCTTCGACTCCTCCTCATAACCTGGTTTGTCGAGAAGAGCAAACATGTTCTTCTTGTAAGCCTCAACACCTGGCTGGTTGAATGGGTTTACACCGAGGATGTAACCGCTGATACCACACGCCTTCTCGAAGAAGTAGATAAGAGCGCCGATAGAGGTCTCGTCAATTGCAGGAATCTCGATGCAGAGTTGTGGAACACCACCGTCGATGTGCGCCAGGCGAACACCAAGCTCCGCCATCTTGTTAATCTCCGAGATACGCTTGCCGGCGAGGAAGTTCAAGCCATCGAGGTTAGCCTCCTCAGCCTCAACCTTAACCATGTGCTTTGCATTCTCAACCGAGATGATGGTCTCAAACAATGTGCGCTCACCCTCCTGAATGTACTGACCCATAGAGTGAAGGTCGGCAGTGAGAGTCACGCTTGCAGGGAAGATACCAAGACCGTCCTTACCCTCTGACTCGCCGTAGAGCTGCTTCCACCACTCGGCAACATACTGCAACTTTGGCTCATAAGAGCCCAAAATCTCAACCTTCTTGCCCGCCTTGTAGAGCTCGTTACGAACGATAGCGTACTGCGCTGCGAGGTTATCCTCAACAGCTACATCAGCCGCAGTAGCCTTCTCCATAGCCTGCGCACCTGCCACCAAAGCCTTGATGTCGATGCCGGCAACTGCCAATGGCAACAAACCTACGGGAGTGAGGACTGAAAAACGACCACCCACATTGTCAGGAATTACAAATGTAGGATAGCCCTCCTGTGTTGCGAGGGTCTTGAGCGCGCCACGTGCAGCATCGGTGATAGCTACGATACGCTCTGAAGCCTCAGCCTTGCCATAACGCTTCTCAAGCTCGGCCTTGATAAGGCGGAAAGCGATGGCTGGCTCAGTTGTGGTACCCGACTTTGAGATTACGATAGCAGCCACAGAGTACTCCTTTGTAGCCTCCAAAAGCTCGTAGGTGTAATCCTCAGAGATATTCTGACCAGCAAAAACCACTGTTGGGTTTGCATGCTTCTTGTTGAGGAACTCAAATGAGTTGCTCATAGCCTCGATAACGGCCTTCGCGCCGAGGTAAGAACCACCGATTCCGATGCAAATAACCACATCTGCCTTTGCACGCAACTTGGCAGCCTGCGCCTCGATAGCTGCAATCTGTTCAGCGTCGATAGATGATGGGAGATTTACCCAACCCAGAAAATCATTACCTGCGCCCTCACCAGAGTGCAGCAACTCGTTAGCCTTCTGTGCCGCAGCCTTCATCTGCTCAGAGATTACAACGCCCGACTTGGCAATATCCAATTTCATTAAACTCATCGTTTTTATTATTTTTAACATTAAAAGATTATTTCAACTTTGTGGTAAGTTCGCGCATGCGGCGGCGTGCCGAAGCTCCGTGATAGAGTACATCATAGACCATGTCGGAGATAGGCATCTCAACGTTGCGCTGCGCCGAAGTGTGACGTATGCACTTCGCGGCGTAGTAACCCTCGGCAATCATCGTCATCTCGTTCATGGCACTGCGCACCGTGCATCCACGACCTATCAGGAGTCCAAAACGGCGGTTACGACTGTATGTAGAGTAGCACGTAACAAGCAAGTCACCCAAGCAAGCCGATGCCAGAGCGTTGTGCGATGCACCACCGAAGGATTCAAACATGCGGCTCATCTCGGCTGCACAGTTGGCAATGAGCACCGCAATGAAGTTATCACCATAACCCAAGCCGTTTGCCATACCCACGGCAATGGCGTATATGTTCTTCATGATGGCAACATACTCCACACCCTCGACATCGTCCGACTCCATGACACGGATATAGGGACGCGAGAACATCTCGACCATAGTAGCCCGAGCCTCCACATTGCGGCTCACAGCCGTAAGGTATGACCAGCGACTGAGTCCGACCTCCTCGGCATGAGAAGGACCCGTGATGATGGCAACCTGATTTTCAGGCACCGAGTAGTGAGTGATGATGTAATCGGTGATGGGAATATAATCATCGGGAACAATGCCCTTGACTGCCGAAATAACGAATTTATCAGATAGCGATACTGTCAATGGATCCATAACCTTCTTGATGAAAGCCGATGGCATGGCAAGTATCACTACCTTAGCCCATTCGACCACTGCATTGATATCGTCCGATACGCTGATAAGCGAAGCTTCTAAATCTACATCGCGCAGATACTTGCAATTGCGACCTTCGGTTTCAACCGACTGCTGTACGTCGGGATTCAAAATGTGCCAGCTGACACTAATCCCGTTTTCTGTGAGAATCTTCACAATGGCCGTAGCCCAGCTACCATATCCGATGATAGCACATTTATCCTGTGAATTTATCATTTTTTTATCTTAGGATGTTTACGATTGCAAAAATAATAAAAATTTCCTCAAAAAAGTTGGAAAACTTATTCATCTTTTCACTACCTTTGCATTGTCGTTGAGTTTTTTCATCAATGACTATGCCGTAAAACGCTAACAATGAGCCTGTTTGCAGCATATAAATGATTGAATAATAATTAAATACAGATATGGGATTTTTTTCTTTAACGCAGGAATTGGCTATCGACTTGGGTACTGCCAATACACTGATTATTTACAACGGCAAGGTGGTGGTGGATGAGCCATCAATCGTTGCATTGGATGCCCACACGGGTAAAGTAATGGCCATTGGTCAGCAGGCTCGTCAGATGTACGAGAAGACCAACCCCAACATCAAGACGATTCGCCCATTAAAGGCAGGTGTTATCGCCGACTTCAACGCTACGGAGCTTATGTTGCGTGGCATGATTAAGAAGGTGCGCACAACAAGCAGCATGTTCTCGCCTTCATTGCGCATGGTTATCTGTATCCCTTCAGGTTCTACCAACGTCGAGATTCGCGCCGTACGTGACTCTGCCGAGCATGCCGGAGGTCGTGACGTATATATGATTTTCGAGCCTATGGCAGCTGCACTGGGTGCAGGTTTGGACGTAGAGGCCCCCGAAGGTAACATGATTATCGATATAGGCGGTGGAACATCTGAAATTGCTTGTATATCGTTGGGTGGTATCGTTTGCTCGGAGTCTATCAATGTTGCCGGTGATGTATTTACCGAAGATATCAAGAATTACGTTCGTCAGCAGCACAACATCCGCATCGGTGAACGTACAGCCGAGGCTATCAAGTGTGCTATCGGAGCTGCGGTGCCAGAGTTGGAGGATGAGCCAGAGGATTTCGTAATCACAGGCCCAAATATTCTCACATCGTTGCCCCAGACCGTAACTCTTTCATATAATGAGATTGCTTACGCATTGGAGAAATCACTCGTTAAGCTGGATGCAGCACTGATGAAGGTGTTGGAGACCATGCCACCAGAGCTTTATGCCGACATCGTAAAGAAGGGTGTATATTTGGCAGGTGGTGGAGCCTTGATTAAGGGCTTGGATAAGCGTTTGTCAAATAAGTCTGGTTTGCCATTCCACATTGCCGAAGATCCTCTGCGCGCCATCGCCCGCGGTACGGGTATCGCAATGAAGAATATTGACAAATTCTCATTCTTAATGAAGTAATCCCTTGTGTCACATACCGTGACAAGGATCGATAACGTTCCAAAATGAGGGTGTCTAACTACAGACACCCCATTTTGTTAGAGAAGTTTCACGATTTGAGACCACTCTTGCACAACACTGTTAGATAATGTACAAGCTGATAGAATTTCTGCGCCGCATATATGTAGTGCTGCTCTTCATAGCCATTGAAGCGATAGCACTCAATTATTATGCTCACTCGTCATACTACACACAAGCAAAGATTCTCTCGCGCGCCCACAGCATCGCAGGAGGACTTCAGAGCTCTATATTTGGCGTAAAACACTACTTCACGCTGCGTGGCGAGAATGAGATTCTGTCACAACGTGTTGCCGAACTGGAGAGCGCCCTAGCCTACTACCGCGAAAAGGAGATTGATGCACAAACCGATTCGCTCACCATGAATGGTATAGACCCGCTCATGCTCGAATCGTTGTCACAATACCGCTACACCACAGCGCGCATCATATCAAACAGCATAAGCCGCAGTCGTAACTTCATAACCCTGAACCGTGGACTCATGCATGGCGTAATGGAGGATATGGCGGTGATATCACCTTCGGGAATGATGATTGGCTATGTGGTGGGTTGCTCGGAGCGTTATTCCGTTGTGCTGCCTTTGCTCAACGTTGATTTCCGCACCAGTGGCAAGATTGCCGGAGATGAGCATTTCGGCTCAATTTATTGGTCAGGTAACAGCCCCTACAAGGTGGAGATGAGCGATCTCTCGAAACATGCTGATATTGAGGTTGGCGACGAGGTGGTAGCTACAGGTTTGTCGCACTTTTTCCCCGAAGGTATCAAGATTGGCTATGTCGAGAGCTATGCCATAAACGATACACAAACCTCGTATCATGTTACAGTACGCCTAGCCGCCGACATGACTAAGCTCAATAACGTAATCCTCATTGAGAATGTCGATTACGGCGAGATTAATGAGTTGGAGAATAACCCTCAACACGAAAACTAAACCTATGCAAAAGAATATTTTATACGCTGGTGCTTTCCTAACGCTGGTGTTGTTGCAGATATTCCTTATTGACAACATCTCACTCAGTGTCTATTTTCATCCACTGATATATGTGGCATTTATCATACTCCTACCACTCGACACCAAGCCCATTTGGATGGTGCTGTTGTCGGCTTTGTTGGGCCTTACCATTGACGTTATGACAGGCATGGGAGGTCTTAACATTATTGCCACTACAGCGACAGGATTCCTGCGGCCATTTGTACTAAAGATGGTCACAGGCCATGCCATGGGTACCGATGCCTCCGACACATCGCTTCACCGTCTGCCAGAAAAGAACTTCCAATGGTACATAATAGCAATGGTGGTACTACATAGCGGCATATACTTCATGATGGAGTCGCTATCGCTTATGCACATCCTTCACACGCTGCTGCGTCTGATTGTGAGCGACATTGCCACGGTGATGTTTATCTACTATTTTGTAAAACTATTTATTGAAAAGATTTTGAATAGATAATTCATGTCTAACAACGACGCATACATACGACAAACTATTCTGAGGTGGATTGTAATCTCCATCTTCATCATTATTGCTTGCCGCACGGGGTATCTTCAAATCATCGACACCCAATACAAGCGCATGGCAGCAAATAACGTATTGCGCTATGAGGTGCAGTATGCCCCACGAGGTGAGGTCGTAGATCGCAATGGCGAGTTTATAGTCCAGAGCAAAGAGTGCTATGACCTGATGGTTGTGTGGCGCGATATGGATAAGGCCGGCTTCGACACAATGCGTCTATGCAACGTGATTGAGATATCGAAAGAGAAGATGATTCGAGGTCTTAAGAACGCCCGCATGACCCCCCGAGCCCCCTATCTAATAAAAAACTACGTCTCACAAGAGGCAAAGTTGCGTTTTGAGGAGCATAACTACCCCGGCTTCTACACCATAAAACGTACCGTGCGCCAATATCCCCGCAAAATTGGAGGTAATCTGCTGGGTAACCTTGGCGAGGTAAACGACAAGGATATCAAAAATGGTGGCGGCGAATACAAGATGGGTGACTATATAGGCCGAAGTGGTTTGGAGCGTGCCTACGAGAAGTATCTGCGAGGCAAGGATGGAGTTAAGATTCTTGAACGCGATGCTCACGGAGCCATCAAGGCCTCATACATGGACGGCATGTACGACACGCTGCCCATACCGGGCAAGAAGATTACATCAACCATAGATGTTAAATTACAGGCCTTTGCCGAGGAACTTATGAAGGGGAAGATTGGTGCCGTAGTGGCAATTGAGCCCTCTTCGGGAGAGATTCTGGTGATGGCATCATCTCCTACATTCGACCCTGACGATATGGTGGGAAGCGACCGTGGCAACAATTACATGCGCATGCTGGGCGACGTGCAGAAGCCAATGTTCAACCGCGCCGTGCAGGCCAAATACCCTCCGGGCTCAACATTCAAGTTGGTACAGGGTCTTATTGGCTTGCAAGAGGGAGTGCTGACACCCGCCAACGCATATCCATGCCATGGAGGTTACAGCTATGGTAAGAAGAAGATGGGCTGCCACCCTCACGCATCTCCGCTTGACTTAAGAAATGCCGTGGCGCAATCGTGCAACGCCTACTTCTGCTATGTGTTCCGCGACATAATCGAGAACCGCAAATACAAGGATGTTAAGGAGGGGCTTGACAAGTGGGTTGAGTATGTGAATAGCTTTGGCTACGGCCGCAAGCTCGACAGCGACTTCCTTGACGAGCAACGTGGTTATGTTCCCGATGCAGCATACTACAACCGCGTATATCGCGGCTCATGGAACAGCTACACCGTACTCTCGCTCTCTATCGGCCAGGGAGAGTTGGGATGTACGCCTTTGCAGATGGCTAACCTTGCAGCCATAGTGGCTAACCGAGGATATTACTACATTCCCCACATCGTGAAGGCCATCGAAGGTCAGGATTCGCTTGATAGACGTTTCTACGAGAAACAATATTCGGGTGTCGATGCCAAGCACTTCGAGCCTATTGTTGAGGGCATGTGGAAGGGCGCCAACATTCCGGGTGCAGGTACATCATACCGAGCATACCTCCCAGGGTTAGATGTGTGCGGTAAGACCGGTACGGCACAGAACCCCAATGGTCGTGACCACTCGACATTCTTGTCGTTTGCGCCAAAAGACAATCCCAAGATTGCAATCTCGGTATATGTCGAGCATGGAGGCTTCGGCGCCTCGGCAGCCTTGCCTATCGCCAGCCTTATCGAGGAGATGTACCTGACAGATACCATCACCCGCCCACAACTTGTCGAGCAGGTGAAAAACTTACCTTATTATCTACCGAAGCGTTATCAAAATGTCACGAAGAAGTAACAATATACCACTTTTTGAGGGTGTGGATCGCGTAACCGTGGTTCTCTACCTGCTGTTGGTGTTGTCGGGTCTTATCTGCATCACCTCAGTTTCATTTGAGGATGCTACCATTACCGATTTCTTCTCATTCTCGCACTTCCACATCAAGCAGGCGGCGTGGGCATGTGTGGCCATGGTGGCAGCACTTGTCATACTGCTGCTGGATTCACGCTACTATCACATGTACGCCTACTACGCCTATGCCATAGGTGTATTGCTGATTTTAGGTACTATAATTCTACCCGACAGCCTGGCACGCCCGCTGAACGGAGCAAAGGCGTGGTACACATTCGGCAGCTTTGTGATTCAGCCCGTGGAGTTCACCAAGATTACTGTGGCTCTTGCCGTGGCACGCCTGATGAGCAACTACAACTACTCTATCAAGCAGTTGGGCGACCTGATACACGTAGGATTCTTAATCTTGCTGCCGCTGGCCATCATCATCATGCAGAACGACACAGGCTCGGGAGTTGTCCTCTGCTCGTTTATCATTGTGCTTTACCGTGAGGGATTGAATAAATGGCTATGTATTCCAGCCATTATGGTTGCTGCTCTGTTCATCTTCTCATTCCTATTCACACCATTATTCCTGCTTATGGTGCTGGTGCTGATATTCACATTCTGTAACGCCATGATGATTGGCCACTGGAAGGCCCACATCATATTCCTTGCAACCATAGCTATATCCTCGTTTGCTCTTTATGGAGGCTCAGCACTTGTGTGCGAGCAGGCCTTAAGTGGATATACATGCCTGGCGACGACTGTCATCATAGCCATAATCATTGCCGCGATATATGCTTTCCGTAAAAACATATCGGCCATATTTCTCTCGGCGGGATTGTTCATCGGCTCCATGATTTTTGTCCCCACAGCCGACAAGATTTTCGAATCGGTACTACAGCCCCACCAGAAGTTACGTATCCTCAGCTTCTTGGGTATCATGAGCGACCCTAAGGGTGCCGACTACAACGTAAACCAGGCGAAGATTGCCATTGGCTCGGGTGGTTTGTTTGGCAAAGGGTTCATGGAGGGCACGCAGAACAAATACTTCGTACCAGAGAAGGAGACCGACTTTATTTTCTGCACCGTAGGTGAGGAGTGGGGATTTGTGGGTGTAGTGTTCGTTCTCACGCTACTGTGTATGCTCATTCTGCGCCTGATGAAGATGGGCGAGCGCCAGGAGGAACCGTTCGGCCGCATATACAGCTACTGTGTGGCATCTATTCTGCTGTTCCATGTGCTGGTGAACATAGGCATGAATGTGGGACTTATGCCCGTGATGGGTATCCCGCTGCCATTCCTCAGCTACGGAGGCTCGTCACTTGTAGCCTTTACCATTCTGGTGTTCATCGCAATACGCCTTGATGCATCGCCAAGAAACGGACTGATGCGAGTATAAAAAAAGGATGAGAACTTCTCATCCTTTTTTTACTCTATCCTATAAACTTTTCCAGCTCACAATAAAGACGTTGCACCGGAAGCCCCATGACATTGAAGAAAGAACCTTCAATACCCTCGATTCCGACATAACCTATCCACTCCTGGATACCATATGCCCCGGCCTTGTCTATAGGTGCATAAGTGTCAATATAATACTCTATCTCCTCACGCGAGAGGTGGCGGAAACGCACCACAGAGTGTGATGAAAAACTAACAGCCTTTACTGTGTTGCGTAACGTAACACCGGTTATGACCTCATGCTCACGACCAGAAAGGCTCTCTATCATAGCAATAGCCTTATCACGATTAGCAGGTTTCCCCAATATGCGATTATCAACTACGACCACCGTGTCGGCTGTAAGCAGAATATCATTCGGCGCAAGCGACTGAGGATAGGCATCACTTTTCAGGCGTGATAGATACTCCGCCACTTCAGCAGCAGGCAGTTGCGGAGGATATACCTCATCGCACTCATACCTGGGAGCTAACCGGAAATCAATACCCGCCTCACCAAGTAGCTGGCGGCGACGTGGCGACTGCGATGCCAATATCAAGCTCCAGGACTTAAGTTTATCATGTAATAACATGCTCCTCAATCATTAACGCTCAACTCTGCCAGGATATGCCTCCAACGCCTTACCCAAGATGAACAACGCTCGGCGCAAATCCTCCTTCTTCAAGACATAGGCAATACGCACCTCGTCACGGCCTTTGCTCGAATCGGTATAGAATCCCGATGCAGGAGCCAGCATAACCGTTTCGCCCTCATACTCAAACTCCTCAAGACACCATGCACAGAACTTGTCACAATCGTCAATAGGCAGACGGGCAACGGTATAGAATGCTCCCATGGGGATAGGTGAATACACCCCCGGAATCTTGTTCAAGCCATCAATAAGGCAGTTACGACGCTCGATATACTCCTCGTAGGTATGAATCATATAGGCGCGCGAGGCATCCATCGAAGCCTCGGCAACAATCTGACCTATGAGGGGTGGGCTGAGGCGAGCCTGGCAAAACTTCATCACGGCATTACGCAGAGTGTGATTCTTCGTTATCAATGCGCCAATGCGGATACCACACTCCGAGTAGCGTTTCGATACAGAGTCTATCAACACCACATTCTCCTCAATACCCTCCAGATGACACGCCGATATGTAGGGTGAGCCTGTGTAAATATATTCACGATACACCTCATCCGAGAAGAGGAACAAGTCGTACTTCTTCACCAAGTCCCTGATGCGATTCATCTCCTTGCGGGTATAAAGATAACCCGTGGGGTTGTTGGGATTGCATATCAAGATGCCTCGTGTGCGTTCGTTTATAAGCTCCTCAAACTGCTCAACTTTAGGCAAGGCAAAACCCTCGTCAATAGAAGTTGATACGGTACGAATGACTGCTCCTGCCGAAATGGCAAATGCCATATAGTTGGCATAGGCTGGCTCGGGGATGATAATCTCATCGCCCGGATTCAGGCACGACATAAAGGCGAACAGCACAGCCTCGGAACCTCCCGTTGTGATGATGATATCCTCGGGTTGCAGTTTAATCTGATACTGGTCGTAATAGGCTACAAGTTTCTCTCTTAACGAAAGATATCCATCGCTTGGGCTATACTCCAGCAACTCACGGTCAATTTTCTTCAAGGCCTCCAAGCCCTCCTTGGGTGTAGGCAAATCGGGCTGACCTATATTTAAGTGATAAATTTTCACCCCACGGCTCTTTGCAGCATCTGCCAAAGGTCCCAACTTGCGGATAGGGGATGCCGGCATCTTGACGGCACGTTCTGAAATTTTTGGCATAATTTTACTCTTAATATCTCATAATTAAGAGGTTAGCCTATACTTACGCTTCCTCTAATTATGTTATTTATCCAATACATCCCGCAATTTAATCAGAAATCCTGTATTTTGCAACTTATAACGCTTTACATTTTTTTGCAATTCGTCATACAACACCTCATGCTGTCGCTTTATATAGTCAATGCCATAATAGAGCCCACTTGTCACCCACACCCCAGTTGTAATAGTCACATATAGCTGATACTCGGGGCTAAGATTCCACACATTGCACATATGCCACACCATAACCACCAAAGCATCGAGTAATATGATTACCACCGAAGTAGCTACATGACTAAAACCCAAATCTATGAACATGTGGTGCAGGTGTGTTTTATCTGCACTAAAGGGTGAGCGGCGATTGATGATACGTGCCGCCATAACTCTGACCGTATCAAATACGGGAACAGCAAGGACGGCCAGCGTAAAACTTATCGTAGAACCAGTCACGACCTCATCACCCGACTGAATAATGCGCATGACATACAACGAACAGATAAAGCCCAACACCAGCGAGCCGCCATCACCGAGGAACATCTTATATCTTTTGCCAAAAATATTATGCAACATGAATGGGATGAGCGCCCCCGCCACCGCAAGCGACAACACCACATATGAGATATCGCCCATACGCCTGAAACAGACTGCAAAGAGCAGCGACGCAAAGACTCCAAAGCCCGAGCACAAGCCATCGACGCCATCAATTAGGTTTATCGCATTGATGATTCCCACGCACGAAAAGGTGGTCAACCCAACTGCCACATACCACGGCAGACGATAGATTCCCCATAGGCCATGAAAATTATCTATGTAGATACCGCCCAGAAACATCATGAGCCCTACGGTAAATATCTGCAACGCAAAGCGCAGGCTGGGTGAGAGTTGCAATATATCGTCTCCCACACCCGTATATAACATGACAAGCATGGCTATTATAATCTCAAACTCAATGTCAAGTCCCTCGACATAGTATCCCGCAACACCTACGCTGAATATCACACCAAAGAATATCGCCACACCGCCCAATACTGGCACAGGCTTCTTGTTGAGTTTGCGTGCCGAGGGATTATCCACAATCTGCTTCATCTGAGCAATCTTCACCAAAGATGGCTGCGTGACAACCACAACCATCATTGCAACCACAAACGGTAGCAATAATGAGAACAATTCGACCATATCGCAATAGTTTAAGTGTTACTTTTTACAGCCTCGACATTTATTAAAGCTCGTAAACGGCTAGACCCTACCACATCGGCAATCGTAGGAATCACCACAACTCCACACCCTCCCATAACCAGCCCCACAAACAACGACGCCAGCAATATTTTCATCCGCTGCGGGCTGCTCCTATGTGTAGGCACTGTGACAGGATTTATTATCGTAAGCATTGGCATGGTCTCCTTCACCCTTATTTTTGCCTGCTGCAACTGCATAGCCATCTCTCCATACATATTCATCGCCAATTGATACTCCGCCTCAAGTCGTTCCAGCTCCATGCGTGCCGAATTTCGAACCATATTCTGATTAGCGTCACGATAACGCGCCCTGCGTGCCTGCACACTCTCCAAACTAAGCTTCAGCTCGTCGTGACGCTGCTGCACAAAATCCAGATTCGACTTCACAGTGGCAATCTTAAATTCAGTGATATACTTTTGTAAAAGTTCAACAGCGGCTTGAGCAAGTTGAGCCGCCGCCAAAGGCTCCGGCATTGTGGCAGATATGGTCACATAACCGTTCTTGTTATCAAGCGTCAGGCGTAGCTGCTCTGCCAGCTGCTTAATGGCACAATATTCATCCTGCGTCAAGGTCTCGATATTGGGAGCCACACCTGGCAGAGGAGCCGCCTCGGGCCTGGAGAGCATATCTCTGTGAAGAGAATAATACTCATATATACTGATAGGATACGCTACATCCTCGACATTGATTTTTGTATGCATAAGCTCCTTACGAAACCTTGTACTTGTCAAGATATTCTCATACACACAGGGAGATAACATTTCAACATCCTGATTTTGACTTAAATCAACCCCTGCCAATCGTACAATTGACGATATACGAGATTGTCCCAAACCGGCAGTGACCTGGGGCACAAAATCACACGAGGCTGTAAACCGCTTAGGAATCAAGAGTGCGACACCAAGGCCAAGGACCACGCACACAAACGTAACCTTTAATATAAAGCCTTTATTACGCCACAGACGCTGCATCAGCTCTACAACATCTATATCGGCATCCTCCACCGTTAAGGATCTTTGATTTTTCAACTGCTCCATACTTGCAACTCTTTACCTTGCCAAACTTATTGCCGAAGCCACAACGGCAGCCATCGAAGCTGCACTTGAAACACTCTGCACAACATCTCCCCACCTAAACGTGCCACGATTCATTCTGCTCGGCACAATGATTATAGAGCCGGGGCGCACCTTTGCATGTGGGCCAGACTCCACCATACCATTCATATGAATGACAAACACCCTGCGCTTGCGGGCATTATTGTCAAAGCCTCCCGCCGACTTGATGTAGTACTTCACGCTCTTACCCTCGGCATAGGTGACTGTATTGGGATAAAGCACAGTCCCCATGATACGCACCGTGCCATTATATTCTGGGATGTATATAACATCCCCGTCACGCAACACCACATCAGCATCTGACAGAGGCCGGTTTATGGCTGCACTTAAATCTATGCCAATAGGATAGACATCCTGCAGCACCACGCTGTCAATCACCACATTGGGCACTTCACCGTCCTCCATTTTGTTGGTTTTACGTGCCTGGGCATCTATCATCTGTTGCAATCGCTGTCTCTGCAACCGCTCCTCATCGGTGAGCTTCCTTAACAGATAAGCACCCCCAAGATACGCTCCTGGATTTACTCCCCCCGCAGCTTTCACAGCTTCGGAAAGCCGCATATTGCGGTGCGAAAGGGGATAATTACCCTCAAAAGCAACCTCACCACGCACCGAGATAGAGTTTTGCGCAACATATACGGGAGAACGACGTATATACACTTGGTCGAAAGGCTGAAGATAGAATCCTTCACCAGAATCATCAACAACCAGACCATCTTTTAGCTCAATGGTGAAAATATCGAATAGTTTTTCATTGACATGTAGTTTAGTAGGCTGTTTTATGCGACGTGTAATGGTGACATTCACCGTCGATGCCGCCTCGCGCAGACCGCTTGCTGCGACAATCAAATCCTCGACGGTCATATTATCGACATAGGGGTATGTCCCAGGATGTCTCACCTCACCAAAGATTGTTACTTTATACTCCTCACGCATATCCCCGACCGAAGACACTACCAACCAATCGTTGGCTTGCAGTTCAACATCTTCAATCTCGCCAGCCATAAGACGCGCCAAATCAATCGGCATAAGTTCCGTGGTCCAATCGGGTTTTTCGCGATAGAGTATGGCTCGCGACAGGAAGGCATCCTCACGCAGACCATCGGCACGAGAGATAAGTTGCTTAAGAGTTGTGACCTTGTCATCTATCGCATAGTATCCCTCTCTATAAACTGCACCTGTGATGCGTACCCTGTTTTCGTGACGATTAATGCCCCCACCAACCTTCACCTCATCACCATCCTGCAACTCAAAACCATCGAAATCAGGTTCCTCAACCGTAAAGGATATATACTTTCCGCCCTGATGGCGTGTGATGTTCAGCCAACTGCGATTGGCGTCGCCGCTGAAGCCCCCTGCAAATGCGATAAGGTCGGCAAGAGTCTCTGTATCCCTCATCTCATAACGCATCGGTCGTTTTACCTCGCCCGATATGCTCACAATCTTCTCATACGTGGGCACAACAACCAAATCCCCCTCTCGCAGAACAATATTTCGTTTGGCATCGCCTTTGAGAATATAATTATATATATCTATCTCGGAGTGTAGCTCTCCATCTCTATATAATTGTATAGCACGCATCGTTCCCAAGTCACTTACCCCTCCCGCCACATACATAGCATGATACAAAGTGGCAAGTGAAGGAAGTGTGTATGTCCCCGCCATGCCTACCTCGCCCATGACATTGACCTGAATACTGCGAATCCTACCAAGCGAGATGGTCATCTGAACACTTCCGTCACGCAAGCCTTCGTATATCGAGGTTAATCTACTTTTCAATCGCTGCGCAGCCTGCTCAATGGTTAACCCCGCCAACGACACCAAACCTATGCCCCTAAGATTAACATTCCCCTCGGGAGAGATTACTTCACTTATGGAGAGTTGGGCATCGCCCCAAATATCAATCACAATCTCGTCTCCAGCCCCTAAAAGATAGTTTTTAGGGGTAGCAATACTCAAATCGGGTTCAAACGTAAGGCGGCTATTAGAGAACAGCGCATGGCCAAAGATGTCATGTCCCGAGCTATCGTGCAGAGTATTCACGACGCGATTTTCGCCCTCCATTGCTGAATGCTTGGCATCAGCTGGGATGGGCGATGCATAGCTCTTTTTATTACTTGCTGTCCTGACTCGTTTTACATGTTGTTGCTGGTAGCTCCCTTGTAAGGCCTCGAGCTGTGTTTGCGCAAGTTCTCCTTGGCGAAAGGTTTTTATCAGTTCCTGCGGATTCTGCGCCGAAGCTCCAAGAACCATAGCAATACATACAGATAAAAGTAATCTCTTCATATTTTGTCTTTAATTATCCATTCACAATACAACTCAAAAGAGTGAGTGAAAACTTCAATTTTCAGACAACTATGCAAAAAAGAGGACCGCAAATATAACATTTACGGTCCCATGATTATCTTTTACCCAATTTACTGATTATTACGCTTTTTCTTTTTACCCTTCTTCTTTACCGACCAGCCAAAATGGCCTATAACCTCACCCAAACGATAATACTCGCCATGCGAATATGTGATGAGCCCCGCACGCTGAAGATCCAACTTACCGCTCTCTGTATCGATATACTCCTCATCGACAAGCACGTTCACCACATCGGCGATAAACATATCGTGAGAGCCCAAAGGCACAACCTGACGCACCCGACACTCAATCGACACGGGAGACTGCTCAACGACGGGAGCCTTCACCTGCGCAGCAGCCACGGGCGTGAGCCCCATCTCGGCAAATTTATTATAGTCCCTGCCCGACCTGACTCCGCACCAATCTGTCGCACGTGCCAGCTCTTCGGTTGTGATGTTTATAACAAACTCACCCGTACGCTTTATTATATCATAGGAGTGACGCTCGGGGCGCACCGATATGTAACACATCGGGGGATTGGTACACACCGTACCAGTCCACGCTACTGTAAAGAGGTTATACTCCTGCTCTGTTTCGCCCACGCTCACCAGCACCGCAGGCAGCGGATATATCATCGTTCCGGGTTTCCAGCTCTGCTTCATAACAACATATTTGTCTCAAATATACAAATAATATACTCTTTTTTGACTCTACAACAAAAAAAATATTGCGGCACCCTCCCAATAAGGTGCCGCAACACAGCAAAAAAAAATTCTCATTAACCAACCTAAATCAAATTCACTAAACTATGCCTTGGGCTAACATAGCATCTGCAACTGTCATAAAGCCTGCGATATTGGCGCCCTTTACATAATTCACATAACCATCGGGCTCAGTACCGTACTCTACGCATACAGCGTGAATTTTATTCATTATCTCGTGCAATTTAGCATCAACTTCCTCTGCGCTCCACTTGATACGCATTGAGTTCTGTGTCATCTCAAGACCTGAAGTAGCAACACCTCCGGCGTTTGAAGCCTTACCTGGCGAATACAACAACTTGGCCTTCTGGAAAATCTCGATAGCCTCGGGCGTTGTAGGCATATTTGCTCCCTCAACCACGCACTTGCATCCGTTAGCCACCAACATAGCCGCCTGCTCGCCGTTGAGCTCGTTCTGCGTAGCACAAGGCATAGCGATGTCGCACTTCACGCTCCAAGGACGCTCGCCCTCGAAATACTGCGCCGTAGGATACTTATTCACATACTCACGGATGCGACCGCGCAACATATTCTTCAGTTCAAAGATGTAGTGCAACTTATCCTCATCAATGCCGTCGGGATCATATATAAAACCGTTTGAATCCGACATGGTAACAACCTTTGCGCCCAAAGCAAGCGCCTTCTCGGCTGCAAACTGTGCCACATTACCACTGCCCGATATCGCTACAGTCTTGCCCTCATACGAATCACCACGTGTCGCCAACATGGCCTGACCGAAATAGCATGCTCCGTAACCCGTAGCCTCGGGGCGCATCAGCGAACCACCAAAACTTAAGCCCTTGCCGGTGAAAGTTCCTGTAAACTCATTTGCCAGACGCTTGTACTGACCAAACATATAGCCTACCTCACGGCCTCCTACACCGATATCACCCGCAGGCACATCGGTATCGCTGCCGATATGACGTGTAAGCTCGGTCATAAAGCTCTGACAGAAGCGCATAATCTCCATCTCTGACTTGCCCTTGGGGTTAAAATCCGAGCCACCCTTTCCGCCTCCCATTGGCAGAGTTGTAAGGCTGTTCTTGAATGTCTGCTCAAAAGCAAGGAACTTCAAAATGCTGAGGTTTACACTCGAGTGGAAACGGATACCGCCCTTATATGGACCTATTGCGCTATTCATCTGAACACGATAACCCTTGTTAATCATCACCTCGCCCTTGTCATTAACCCAAGGTACACGGAACATCACTACTCGCTCGGGCTCAGCAATACGCTCCAGAACTTTCATCTTCATCAACTGAGGATTCTCTAAAACATAAGGAGCCACACTCTCTACTACTTCTCGCACCGCCTGATGAAACTCTAACTCACCGGGATTCTTTGCTACTATATCTGCCATAAACTGCTCGATATACTCCTTTACCGCCGTGTTCATATTTGAAAATTTTATATGATTTCTAATTAAATTTTGTGCAAATTTAATAAAAAATATTAAAAACACAAAGATTTGACCCATAAAAATCAAACATTTATGCATAAATATGTAGATATGCCACCCTACTTTGGAAATAGTTATGCATATTTATTTGCTTATATTTTTATTGCAATTCTCGCATTTTATATATAACTTTGTCTGAATATTTGATTGCAATGTTGCAAATTTTATACAAAATAGCATTAATAACTTACAATTTATAACTATGAAATTGCTTCGTATAATTATGATTTGGGTGGCAATGTTTTTTGCCATCTCGACATTATCGGCTCAACAATTCAGCTACAATGTCAAGCGAATTTGGGGCGACAGCACAATGCATTGCGCATTCTCATCGCTCATCTATCATCAGGGACGTTACTACTGCTCGTTCCGCGAGGGAGTATCTCACATCTTTGACAAGGATGGCAAAGCCGAGGGTAAGGTGAGAATCCTCTCATCAACCGATGGCCAGTCATGGGAGTCGGTGGCCTTCGTAGGCAAGGAGGGAATTGACTTGCGTGACCCCAAACTCTCGGTTATGCCCGATGGTAGAATCCTGGTGAACGTTGGCGGTTCAATATACCAAAACCGTGAGTTAGTGGCGTGCGAGCCTCACGTGATGTTCTCTTCCGACGGCAAAACTTTCACGGCACCCGAGCCTGCCATATTGGACAAGAAGATGACATCAAAGCGAGACTGGGTGTGGCGCATCACTTGGCATGACGGCGTGGGTTATGGCGTGAGCTACAATAAAGCCCCCGAGGATGACAA
Organism: Alistipes sp.; assembly: GCA_017421945.1. GTDB lineage: Bacteria > Bacteroidota > Bacteroidia > Bacteroidales > Rikenellaceae > Alistipes. The sequence continues at coordinate 46,725 of JAFOHD010000088.1, read as the reverse complement.
CAACGGCAACGAGCTGTGGCTGGTAAAGACCACCGACGGCAAGCACTACGAGGCAATCACAAAACTTGAGATGGATGGTTACCCCAACGAATCAACTGTACGATTCCTGCCCGACGGTCGCATGGCCATAATTGTACGCCGCGAGGCTGGTGACGGACGTGGCATGTGGGGCGTGAGCGAGGCACCCTATACCAAGTGGGAATGGAAGAAAATGGGCTTAAAACTCGGTGGACCCGACTTTATCGTACTGGACGACAACCGCATATTGCTGTGTACCCGTAACCTGGCCGTTCCGGGAGCAGCCAAGACATGTGTATATTTAGGCAACAACAACGGCTTCTTTGAGGAAGCACTGGTATTGCCTTCGGGCGGTGACAACAGCTACCCTGGCATCATAACCTCTGGCGACGAGGTATGGATAAGCTACTACTCGGGGCATGCAACCAAAAATCCGTGCATATATCTGGCAAAAATTCCGATGGCAAACTTCCGCAAGCAATAGACATTTGGCTTACAGACAAAATAAAAGTTGTATAACTTTCGGGTTATACAACTTTTATTTTTACATGATATCGAAATCAAGCAACGTATGCCCTCCGAGCCGCGCCTTGATGTTATCTCCCGCCTTAACTGCGCCTACACCTACGGGCGTACCTGTATATATAAGGTCACCTATGCGCAAGGTCATGTATTTTGAAACGTGGGCAATAATCTCATCGACACTAAAAAGCATATCACGAGTAAAACCCCGCTGCCGCAGCTCACCGTTGAGCTCCATCTCGAACGTCAGGTTTTGCACATCACCTCCCAGCTCCGACAGGGGGATAAACTGATTTGAGAGTGCTGCCGAGTGATCAAAACCTTTGCACAACTCCCAAGGCAAACCCTTTGCAATAGCTTCACGCTGAAGGTCTCGGGCCGTAAAATCTATACCCAGGCCCACCTCCTCATAGCAGCGCGATGCGAACTTCACATCCATACACTTCGCCAGGCGGGTGATGCGCACCACAAGCTCGCACTCATAATGCACCTCACTTGAGAATGAGGGTATATAGAAGGGATCGTTATTACGCAGCAACGCTGTGTCGGGCTTGAGAAAAAAGAGTGGTTCTTTTGGCAACTCTGCCCCATCATTTAGCTCAGCAGCATGTGCTGCATAGTTTCTTCCAATGCAGATTAGTTTCATCGTTTATTGAATTTTTCTTTTCTTACATTTACATATATCGCCGTCACTAGCAACATTCCGCAGGGAATCAAACACAACAGCACCGAAAAACATCAATTCTAATTTTTATAAATTTCCTGCTAAAAATTGCTATAACGAGAGGTGTTTTCAGGCTTGCGAAGGTCGAGAAACCGCAGCATACACGGCGCATGTGAGGATTTCAAGACCGAGCGCAACGCAAAAATCACCTCGTTAGACAATTTTATTTTTGAATCGTCCTTACTATATCCTCGGCAAACCTGTCACTTGCTCCTGCTCCGCCTATGATTGTGCGCAGCTCGTCAAACTCCTTTAACATCTTTTCGCGCTTTGCACCACCCTTCATTATCGAGCGTAACTCCTGCTCGGCCTCATCCACCGAGGGATTATAGACAACCATCTCGCGCACCACCTCACGCCCCATATTGATGTTCACAAGCGACACATAGGGGATGGTGAGCAGATAGGGCTTAACCTTCTCATAAAGCCATGGAATACCATACACCACCACCTCGGGCACACCTATAAGGGCCGTTTCCAACGTCGCGGTACCCGACGTCACGACTGCCGCCTCGGATATCTGCAACAGTTCATAGGTCTTATCACAGACTATCTTCACGGGCATATCCTTTGTAAAGACCTCATACTGCTCATGCGCTATCCATCCCACGCCCGCAACAACAAACTGATGCGAGGGCAGACGCTCGGCAAGGCGTGCCATAAATCGCAGATTAGCCTTGATTTCACTTACGCGACTTCCCGCCAACAAGGCGATGACAGGCCTTTCATCCAGGCCATTCTCGGCGCGAAACAGCTCCTCCACAGGAGCAGCCGCACAACGCTCTGTGATGGCATCAACCAGAGGATTGCCACAAAAATGAGGCTCAATGCCCTTACTCCTGAAATAAGGAGTCTCAAAGGGGAAGATTGTATAGAGCCTGTCAACCCACTTTCTTAAAGACTTCACCCTGCGCTCCTTCCACGCCCACACCTTGGGAGCAATGTAGTAATGAACAGGGATTCCCCTTTCATGGGCGAACTTGGCAATTTTCAGGTTAAAACCCGGATAGTCAATCAAAATCACCACATCGGGGTTGAATGCCACAATATCATCACAGCAGGCCTTCATCTGCCCCACGATAGTACGGATGTTCAAAGCCACTTGCAAAAAGCCGAAGAACGACATGTCGCGGTAGTGCTTCAGCAGATTCTCCCTGCCACCCACAGCCGCCATCATATCGCCGCCACAGAAACGAAACTGCGCCTCGGCATCAGCCTTTTTGATTCCTTTCATCAAGTTGGAGCCATGCAAATCACCCGAAGGCTCACCCGCAATAATGTAATATTTCATACCTTTTATTTCATTCTTTCCAACAGGTCGGGACGTAGGCGTTCCGTGCGCTCGTACGCCTGCTCCTCCTTCCACTTCTCAATCTCGGCAAAATTTCCCGACAGCAACACATCGGGCACACGCCAGCCACGGAACTCAGCAGGTCGCGTATATACGGGTGGTGCCAGCAAATCATCCTGGAAACAATCGGTCAAGGCCGACGCCTCATCTCCAATCGCACCGGGCAACAGGCGCACAACCGAGTCGGCAATAATACATGCCGCCAACTCGCCTCCCGTCAGGACATAGTCACCAATAGATATTTCACGCGTGATGAGATGCTCACGGATACGATAATCAATACCTTTGTAGTGCCCACAGAGGATGATGATATTCTCACACATCGACAAGCGGTTGGCCTCATGCTGGTTGTAGGTTATACCATCGGGCGAGGTGTAGATAATCTCGTCGTAATGTCGCTCCGACTGCAACTTCTCAATAAGTTCAAACACGGGCTCACACTTCATCACCATACCCGCCTCGCCTCCAAAGGGGTAATCATCGGTTGTTTTGCGATTGTCGTGGGTGTAGTCGTGGAGATTATGCACAACAATCTCCACCAACCCCTTCTCTTGCGCGCGTTTCAGAATTGACTCATTCATGGGCGAGGTGAGCAACTCTGGCACAACGGAAATAATATCTATTCTCATTAGACTATTTAATCTTATTGTACTTTTATAATGGCATATATTGGATAGTGGTCTGAAATGTATTCAACAGTGCCACAGTCATTTATTTAGGTCGTTTAGTTAATATATCTGAAAATTATATCCTTATCACTCTCAACATCAAGTTCCACCTCGCGCCCCGCCTCAAGCATGAAAGCCCGGTAACCCATCTCGCCAAACATTTCAACCATCTGGCGGCGGCTGTCTCCATCTGTCTCAACAAGTACCGTAGGGTGATACTTCTCAAGCAGAGGGCGCATCTCGGGCAAAACCACACGCTCATAACCCTCAATATCGCACTTTACAAAATCAAGTCGTCCCAAATCCTTAAATAGCTCGCTGCCTCGGCGCATCTGTGCTGTAAAACGTACCGCATCCTTCGACAATGCTCCCTCGCTGACAAAATTGCGCCCTGTGCCGAAGTAACCTACCGAGGCCACCGAGTCATTAGCCATCTCTACGGCACACTCCTTATCACCCAGAGCATAATTGAGCAGCTCGACATTTTTCCTGCCACCCACATTGCGCTTAAGCACAGAGAAGATTACGGGGACGGGCTCCACGGCATAAACCTTGCCCTTTGCGCCTACCAAATCGGCAAGCGGGCAGGTGTAGTAGCCCAGATTAGCTCCTATGTCTATGACTATGTCGCCACTCTTAACCAACTGCGAAAGATGATACGCATACTCCAATGCACGCCCTCCACGACCAAGCCCCAAAGCTCGATAGATGAAATAGATTCGGCTCACAACCCTCAGGTAATTCTCCAGCGAGAGCAACTTGTAAAGCATACGATGAAACAACTTCCCCATTACTTGTCTATTCTTAAAAACATCCTCTGCAAATCAAGTGTCACGCGTCCTGCTCCTTGCAGAAAATCGACACCCATAATACCATACCACTGCGTTGGCTGCCCACTGATAATAACGTCAATATTGGAAAACACAACCAGCCTGTCGGCTATATTGAGCGAAATGGCGGGCATACGATACACGTCTATCTCGCGGCTGCCACCCACACCCGAGCGACGGCTCCGAACACGATGGCCGGCACTGCTCTCCACCACATCGCGATACTCACCATAGAATCGTTGCGAGAGGTCGCTCTTGGTGCGTCCCGTATCAAAATGTGCAAGCAGTACATCGCGCTCGCAACTAAATTCTATGCCGTAATTACCCGCGTCAAAGGTAAGGTTTCGATGAACTGGAGCCTCACACTGTTTGGCGGGGAGTGTGATGCACGAGTTGTCAAGGTCAATCTGAATCTCACCCATAGCCCTGATGACGTGGGTGCCGAGCACTGCCTCAATCTTCCCTACCGACTCCTCCTCCACTATGCTCTCAACAATAAAGAATGAGAGATTCTTCACAACCACATCGCCAAGTTTTAGCTTGGGCAGTACACCCACCTTAGCATAGGTTGAGCCTCCGACACCGCCCAGCGGCAGGCTGTCAGCCAGCACCTTCACACCCAAACGCTTGGCAGCCTCCTCGGTGATGCAGTTGGCAGTGCAACATCCCGTATCAAAAATCATGTCCACTCTCTTGCGACCAGCCATCGCCTTGAGCATTATGTGTGCGCCCTCACCCACCGTGCGACACTCTACGGGAATAACCCTATCACGCTTTGAGCGCTTGATTCTCACGCCCTTGCGCTTTGGCATGGCGTCCATCCACTGCCCGAACTTCGCAAGCGTAGCCTGCTGCTCGGGAGCAGCCTCCATGAGTAGTTTCAAATATTGCGAAGCGGAAGCATAGTCCTCCATAGCAAGCGCATTGTAGTAGGCGATATTCTGCATTGTGACTATCACCCCATCACCCAACTCTTTGCGATACTGCTCAAGTTCGGCAATATATTGATTGCTCTCAGCATGGCGTCCCTCATGATATGCGACAAGCGCATCGGCCAGCTTAAGCAGATGAGGGACAATAGCCTCACGCAGGGCCGGCAACTCGCGACTCAACGACACATAATCTCCCGCACCGACATACCCATTCACCCTATCGTTAGCCTGCTGGGCCGTAAGTTCAATCTTCTGCTGCGCCCACATGCTCATGGTGCAGAGAATCATCGCAAGGGTTAGCAATACTCTCTTCATAGGTTTAATTCTTATAATTCACTTCATTGTTGAGCACCTCAACCACAAAAGGATTATACATCGCCTCGTGACCCAAATCGCTCACGTCGCCATGGCCCGGATAAATCTTCACATCGTCACCCAGAGGCAGCAAATTATCAATTATCGAGCGCATAATCCACGAGTAGTCACCTCCCGGAAGGTCTGTGCGACCAATACTCTCACGGAAAAGCGTGTCACCCGTAAACAGCACCTTAGACTCTGGCTCATAGAATGCCACATGACCTGGCGTATGACCAGGCACGGGGATAACCTTCAGCGTTGTTGAGCCAAACGTAATCTCCTCCATCTGCTCAAGGTCGACATCTATACCCTCGGGCATATCTCCCGCCCTCACACCAAAGAGTTCAGCACTCACCGATGCGTTTTTGAGCAGAAACTCATCCTTTGACGACATTGCCAGCTTAACGCCATACCTATCCTGCAAAAAATTCACACCCAGCAGATGGTCGAAATGGCCATGCGTATTGAGAGCCAGCACAGGCCTTAGGCCGTTGTCGGAGAGAAACTTCTCCAACACTTCATTCTCCCTCTCACCGGCGTTACCGGCATCTATAATGGCAGCCTGCAAAGTATCATCCCACACAACATAGGTGTTCTCCTGAATGGGATTAAATATCAAACGTGCAATCTTCATATCTTACTTCTTTACTTCGGTATTCAAATAAAATTTTGTCGAGATGTTGTAGTTGATGGTTATCTGCTCAAAGTCCACTTCAGGCTCTGCCTCCTCAACCGATGCCGCGCCATCCGTCATAACCGCATTTTTCATCAACAGACGGCCACGTGTTGAGACCTCGATATTGGTGGTGTAGTCGTTAATCTCATAGCAAGCTCCTATGGTCTGCCCCACAGCCTCGGCAAGCTGCGCAGCACGCATTTGTGCATCACGCATGGCCTGCTGACGCGCCTGGGCACGATATTCATCGAGCTTTGAAGATGTGGCACGTGTGATGTTTACATTCACCACACCCACCTTATCCAGAGCCTCAAACACCCTTCGAGCCTCATCTGCCGAGCCCACCTTCAACTCATACTGTGTAGCCGCCAGCGAGCCACGCTTACGATAGAACTCACTCGACATGCCCTGCACCGAGAGTTGCTTCTCGATATCAATGCCGCACTTCCGAAGTGCCGAGAACATATCCTTGCGCTGCTGCTCGACACTCACCTTGCCCTTGCTGTCGCTCTCATCAAGCTTTATGGCAAGGTAAATGACATCAGGCGTAACCTTAATCTGCGCCGAACCATTTACCGACACCGTAGGTATCATATCACGATATTGAGCCGAAGCATCTACCGATGCAAGAACCATCATGGCGACTGTCGCCATAGCAATAAATAACCTTTTCATATCTTCTCTGTTTTAGTTTTACAATAATAAAACGTCACAGATGCCAAAATCGTGCATCATCGGCGAACAAGTTTCACAACATTCTCAACATGGTGCGTGTGAGGGAACATATCGACAGGCTGCACTGCCACAACCTTATACTGCCCATCCATGAGTTGCAGGTCGCGCGCCTGCGTAGCAGGGTTACAACTCACATAGACTATACGCTCGGGCGCAGCTCGCAGGATAACCTCGATAACCCTCTCATCAACGCCTGCGCGTGGTGGGTCGAGAATTATCACATCGGGGCGGCCATTGCGCTCGACAAACTCATCCGAGAGCACATCCTTCATATCGCCCGCATAGAACGAGGTGTTGTCGATGCCATTGAGTGCCGAGTTCACCTTGGCATCCTCAATAGCCTCGGGAACATACTCCACGCCCACCACCTTCCTTGCGCGGCGTGCGCAGAAGTTGGCAATGGTACCCGTGCCGGTGTATAGGTCGTAGAGTACCTCACCACCCTTCAAGTCGGCAGCCTCGCGTGCCACCTTGTAGAGCTCATACGCCTGCTCGGAGTTGGTCTGATAGAACGACTTTGGCCCAACCTTGAACTGCAAACCCTCCATCTGCTCGATGATGTGGTCCTTGCCAGCGTAGCATACATGCTCAAGGTCACCCACCGAGTCATTCCACTTGGTATTGACCACATAGAAGAGCGACGTAATCTGCTCAAACTCGGTTTTGAGCATCTCCATAAGTGCCACGATACGCTCCTTGTCGTTCTCATTAAAGACTACGATAACCATAACCTCTCCCGTAGAGGCTGTGCGAATGATGATATTGCGCATCAAGCCCTGATGCTCGCGGCAGTTATGGAACGAATATCCGTTCTCGATACAGAACTGCTTCACCCTGTCACGAATAGAGTTCGAAGGCTCGGCCTGCAAATAACATTTGTCGATATTAAGCACCTTGTCGAAGCAGTTGGGAATGTGAAATCCCAGAGCTGGCTCACGCTCTATATCACCGCCTGCGGCAATCTCCTCGTATGTCAGCCAACGCTTGTCGGCAAAGGTAAACTCCAACTTATTGCGATAGAACTGCTGCTTCTTCGAGCCAAGACAAGGTTTCACCTCGGGCAATTCAATCTTGCCGATGCGTGTGAGCTGGTCGCGCACCTGCTCGGTCTTGAAACGCAACTGCTCGGCATAGGGCAGGTTCTGCCACTTACAACCGCCGCACACACCGAAGTGCTCGCAAAAAGGCTCCTCACGCAGTGGGGAACGCTTCACATAGTTTACCACCACGCCCTCCATAAAGCGGCGGCGTTTATTACGTATCTGAACATCCACCACATCCCCAGGAACGGTCATAGGAACAAAGACCACCTGTTCGTTATAGCGTCCCATAGCCTTCCCTTCGGCCGCCAGAGTGGTAATCTCCAGAGCCTCAATGAGTGGATAATTTTGTCTTTTTCTTGCCATATAATCTTAATTTATTGCTCTCGTTCTTGATTTGCTTCTCATCTTCGCTACGAATCCATCACCTGCAACCAGCACTACCACAGCCACAATAATCACCACTATGCCCATCAGTATGCGCCACGACATAGGCTCGCCAAAGACAAGCGTTCCGCACAGCACCGCCGTGACAGGCTCACTCGCACCAAGTATTGAAGTGATGGTGGAGCCCACATATCTGATTGACATAACCAACGCCGTACACGACACCACCGTAGGCACAATTGCCAGCAGCAGAATGAGTCCCCACGCCCGAGCCGATGGCACCGCCTGCAATGCCATGCCACAATCGGCCCTCACAAAAAATATCACCGCGCCAATGGCAAGCGACCAGAAGGCGAGCTTTGAACTTGGCATGGTACGTATCCTTGAGTTGTTGGTTATGACAATATAGAGGGCATAAACCAACGCTGCCGCAAAGGTCAATAGCACACCATAAAAACTCATACGCTCCTTGCCATCTGAAACATACAGCATGCCTATACCCACAAGCGACATCACAAGTGACAACACTCGTCCCCACGTCATCCGCTCCCTGAAAAGCAACGACATCATGACTGCCGTAATGACAGGATAGACAAAGTACATGGTTGAGACCAGACCCGTAGGCATGTAGTCAAAGGCCATGAACATAAAGACTGACGAGAAGGCAAACAGCCCGCCAAGCAGCAACACCAGTGGTACATCACGCATAGAAATCGTAAGTGAGCGGCGGCGCACCAGCTGAATCATGGCCATCACCACGGCCGCCAGCAGATAACGATAAAACAGCAGAGAATCAAAACCGAGCCCCTCGCTGAGCACCGGCAACGAGAAGAGCGGTATCATGCCATATGTGGCACCCGACACCATTCCACTAATGTATCCTGCTACCTTATCGTTCAACTTTCTCATTATGTTTGCGCACAACGGCTCCTCTGCAAATAACAATCGTACAAAGATACATAAAATAGTCGGTTTCTCCTATCTTACATTAGGTATTTTTACACACGAGAGTCCCTATTTTACTCTAACCGAACGATAATCCAGAATATTTCCCTTTTCGAGACACCATATTGTGTCAAATTTATTAACTTTGTGAAACAACTAATTCAAAACAGCATGAGACATAACCTTTACGCTATTCTGACAACAACTCTCGCATGCCTGCTCATTAACATCGGGTGTTCAAACATAGATATTGACACCACACAAGTTGACAATTTCATAAAAGCAAAACCCGTATGGGCAGAGGGACGCGAAACCGAACGCAATCTAACACTCTCATTTCGAGAAACTATCAAGAGCCATTTCACCCGCAGCGCATACATACGTCTGACCGCATCGTGCGACTACCGTCTGAAAATCAACGGCGAGTTTGTGGCACATGGCCCAAGTGTGGCGGCACACGACCACTACCGCATTGACTGTTACGACATTAAGCCACACCTCAGATGGGGCAAAAACATCATCGCAATAGAGGTTGCCGGATACAACGACGACAACTACTACCTGCTCAACCAGCCCTCATTCCTGCAAGCCGAAATTGAGCTGAACAATGAAGTGATAGCAGCTACGGGCAGCGATTTCAAGGCCTACGACTTCAAACAACGTAAGCAGGATGTGAGGGAGTTCAGTTTCCAGCGTCCACACATCGAGCACTACACTCTGAAACCCGACTTCGAAGCATGGACAACCGACAAAGATTGGCAATCGGAGGAACTTGTAACACTTGCCGAGCAACCCGCCAAGACCCTGCTCGCACGCCACGTACCCTACCCCGACTACACCATTCACGAAGCTGAGAAGATGGAGCAGGGATTATACAAATTCAAGTGCAACAGCACAGGTTTTCTGGGCATGACAATTCGCGTGGACGAACCTTCACACCTGCAATTTGCCTTTGACGAAATCCTCAACGATGATGGGCACATAAACGGCACGAGATTAAGCTGTTATGCTTATCTTACCTATGAGTTGGAGCCCGGCACATACCACCTTGAGTCGTTCGAGCCCTACACCATGCAGTATGTCGAGGTGATGGCAACAAAAGGAGGTTGCGAGGTTGAGCGCATCTATATGCGAGACTACTGCGGTTCAGATGTTAGGCGAGCCGTATTTGAGTGCAACGATGCCGAAATGAACCGTTTGTTTGAAGCTGCGCGTGAAACTCATCGTCAGAATGCCCTTGACATATTTATGGACTGCCCCTCGCGCGAGCGTGCCGGATGGCTCTGCGACAGCTATTTCTCTGCGCGCGTAGCGTTTGACTTCGCTGGCCACACCCGCATTGAAAAGAATTTTCTTGAAAATTTCCTCCTACCCAAGGAGTTCAAACACTTGGACAAGGGCATGCTGCCAATGTGCTACCCCAGCGACCACCCCAACCACAACCACATTCCAAACTGGGCCATGTGGTTTGTGCTGGAACTTGAGGAGTATCTGCACCGCAGTGGCGACCGTGAACTGATTGACCGCGCAAAACAGCGAGTATATGAGTTGATAGATTACTTCAAACCATTTCTCAACGACGACGGCCTGCTTGAGAAACTCACCCGCTGGGTGTTTGTCGAGTGGTCGGCAGCTAACAGCTTTGTGCAGGATGTGAACTACCCATCCAACATGCTATATGCCAAGATGCTGGAGGTTGCAGGCCGCCTATACGGCGATACCTCGCTAATGAATCAGGCTACGCAGATTCGCAAAGTCATCAACGAGCAGGCATTCGACGGAGAATTTTTCATTGACAATGCCGTGCGTGGCAAGGGTGGCAAACTTGAACTCACACGCAACCGTACCGAGACATGTCAATACTACGCATTCTACCTCGGCACAGCTTCGCCCGAAAGCCATCCCGAGTTGTGGATAAAGATGCTTGACAAGTTTGGCCCCATACGCCAGACCAACAATGAATTCGTGGAGATACATCCGTCCAACGCCTTCATCGGCAACTACCTGCGCATGGAACTTTTGTCGCAGGCAGGCCGCTCAAGGCAAATCCTTGACGAGAACAAATCCTACTATCTGCCGATGGTTGAAAAGACAGGTACCCTGTGGGAGAACATGACCGCACATGCAAGTTGCAACCACGGCTTTGCTGCCCATATAGCACGCGTACTCTATCGTGACATATTGGGTGTTTATGAGATTTCACCGACCGAGAAAAAAGTCACCCTACGCTTTAGCAACTGCGGCCTAACCCACTGCAAGGGCTCAATACCCGTAGGCGAAGATAGCGTTGATGTGGAGTGGAACGCCGAGGATGGACATGTGAAGGCAACAATCAGTGTCCCAGATGGCTACGCCATAGATTACAGCATTGACGGATTTGAGAAACACACCATCTCCACCCCACAAAGATAGATTAAAAAAAGCCTGTCAGCGACAGGCTTTTTCTTTAGTTGTTACAACTCTCTCAACCAGATGTTACGGAAGCTGATGGGCTCACTTGGGTCGCCGTGCATCTGCAAGCGGATGGGCCCGTCACCATGAGGCACGACACGTGGATGACCGATATACTCGGTTGTACCCCTGATTACAAAATTATTAATCAGCACCACACCATTCTGTATTACGGTAACAGTAGGATGCACCTTGTAGGTACCGTTATCGTTGAACACGGGAGCGTTGTAGATGATGTCGTAAACATTCCACTCGCCAGGCTTGCGCATGGCATTTGCCAAAGGTATCACCTGCTTATAGATGCTGCCTGCCTGACCATTGGCATAGGTCTCGTTATTGTAGTTGTCAAGAATCTGCACCTCGTACTTATCCTGCAAAAACACTCCGCTGTTGCCTCTGCTCTGACTTGCACCTGTGATGTTCTTTGGCACACACCACTCAATATGAAGCTGGAAGCTGCCGAAGTTCTGCTTGGTGAGGATGTCTCCCTTCGATTTATCAACTGTAAAGACACCGTTATGCACCTTCCAGTCGGCCTCGCCACCCTTGGCATTGCGCCATGCACTGAGGTCGGTACCATCGAAGAGCACAATGGCATCGGAAGGGGCCGAATTGGTCTTGATATCACCCGGAGTCACCACCTTGGGCTGAGGGGTCCAAAACTCGGTCATCGCAGGACGCATAGCCTCGGGCTTGGGGTACTCTTTCTTCTCTTGTGCCGACACCGCAGACACAACTGTCAATGCCAGCAACAACATAATCACTCGCTTCATCTTATCTAATGGTTAAAGTTAATATTGCGACTATTTTTGCACTCTACAAAGATACGGACACTCGATGAAAAATAAAATATTTTGATAAAGTATTTTGCCCTTTTGCGATATTTCACTACCTTTGGTAAAAATATATTTATTATGGCAATTTTTAAGGTGGAGGGAGGAACTCGTCTGCATGGCAGCGTCACTCCCCAGGGTGCGAAAAACGAGGCTTTACAAATACTGTGTGCTACGCTTCTGACCAAGGAGCGTATGGTGGTGCATAATGTGCCACAAATTCTCGATATAATCCAGCTTATCGAACTGCTGGAGCGAATGGGCGTAAAAGTAGAGAAGCTTGCGGGTGACAGTTACGCCTTCACAGCCTCGGACATCAACCTCGACTACCTGCGCAGTGACGACTATCACCGTCGCTGTCGCCGCCTGCGTGGCTCGGTGATGATGATTGGGCCGTTGCTGGCGCGCTTTGGTGTGGGTTACATTCCCAAGCCCGGAGGTGACAAGATTGGCCGCCGCCGACTGGATACCCACTTTTTGGGATTCCAGAAGTTGGGTGCAACATTCAATTTCGACCAGGCCGAGGAGTTCTACTCGGTTGAGGGCAAGCACCTGAAGGGTTGCTATATGCTTCTTGACGAGGCGTCGGTTACGGGTACTGCCAACATCATCATGGCTGCCGTCTTTGCCGAGGGCAAGACCACCATCTACAACGCCGCCTGCGAGCCATATATCCAGCAGCTCTGCCGCATGCTCAACCGCATGGGAGCCAAGATTTCGGGCATCGCATCAAACCTTCTGACTATTGAGGGAGTGAAGGAGCTGGGAGGAACAGAGCATACCATGCTGCCCGATATGATTGAGGTGGGTAGTTTTATAGGCATGGCTGCCATGACGCAGTCGGAACTCACAATCAAGGATGTGTCGTACGAAAATCTGGGTATCATACCCGCACAGTTCGCCCGCATGGGTATAAGGTTTGAGCAGCGAGGTGACGATATCTACATCCCACAGCAGGACCACTACTCCATTGAGAGTTTCATCGATGGCTCAATCATGAACATTGCCGATGCACCATGGCCAGGCCTCACGCCCGACCTGCTATCAATCTTCCTGGTTGTGGCGACACAGGCCAAGGGCTCGGTACTGATTCACCAGAAGATGTTCGAGAGTCGCCTCTTCTTTGTTGATAAGCTCATCGACATGGGCGCACAGATTATCCTCTGCGACCCTCACCGCGCCACAGTCATCGGTCATGACCACCGTATACGTCTGCGCGCCACAAAGATGACCTCACCCGACATCCGCGCCGGTGTGGCGTTGCTCATCGCCGCCATGAGTGCCGAAGGTACATCCACAATCCAAAATATCGAGCAGATTGACCGCGGCTACCGCGACATCGACACCCGACTAAACGCTTTGGGCGCAAAAATCACCCGATTGGAGGAGTAAATCACCAACATTTTCAATAAGATTGGATGTCCAAAATCATTGGACATCCATTTTTTGTAGTTTTTCTGTGGTTTGTGCGACTAATATAGTAGCCACAGGGTAGTTTTTTGACGTGGGAGAGCAATTTTTCTGAAAAGTGTGTATCTTTGCGTATAATAAAACCTCAAAAAGTGGGGTTTGTTAGGTTAGAAACATAAACATCTAAATTAAAAGTATATGAAGAGAATGATTTTTGCCATTGTAGCACTGTTCACATTGGCAGCAACAGCGAATGCTCAGATAGATCCTTCGCAGCCCATTCCAACTGACAAGGAGATTCGCATGGGCAAGCTCGAGAATGGTCTTACTTATTACATTCGTCACAACGAAAAGCCAAAGGGTATGGCTAACTTCTACATCGTACATGATGTGGGTGCCATTCAGGAGGACGACAACCAGCAGGGACTTGCTCACTTTCTTGAGCATATGGCCTTCAACGGTACAAAGAGCTACCCTGGCAAGTCGATGATTGAGTACCTTGAGAAGATTGGTGTTAAGTTCGGTGCAAACCTCAACGCCTTCACATCTTGGGATCTCACACAGTACTACATGACCGACGTTCCTGTGGCACGCGAGAGCGTGGTGGACTCTACACTTATGATTCTGCACGACTGGTCACACTTCATCACCCTCGACGAGAAGGAGATTGACTCGGAGCGCGGCGTTATCAAGGAGGAGTTGCGCACACGTGATGGCGCATCATGGCGCTCTACAATCGAGATGTTGAAGGCTGTGGGTAAGGGTACACTCTACGCCGAGCGCAACCTCATCGGTTATCTTGAGGGTTTGGAGGGCTTTACCTATGACGACATCCGCACATTCTACGACAAGTGGTATCGTCCCGACTATCAGGCAGTTGTTGTAGTGGGTGATATAGACGTGGATAAGGTTGAGCAGAAGATTAAGACCCTGATGGCCGACATCCCCGCGCCAGCAGCCGACGCAGCCAAGAAGGATGTCATCGTCATACCTGACAACGACACTCCTATCGTGAGCGTATTCACCGACCCCGAGATGCAGCAGTCAAGCTTGCAGATTATATACAAGGGTCAGGCTATGCCAAAGCAGTATAAGAGCTTGGTTATGGCAGAGCTTGTTAATATCATGCAGTCATACATCAGCGTGATGATTAACGAGCGTTTGAGCGACATCGCACGCAAGCCAGATTCCCCATTTATCCAGGCAGGTTTCCAGCCAGGTGGTGGTTTCGGCATCTGCCCTACTTTGGATATCGTTGCCGGTCAGGTGATGACTCAGGACGGTAAGATTATGGCAGGCTATAAGGCTCTCCTGACCGAAATGGAGCGTATGCGCCGCTACGGCTTTACCGAGGGTGAGTGGGAGCGCGCAAAGAACAACCTGCTCTCGTCTATCGAGAATCAGTACAACAGCCGCGATGACCGTAAGCATGCCGAGTTTGCCGAGGATTGCATCTCCAATTTCCGTGAGGGCACACCACTCTACGACGCAGAGACAGAGTACAAGCTCGACAAGCAACTTATCGAGATGATTTCATGCCAGATGATTAACGCAACCGTTCAGAAGCTCTATGAGCCTATGAAGAATGCCGTTATCGTTGTAAACTCTCCAAAGAAGGATGGCGTAGCTGTTCCAACAGAGGCAGAGCTTGTGGCAGCATTGCAGGAGGCTGTTGCAGCCGACATAAAGCCATTTGAGGATAATGTGAAGAAGGAGCCACTCATCTCGGAGGATGTTGCTCTGAAGGGCTCGCCTGTAAAGAAGGAGAAGATTAACGAGGCTATGGGCACAACAGAGTGGACGCTGAAGAACGGTATTCAGGTTGTTATCAAGCAGACTCCTTACGAGGCAGACGCAATCAACCTTGAGGCTACGGCGTACGGAGGTGCGGCTATCTTCAGCGACGAGGATTACTACTCGGCACAGATGCTCTCATCAGTGATGTCAATGTCGGGTATCTCGAAGTTCTCGGCATCGGATCTTCGCAAGCAGCTCTCGGGCAAGAACGCACGTGCCAACGTGGGCGTAGGTACTTACCAGCACGCCATAGAGGGTACGGCTGCATTGAAGGATGTGGAGACTATGTTCCAGCTGATGTACCTCAACTTCACAGCTCCACGCTTCTCGGAGGATGACTTCGCAACACTCATGAAGCGTTACGATGCTATGCTTGCCAACCAGCTCACAAATCCCGACTTCGTGTTTGGTCAGCAGATGATGAAGACCCTTTACAGCGACAACTACCGCCGCCAGCAGCTCACACCAGAGATTTTGTCATCGGTTAAGCTGGAGCGCATGCAGGATATCCACTCAAAGCTCTACGGCAATGCAAAGGGCTTCCGTTTCACTATCATCGGTAATATGAGCCCCGAGGAGTTGAAGCCTCTCGTTGAGAAGTACATAGGCTCACTGCCTGTTGAGAAGAAGCCTTCAACAAAGTTTGTAAACGACGGTGTGAAGGTTGCAAACGACGTAGTGAACGACTTCAAGTACAAGATGGAGCAGCCAAAGGTGTCTGTGCTGGTTGCATTCAACGGCGAGTATGACTACACAATCAAGAATGGTGTGACACTCACATTCCTGTCACAGGCACTCAGCAACCGTTACCTTAAGTCTATCCGTGAGGAGAAGGGTGGCACTTATGGCGTAGGTGTTCGTGGTTCACACATCACCAAGCCAAGCGAGTACTTCCTGATGCAAATCTCATTCGACACTAACGAGCAGATGGCCGACGAGCTTGTCGACATCGTCATTGCCGAGATTGAGAAGATTGCAGCCGAGGGCCCTCTCAAGGAGGATATGGACAAGACTCGTGAGTTCCTGCTGAAGGATTACAAGAAGAACATCGAGCATAACGGCTGGTGGTCTCGCACGTTGAAGGCTTACTACGAGGACGGCATCAACAATGTGGCTGACTACGAGGCGGCTGTTAATGCTGTATCGTCTGACGATGTGAAGGCATTGGCAAAGCGTATGCTTGAGGAGAAGTCAATGGTCAAGGTCGTAATGCGACCAGAGAAATAAGCCTCTGAAGACAATAGTATTACCGGAGTTGTCCAATCCGTTTAGGGTTGGGCAACTCTTTTTTTGTCGGTTATCTTTTTTAATTAATATATCACAAGTGGTACCATCATCCTCAACATTCCAAATCCTTCCTAATAGGCCTTCCCAATTTCAGTTAAACCATTTAACCTCAACATTTTTGGCATTTTCCGAATAATTCATTAAATTCGTCCATATAATTAGTGCAGTTTTGAAAAGGCCAAAAAGATTATCGTGGGATTTACCAGAGTTATATTTCCCATCTTTTTGATACTTCCTCTGATATATTAATTAAAAAAAGCGACTATCAAAATTTGAATAGTCGCTAATGATTGTCGTTGCTATTGCTTTATTTGGTACTCTTTGCCGCCTGCACCCACTGCATTTATGTGGTCAAGGAGTGCTTGAGAACTCATGTTTTCTACGTCGGATATATTATAAGCTCCGAAGGTTTGATAGAAATTCACCATAGGCTGGCTAGTTGCAACACCGCACCAAGGAAGCCAAGAACTAACAGATGAGAATGTCATCTTATACAATGTCGTAGCCTCCAACAAAAGAGCTTTGTGAGCATAACCCTTGGTGCCGTCGAGGTCCATTGGTCGTTTGGTGTTGCGCTCCAAAATTTTGGCTGCATTGACGTAGAATTTATCTCCCGTGAGTACCGATAGCTTGAATAGCTCATAATATATGAAGGCGTTGAAGTTGTCGGTTCCGCCAGCACCTGCGGTGATAAAGCTATATCCAGAAATGCCTCCATCGCGGAAGATGTTTGCTACATCATCGCCTTGTATTGCAAAGTCGTAGCAATAGGTAAATGAGAAGGCAAATATCGCGGCATATTCTGCTGCCTCAAGCCATTTTTTATCACCTGTTGCTTGGTATAGGGCTGTGAAGGCATACATGGCAAAGACTCCAGCCTCTTTGTCGACAACGTTTGCGTTGTCGGGTGTGCCGCCGATGAATGTGCCTAATGTCTTGTAAAATTCGTTGTAGCCATATTCTCCAGCTTGTATTGCACGGTCGAGGTAGCGCTTGTCGCCACTCCATTCGTAAAGACGAATCAGTAGGCGTACAGGAATGAGAGTGTTAGTCTTAGATGAGGCTTGCACCTTTTTCTGCTCATCGGGCCAAGGACCTATGGCATTAACATCACGCAAGTATAAACCATCTTTCTGATAGGCGCGATAAAACGAGCCGTCACCAGCAGTCTCAGCATTGAGTAGGAACTCGCCGAATTTGTTTATTATACTGCTCCACTCTTCGGTTTGTGGAAGGTTGTAAGCCTCGGCAAGACGTACGCAATCCAACAGACCTTCCATGCCGTCGGTAAAACAACGGGTGAATGATGGGTATGTCCAAAAATCACCTATGTACTTATTGTTATAGCCGTCAATCTTCTCGTTCTGTATCCACCACGAACGAGGAAGACCGTATTCAACGAGTTGCTCGTCTGAGAACCAGAATTTCGCCATCTCTAATCCTTGCTGGAAAATCTTGTCGTTACCCGAAAGTTTGCCATGACGCATCAATTGGAAGGCGATAGAAGTTTGTTGACCAACGAAGCCATTTTGCAACTCGAAGGCGTGAGGTACACCGTCAGGAATACTAATCGACCAAGGAAGTCCATACGCGGTTTTGCCACTTTTGCCAACAATGGGCGCAGCAAGTGCGCTAAACATATCCATTTGGGCATTGTAAGCATCTTTAATATCTACGTCGTAAAGATTGATGCTGTTTAATGCAAAGTGCTGTTTGTAGGCATTTACTGCAGCCGATGTATATTCTTTGTCATCAGAAGCAACAATAGCAAGCGTGTAACTATGAGATTGTCCGACCTTTACAGGGTGGCTACGAGGTGCTCCAGTTTCGGCTGATGGATAACAGTAATCAATTGATATATGGCCACTTTTTATTGAAGCACCCAGCGAACCGTACTGCACAGTTGATGATGCAGTCCACCTACTGCTAACTTTTTCGTCTATTCCCGATTTGATTTTAGGGTTTATATTTAGGCATTAAAGGTTCTTTGTAATGTAACAAAAGTAATAAATTTTAGGTTTAAACAAAAGATACTCTCCTTATTATTGCTGTAAATTTAGATTTGGTATATAATTTGCCTCAAAGGGATAGTATGGAAAATGTAATTAATATATCACAAGTGGTACCATCATCCTCAACATTCCAAATCCTTCCTAATAGGCCTTCCCAATTTCAGTTAAACCATTTAACCTTAACATTTTTGGCATTTTCCGAATAATTCATTAAATTCGTCCATATAATTAGTGCAGTTTTGAAAAGGTCAAAAAGATTATCGTGGGATTTACCAGAGTTATATTTCCCATCTTTTTGGTACTTCCTCTGATATATTAATTCTTTTTTTTAGTAACTTTGGAGTAACCAAAACTCCTGAGCCATGAAATTACATAACATTCTTTGCTGCATATTTGCCGTAACCCTTTCATATACTGCCAACGCTCAAGTGACGGTGAGCGCGGCGATTGAGGATATAACGATTGGCGGCCATGTCGGCTCGCGCATCGATGACTGCATCACCCATCGTGTGAAAGCACAGGATTGGGAACATCTAGTGGAGCCATTCCGCCACCGCAACGAGACACACGCCTGGCAGAGTGAATTCTGGGGCAAGTGGGTGCAGGGAGCAATCGCTTCGTACCGCTACAACCGTGACCCGGAGCTATATGAGATTATCCGCCAGAGCGCTGAGGCGATGATGGCGACACAGACACCCGATGGCTACATCGGCAACTACCACCCCGACCATCACCTTCAGCAGTGGGATGTGTGGGGCAGAAAATACACCATGCTCGGACTGGTGGCGTGGTATGACCTCTCGGGTGATAGGCGTGCGCTGAAGTCGGCATGCAGGGTACTTGACCACCTGATGAGCGAGGTGGGCGAAGGCAAGACCGACATCATCTCTACGGGCAACTACCACGGCATGGCAAGCTGCTCGGTGCTGGAACCTGTGGTGTATATCTACCACCGCACCAAAAACTCAACATATCTTGATTTCGCAAAATACATAGCCCACAGTCTGACCAGGAGCGACGGCCCCGAATTGGTGCGCAAAGCCATTGAGGGGGTGAATGTAGCCAACCGCTTCCCCCACCCCAAGGAGTGGTGGTCACGAGAGAACGGACAGAAGGCCTACGAGATGATGTCGTGCTATGTGGGACTGCTTGAGATGTATAAGCTCTCGGGCGAGGAGCAGTACCTGAGGGCTGTGGAGCGGGTCGTGAAGAATATCATCTCAACCGAGATAAACATTGCAGGCTCGGGCGCAGCCTTCGAGTGCTGGTACGGCGGCAGGGAGCGACAGACGCTGCCCGCCTACCATACAATGGAAACCTGCGTGACCTTTACATGGATGCAGCTCTGCGAGCGACTGCTGGAGGTGAACCACAATATGCTACTTGCCGACCAGATAGAGCTTACGATGTACAACGCCCTGATGGCCTCGCTGCATGGTGACGCGCATCAGATTTCAAAGTACAGCCCGCTGGAGGGGTGGCGCACGGCAGGCGAGGAGCAGTGCGGCATGCACATCAACTGCTGCAATGCCAATGGGCCACGTGCCTTTGCGCTTATTCCCAGGGCTATGTATCACACTTCAGACCACACGATTGCAGTAAACCTGTATGCCGACTCGGAGGCCACCCTGCACCTTACGGGCAAGCATAGGCAACCAATAACAATTCGTCAGAGGACCACCTACCCCCAGGATAGCACGATAGAGCTGGATCTATCACCCAGGAAACCTATGCACTTCTCGCTAACGCTGCGTATTCCTGCGTGGGCAGATTTGAAGCATTGCTCGGTGGAGGTAAACGGCACAGCCGAGCAGGTTAGGATGCACGGCTGCCACATAATCAGCCGCACATGGCAGGCGGGCGACAAGGTAGTGCTGAAACTTGACATGCGCGGTCGCCTGATAAAGCACGACAACCACCAGGCCATCATGCGAGGTCCCGTGGTGCTGGCTCGTGACAGCCGCTTCGGCGATGGTTTTGTGGATGAGTGCGCAAATGTTGTGGCACAGAATGGGTATGTTGTTTTGACACCCGCCCCCAAACGGGATTTTGCATGGATGACATTCACCGCCCCAGCCGTATTGGGTACCGACCTTGAGAGTAACGGCAAGCCCGTGCCCATTCACCTCTGTGACTTCGGCTCGGCGGGCAACACATGGGAAAAGAGCGTGCGCTACCGTGTGTGGTTACCCCAGACACTCAATGTCATGCACTCGCCCTACGTACCTTACAATGTGGAGTAGATTAACTCTTAACACGCAGTTTATATCCCACACCCCGCACATTCGCAATCTCAATGGAGCTATCCTCGCCGAGGTGGTGACGCAGGCGTGAGATAAAGACATTCAGGGGCTGCTCATTGAGCAACCCCTGAATTATTTTATCGACATTTCAACTTATACCCTACCCCTCGCACGCTTACAATGCAGATTATTTCTCCTCAGGTTTCTTGTGGATGCACAAGCCTACGATAAGCCCAACAAGCATACCTATGCCCATGCCAAACTGTAACATACCAAAGAATGAGCCCACCACAGCTCCCACGGCAAGACCTATGACCATACCCAAGCTCATATAGGTCTTGACCTCAACAACCTCGGTGTGCTGCTTGGCCTCCTCCATAAGAATTTCATCTTCGCTCTTTTTGGGTGTGTCGTCACCCTCGAAGGCACTCTCATCAATAAATGGATTCTTGTTCTTCATCGCAAAAATATTTCTTCAGGCAAAGTTATGCAATAAAAGAACAGAATGAAAGATTTTCTGTAATTTTCGTTACAAAATTTCAGCCCAGGGCATCACAACAATAAAAAAAATTCGTTATATTTGTTGTAGTGAGAAACAATTTTAACAACAACCTGATATGAACGTTAATAATGTAATGGCAGACCTCGAGCGCAAACACCCAGGTGAGAGCGAGTATCTGCAAGCTGTACGTGAAGTGTTGGAATCTATCGAGGAGGTTTACAACGATCATCCCGAATTTGAGAAGGCAAAGATTGTCGAGCGTATGGTTGAGCCCGACCGCATCATCACTTTCCGCGTGACTTGGGTCGATGACGCAGGCGAGATACAGACCAACATCGGCTATCGTGTGCAGTTCAACTCGGCTATCGGCCCCTACAAGGGAGGTATCCGCTTCCATGCTGCCGTAAATCCCTCAATGCTGAAGTTCCTCGGCTTTGAGCAGACATTCAAGAATGCACTCACCACACTGCCTATGGGAGGTGCAAAGGGAGGCTCCGACTTCAGCCCCAAGGGTAAGTCCGACGCCGAGATTATGCGTTTCTGCCAGGCCTTCATGCTTGAGTTGTGGCAGAACATTGGCCCCGACACCGACGTGCCAGCAGGCGACGTGGGCGTAGGCGGTCGTGAGATTGGTTACATGTATGGCATGTACAAGAAGCTGGCGCGCGAGTACAACACAGGCGTACTCACAGGCAAGGGCCTCACATGGGGCGGCTCACTGGTGCGTCCCGAGGCTACGGGTTTTGGTGCGCTCTACTTCACCGAGCATATGCTCCATCAGGCGGGCAAGTCAATCGAGGGTAAGACGGTGGCCATCTCGGGCTTCGGCAACGTGGCGTGGGGTGCTGCTACAAAAGCTACCGAGCTTGGGGCGAAGGTAATTGCCATCTCGGGCCCCGACGGCGTAATTTACAACCCCAATGGCATGACACCCGAGAAGATTGATTATATGCTGGAGTTGCGTGCTTCAAACCGCGATATTGTTGCTCCTTTTGCCGAGCGATTCCCCGACGCTACATTCACCCCCGGCAAGAAGGCGTGGAGCGTAAAGTGCGACATTGCTCTGCCTTGCGCCTTCCAGAACGAGCTTACGGGTGAGGATGCGAAGGAGCTTGTGGCAAACGGCACATGGTGCGTGGCTGAGGTGTCGAACATGGGTTGCACGCCCGAGGCTATCGAGACATTCCAGAAGGCGGGTATCCTGTTTGCTCCGGGCAAGGCGGTAAACGCTGGAGGCGTGGCAACATCGGGTCTGGAGATGACACAGAACGCACAGCACCTCTCATGGTCGGCCGAGGAGGTGGATGCCAAGCTGCACTACATCATGTCGCAGATTCACTCGGCATGTGTGCGCTATGGCGAGCAGCCTGACGGCAAAATCAACTATGTGAAGGGTGCCAACATCGCAGGTTTCATGAAGGTGGCACAGGCAATGCTCGAGCAGGGCGTGGTATAGTTCCAGCCAAAACTGCAATAAAAAACCGAGATTCGATGAATCTCGGTTTTTATTTACTCCTCCTCTGCACGTTGCCAATCAACGGCAGCCATGCGTGCCGACATCTCGACATAGGCGGCCTGCGTCAGCAGCCAGCTCTTCTGCTCGCCCTCCTCGCGGTGGGTGAGATACTTGCCGAACAGACCATTCTCGTCACGTCCCATATACCACGCATAGTTCAGTGTATCGTCATAAGCATCAAGGAATATGTCGGTCTTCTCGACACGCCACAAAGCAAGGAAGCCTCGTAGCATGACAGCGTCAAACCACACATCGCCCGACTCAACGATGTAGAGCGTCTCGCCACCTTCGTTGGTATATTGCTTGCCCCACTGCTGCATGCACGCCGCTGCGGTAGCCTTGGCATGCTCAAGATATTGTTTGTCGCCTGTAACCTCGTAGAGCAACACGCCCGCCTCGACCATCTGACCGCTGTTGTATGAGAACTTACGCTTGTCGAACTTTCCCTTGAGCGACACATTGTCGAAGTAGAGCATATCTTTGTCGCGCAGGCTGTAAAACACCCATGTGTAGAGATTCTCGCCCTGGTCGAAATACTTTCTGTCGCCCGTAACCTTATAGAGTTTCAGCGCAGCCACCGCCGCAGGTGCGTTTGAGCATGTGTTCTTGGTGTCACGCTTCTGCTCGCACCAATAGATACCATCACCAAGTGCCGTGTCGCGACCACTCAACACAAAGTTCCATATATCAAGGGCCATGTCAAGATATGACTGCTTTTCGGTGAGGGTGTACAAATCCACCAGGTCAATCACCAGCCAGATGTTGTCATCATAGAAACGGTCAGACTCATCGGCAGTGATGTATGACGAATAACCATAAGGCTCGCGCGAAGTGTCGTGATACATCTTAAGTCCGGGGATAATCTGCTCATCAATAAATCGAAGCACCTTATCATCGAGCGTAGCCTCATACAGAGCCGACATCATCGACAGCGTACCCGAGTAGGGCCACAGGTAGGAGTACTTATTAACCTTGTTATCAGCACCCTCGGCCAGATATGTAGCCTCGGAAGCAACATCCTGAGGATAGTTTTCCGCCAGAAGAGGGGTCTGGTCAACATCATAAAGTTCATAGATGGTCTCCTTCATCTGCTGGGCATGCTTCAGGTGAGGATTGGTCTTGCCGCAGGCTACCGAGAGCAGCACAAGGGCGATGATTATAAATCTAAATGTTGATTTCATCTTGGTACACTTTTTATTATTTATGCAAATATAGTAATTTTGTGGCAAAGATATAGCAAAAATGAAAAAAGAGATTGAACGCAAGTTTCTCATCAAGGGCGACTTCATGCCCTACGTCAGCTCAGCAACCCGCATAGAGCAGGGTTACGTGGCAAAATCAGACGAGCTGACGCTGCGCATACGCACACGCGACGACAAGGGATTCCTCACAATCAAAGGCCGCTCGAATGCTCTGGGCATGTCACGCTCGGAGTGGGAGTATGAGATTCCGGTGGAGGAGGCTCGAGAGTTACTTAAGTACAGCCGTGGAACCATATCGAAAACCCGCTACATAGTGCCCGTGGGTGAGCATATATTTGAAATTGACCGCTTCTATGGCGCAAACGAAGGGCTGGTGATAGCCGAGGTGGAGCTTACATCGGAGGATGAGGAGTACCCACATCCAGAGTGGCTGGGCGAGGAGGTCACAGGCGACAGACGTTACTACAATTCACAACTTCTAAAGCACCCCTTCACAACATGGGAAAACAGATAACTGCTCTATTTACACTCCTTCTTCTTGCACTTGCAGCCCCAGCCCAGCAGGTGGATTTCGACCTTGAGATGCAACGCTGCGGACTGGTGGATGTGCAGACTCTGGACAAGGACATAGGCGTGGAACTGAAATATGCCACCGAGGATAATTTCGTGGGCAAGAATATGTATGGGAACTTGAAGAGGGCATACCTGCTACCCCACTTCGCCCGCAAGGTTGTTCAGGCGCAGGCTATCCTGCGCACGCTGCATCCCGACTACTCGCTGCTCATCTATGATGCCGCACGCCCCATAAGCGTGCAGCGCCAGATGCGAAAGGCCGTGGAGGGCACACCCTACACTGCATACGTTGCCGACGGCACACGAGGAGGCCGACACAACTACGGCGTGGCAGTGGACCTGACCATCGTGGATGGAGAGGGTGTGCCGCTGGAGATGGGTGCCGGGTTCGACGACTTCACCCGCAAGGCATGGGTGGGTGAGGACAAGGCTTTCTCGTTAGCTGAGTATAAGGCCTATGTAGAGCGACTGCGCCGCGAGGGCTTGATTTCGGACAGGGCCGCAAGGAATCGCACTCTGCTGCTGGAGATTATGGACAAGGTGGGTTTGCGCCCCTATGTGAAGGAGTGGTGGCATTACCAGGAAAAAATTTCGATGTCTGCAACACGTGAACGATACAAGCTGCTGGACTTTTAACCCGCAACAGTAAAACATATTTCATAGCCGGCTCAAGTTTTTAGATGAAATTATAAACAATTTCTAAATTCTTTTTTATATTTGCACTCGTGAATGTGAGAGTGCATTCCACGTTTTGCGATAACTGCAAGATGATTAGAAATTTATTAAACTCACACTTATGTCAGGCTTTTTCGGTTGCGTCAGTCGCAATGAATGTGTAAATGAGGTGTTCTACGGCACCGACTACCACTCACACCTCGGAACAAAGAGAGCTGGTATGGCTTTCGTAAATGAAGGACGATTCGTGCGTTCTATCCACTCGCTTGAGGATGGATATTTCCGCAACAAGTTTGAAAGCGAGCTGCCACGATTTGGAAATGCCACGATGGGTATAGGTGTTATCTCGGATTGCGAATCACAGCCCATCACCATCACCTCGCATCTGGGCCGCTATGCTGTGGCTACCGTAGCACGCATTGACAATATTGAGGAACTCACCAAGGAGCTGCTTGACGAGCGTCACCATTTCGCCGAGCTTTCAGACTCAAAGATAAACGCCTCGGAGCTTGTTGCAGTGCTTATCGGTCTTGGCAAGAACATCCAGGACGGTATCAACATTGTTCACCAGAAGATTAAAGGCTCATGCTCGATGCTGATTCTCACCGACCACGCCATATATGCAGCACGCGACAAGTTTGGCCGCACACCCATCATCATCGGCAAGAACGACAAGGGTTATGTGTGCGCCAGCGAAAGCTCAAGTTTCGACAACCTGGGATATGAGTATATGCGCGACCTGGGTCCGGGTGAGGTTGTACAGATTACAGCCGACGGAGTACGCCAGATTACTCCACCTCAGAAGCGCATGCAGATATGTTCATTCCTGTGGGTTTACTACGGCTATCCATCAGCCTGGTATGAGGGTATAAACGTAGAGGAGAGCCGCTACCGCTGCGGAGCTTCCATGGCTCGCCGCGACAAGGATACCGACGCCGACTTCGCTGCCGGCATCCCCGACTCGGGAGTTGGTCACGCTGTGGGCTACGCCAACGAGAAGGGCATCCCCTACAAGCGTCCTTTTGTGAAGTACACGCCCACATGGCCACGCAGCTTCATGCCACAGAACCAGAAGATGCGCGACCTGGTGGCCAAGATGAAGTTGCTGCCAAACCGTCAGTTCACCCACGACCAGAAGATTGTCTTCATGGACGACAGCATTGTGCGAGGCACACAGCTCAAGGACAACGTGGTGAAGCTGCTTGACGAGGGCGTTAAGGAGATACACATGCGCATTGCGTGCCCTCCGCTCATCTTCCCATGCCGCTTCCTAAACTTCTCAACATCACGCAGCACGTACGACCTCTACGCACGCCGCGTCATCCGCGACATGGAAGGTACAGACAATATCTCAGATGCAGTATTCGAGGAGTACGCCAATCCCGACAGCCAGAAGCACAAGGAGATGGTGGATATCATGTGCCGTCACCTGCAACTTACATCGCTCAAGTTCCAGCGTCTGGACGATTTAGTTGCAGCCATCGGTCTGCCTAAAGAATCACTCTGCACCCATTGCTGGGTTAATAGTAGTTACGACGAATAAGTCTAACTCTCATAATC
Source organism: Alistipes sp. (assembly GCA_017421945.1). Classification (GTDB taxonomy): domain Bacteria; phylum Bacteroidota; class Bacteroidia; order Bacteroidales; family Rikenellaceae; genus Alistipes. The sequence goes on along the minus strand of JAFOHD010000088.1, from coordinate 19,479 downwards.
TTAGAGCTGCTTCCTTCGGGGGCAGCTTTTTTTATTTACAAATGTCATTATTTCAATGCAGCCCATATCGTCTGCGAGGATATTTTTATGCACAACAACCGGGCATTTCATCACAAAAGAGTGTTTTTTATCACCGAAATAACTTTTTTGCGATAAAATAGGAATATTTATCGAATATTTATCCATATTCCTCGGAGGCAAAAAAAGAGCCCCAGATAAAAAAACGACGAGATGAAGCAGCCCCATTTAGAATAAAATTTCAAATTCCATTCTAAATTGAAATTTCAAATTATTACAATATGACAGTATCACCATTAATTTGCTATAAAATCATTATCAAAAAGTCATTTTTTATATCTATTATAAAAAAATGGCTACCCGCCGTAAATAATAGTGCTTTAGAGCATTTTTGTTCTATTAAAGAAATAATATCACATGCGTAACATATTCATTTTATCGTTGTATTGTATTATATTTCAACACTTTGCATATATGCATATGTTATTACTAAATTTATTTTGATTTTACAATTTGTATATTATTTTTGTAGTGGAATACTTTATTACTTTTGAATACTTGCATTTTACAACAAGAAATATGAAAAATCAAACATTTTTCGTTTGTGAAGGCCAAAAACAAGTAACCCAAGAATAAAACGCGAAAACTTAAATACGATGAAGAAACTCTTATTTATTTTATTCGGATTGTGGGCATTGGGCTACTCCCAAGAGTCGAGCGCTCAGGAGTGGGCGTTGAAGAGCAATCTGTTTTACGACGCTACAACAACCATGAACCTCGGCGTGGAGGTTGCCATGGCCGAGAAGTGGACATTTGATTTATCTGGCAACTGGAACCCTTTTCAGTTCTCGGAAAATAAAAAATGGAAGCATTGGCTTGTACAACCCGAATTTCGTTACTGGACATGCCGCAAATTTGGAGGACACTTCCTCGCAATGCATCTGTTAGGCGGGCAGTACAACATCGGAAACATAAACCTTCCCAGCTTCCTGGGTTCTGACCTCGAAAAGTTAGACGACCACCGCTATGAGGGTTGGTTTGTAGGTGCAGGATTAGGCTATGGTTACGCATGGATGCTCGGCAAGCACTGGAACCTTGAACTTGAACTTTGTGTGGGAGCTGCCTACACCGAGTTCACCAAGTATTACTGTCCAAAATGTGGCGAGAAAATCGGCAGCGATGACCACATCTATTATGGGCCAACGAAGGCTGCTTTCAATTTGGTTTACCTCTTCTAAAATGTTTATGATATGAGAAGATTTATAGTTATATATATTATAGCACTATTGTTTACTGCTCCTGCTATGGCGCAGCAGATAATGGAAGGTACGGGCGAAGTGACAAACCTCAGCTCTACACGCAAAGGGAACAAGGTGGAGATGACGATGGATATCGACATCTCGAATCTCGAAATCGGCGCCGACGAGACTGTGATATTAACACCAACCATTGAGAAGGGCGACAAATCGTTGGAGCTGCCCTCTGTGGAGGTTATGGGACGACGCCAATACCTCTACCACAAGCGTAATGATGACATCACAGCAACCGAGGATCCATTCTACGCCGAGCGTAAGGCAAAGCGCGCCGAGCGCAAGGCCGGGCAAAAGCAGTCGGTGGCATACTCTACCGAGATAGAGTTCCAGGAGTGGATGCGAGGTGCTACAGTAAAGATTAAAGAGAGTAGTTGCGGATGTAATCCCGAGCTGGTGGCGTTGGGAGAGAGCCCTGTAGGTCGCTTCTTGCATGAGATATACAATCCCAATTACATATGGTCGTTCATTGAGCCCGAGCCTGAGCCTATCAAGGTACGCGACGAGTCACTCACAGCCTATATCAACTTTAAGGTCGATAGATATGAGATTCTGGAGAAGTATAAAAACAACGAGGGCGAACTTGCTGCGATGATTAACTCAATCGAGAAGGTAGATGATGATACCGACCTTACAATCACTTCAATCACCATTGAGGGTTGGGCGTCGCCCGAGGCTACCCAGCAGCACAACCAGCGTTTGTCGGAGAATCGTGCTAAGTCACTTGCCGACTATGTTTCTGCGCACACAGGCATTGAGCGTTCACACATCGAAGCAATAGGTCGAGGTGAGGATTGGGCAGGCCTTAAGGCCGAGGTTGATAAGACACCAGGCTTGCTGGATAGAGATAAGGTATATGCAATCATCGCGAGAGAGGACTTAACACTCGACCAGAAAGACCAGAAGTTTAAGGACTTAACACCTCCTACAATCTATCAGCGCCTGTTGAATGAGATGTACCCTCGCTTGCGCCGTAACGACTACCGCATAGTATATAATGTACGCAACTTCAACCTCGAGGAGGCTCGCGCATTGGTTGATAGCAATCCTCGCAAGTTGTCGCTGAGCGAACTGTATAAGGTAGCCGGCTCTTACGAGAAGGGTTCCAAGGAGTACAATCACGTAATGGAGGTTGCAGCCAACACATATCCTACGGTTGTTGCCGCGGCGGTGAATGCTGCAGCTGTGAAGATGGCGGCTAAAGACTACAATGGAGCATTGGCAATCCTTGCAAAGAGTGACCAAAACGATGCCCGCATTATCTCGGCTAAGGGCAACGCCTATGTGGCCAAGGGAGAATCTCAGGCTGCTCTTGAAGCATGGACAAAGGCTGCAGAGATGGGTAATGCTGATGCAAAGCACAACTTAGTCGAACTGAACAAACATATTGAAAGTTTATAAACAATTAATACATTAATTAATAATCCATTAAACCTAATTTATTATGAAGAAATTATTTATTGCAGCTCTTGCCATCTCTGCTATGGTGGCTTGTAGCAAGGATGATGCTCCCACATTGGACTCTAACCACAAGAGTATCACTATCAGCATCACTAACATGGCTTCTACCACTAAGGCTGTGACTTCACCCTCGCCAGAGAGTAGCTATCAATGTGCAAGCATTGAGGATTTGATGATTGTATTCTGCGACAATCAGGGTAACCAGGTTGATGGCGGCGCATTTGAATTGAAGCAGGGTACCAAGGTTGGTGGCACATACACTTTCCACGGTTTGCCCGAGACTGTAACCCAGTTCTTTGTAATCGGCTCCGACAATGGATATCTAACCGCTACACCTACATCGGTAGCAGCTGCACAGAAGCTGTGGGACGACTCTCCAACAACACAGATTGGTGCAGAGGTTGGCGATATCATCGTATTTGGCGTATCAAGCACATTTGAATATGAGGGCGACTGTACAGACCCCGTGGATTCTGACGTGAAGTACCCTCTCTTTTCAGCCTCTACAACAGTTAAGCCTAACGTAGCTCGAGTTGAGATTAGCTCAATCAGCTGCATTGATTTGGGCGCACGTGAGTATGACGGCAATCCTAGCACTGTAGGTTTCGACAAGCTCACTTTCAAGAAGATTATGTTGGGTACAATGGAGCAGGCTTTGTCCAACGTACTTAACGCTACAAACCCTGTTTCTACCGTTACAACCACTCCAGAGGCTGACAACAATAAAGTGTGGTCTTGGAACTTTGCCGGCGGTGCAGTGACAACATATCCTTTGTCAATTACAATGGATGCTACCTCAACAACAACGGCATATCCTAATCCTGAGCACACTATCACAACAACAACCTACAACGAGGGTACAACGCCTCTCGAGAACTTTGAGAAGGGTCACATCTACAAGATGGCTGTTGAGTTCAGCGAGGATGACTTGCTTAACGAGGACAACCTTATCTGTATAAATGTAACAGTGACTATTGCCGATTGGATTATTCACAACATCAAGCCAGAGTTCGGCAAATAAATTTTAATCTACCCAACTTCCCCTCTTGCGGGAGGGGGAGTTTTTAACCAAAACAATCAGGCGCGTATGTGCGCCGCAAAAGAGATATAAAATGAAGAGATTTTTATACTTATGCTTGCCGCTCGTCTCGTTCGTTCTGCTCACGAGCTGCATCATGGAGAATTACGACGACTGTGAGAGATGCAAGCTCACCTTCAGCTACACAGGCGACGAGACTTACGACATATTCCCACAACAAATCACATGCGTAAGCCTGTATGTTTTCGATAAAGATAACAATTTGGTACAAACCAAACGTATCGAGCAGAACGATTTGAAAGCATTTCAGGGCACAAAATTAAACCTTTCACCAGGTACATACCAAGTGGTGGGTGTGGGTAATGATTTGAACCTTACTGAAATATATAATGCATCCAACAAGAACCTTAGCGAAACCTATTTCCGCCATCCAAATGTTCCCAATGGATTGGTTGAGGGAAACGACTCGCTATACCTAGGCAAGAAGAGTATTACCATCCCTTCAGATTATTGGTATGAGGACGATGTTCCATTCCGCTCTTCGCACCTCAAGGTTTCCTACACTGTAAAGGGATATCCCCCTATCAAGACCCAAGCAACACGCGCCGAGGGCATACTTGAGTTACGTGTAAAGAACCTCTTGCCACAGACCGATTTCAACAATCGCGCTCATGGTGATAAAATGACATATGACCCCACTATTGTATATCAACCCAAAACGGGTGAGCATATAGGCTATTTCAACATCATGCGTCACAGCACAAATTGTGACGTGGAGTTTGAGCTGGTAAACAAAGTAACAGGTGAGGTCATCCACACACTTCTGTTAAAGGATTTCCTTGCGAGATTTCCACAGATTGATGTCACAAAGCAGGAAGTACTTATTCCTATCGTTGTGGAATTCAAGAATATAGGCATTTTTGTGACTATTCCCGAATGGATGATTCACAATGTCAATCCCGATTATGATATAAACAAATAAAGGATTACGACGATGAAGACGTTGAAATACATATCACTCGCTATTTACCTCGCCGCACTCCTTACATCATGCATTAACGAGGAGTACTTCCCTACACAAGAGGCAATGTTGCAGGTAACGCTGACACGCAGCAGCAACACCTCTTTAATGCAAGGTGACAAGATTCAGGATATCATGTTGTGGGCGTTCGACGTGAATAATGGCTATCAATTGGTAGGCTGGAGAGAATACACTCCCACAACTGCAACATACTCCTCTATATCGATACATCTACCCGTGAAGATGTGCGGCAGCAATGGAGGCTTGTATCGCGTTGTGGCTGTGGTCAACAAGACATTATTCACCGATGCTCAGGGTGAGCAGATTGCTCTCAGTTCCAGCACTACGCACGACCAGCTCATAAGCGGTCGTTTCGTAAGCCAGGCAGTAATGGAGAGTAGCATAAACGACGATACAACCACTGCCACACCCGAGGCTATGCCCGTAACACATTGGTGTGACGTTGCGGTAACACCCAGCAACCTTCACTCAACCAACAACTGCGTACCAGCCGCACTGAAAGTATTCCGCACAATTGCGAAGACCAAGTTCTCGATAGCTCGAGCAAGTGATTTCAATCTTGAGATACAGTCACTAAAACTTATAAGCCGTGCTATCCCAACAGAGGGTATGATACTCTCTAAAGCTTTGGCCGGCGACCTGGAGTCTGAAGCAGCCTCAACCTCGTGGTTTGGCACAAACAAGCCCGCAACCAAGAGCGAAGCAACAAGCATAGACCTTATTTCGGCACCCGTAACAGTAAGTGCCGCAGCCAACACACAGCAACTCCTTGGTTCGCGTTTCATATATGAGAACTCAGAATCATGCAGCTATGCGCAAGATGGATTGGGCGTTCCTTCAGGCAATGGTTACTACTACGAGATTAGCTACTCTGTTGACGGAGGCACTCCTATAACCCGATATGTAGGTATCAACCAGGCTGTTGTACGCAACCACAACTACCACGTGCAGGCCAAGGTGCAAGCCAATGGACAGATTCAACTCTCGTATATCGTTGCAGAGTGGGACGAAGTGGAGTGGAACATTGACTTCGCAAACCCCGTACACTCGGAGCTTATGACTGCACCAAGTAGCTCGGCCGCAGCCCCCACTATCACTCCTACGTTGTATTACGACAACGCAAACCCCGAAGCAGGTGCATTTGTGGGTTACTTCAAGATGGACAGCCCAATAGGTATCACCTGGAAGCCTACACTCTCAAACGCATCGGCCGACGATTATCAGATTAAGGTATATTCAAACCTCGACTCTTCGGGCAATGTAATGGCCGAGGGCTATACCCGCGAAGTTACAGATGCCGAAATCACAGCCATGGCCGATACATGGTACAAGATTGTGGTCATTGCCAAGGGCGACAACGAAGGTCAATATCCAAAATTGGGTATCACCCACCGCCCGGAATGGAATCCCGAGGCCAACCCTTTGCTTATCATCAACAAGGGTTCTCAGCACAATGGCCTATACTATCCTTTCGGCGACTGGGACACCACCACAAAGGATAACCACCCCGACATGTTCTGGATTACAATCAAGCAAGTAGCTCACCCATAGTCTAAAAACTATTAGAAGATGAAAAAATATATCTCATACATAGCATTTTGCCTGCTCGTGACATTCGTAGCATGCACCAAGAGCGACTCAATCGACAACGAGGTCGTAGGTGAGAATAAAATCACCATCACAACCTCTATGGGCCGAAGCGTTCAGATGCGTGCCGCAGTGGAGGACACCGACTCGGAGTCGAGAGTTGAGTGGATTGACCTCTTTATCTTCGATGCCGCAGAGAATAAGGTACACAGCGAGCGTATTGACAGAACAGCAAACCCAGACATCGGAGGTGGCTCATTATCGATATCGAGGGCGCGTAACACCTTTGCGGCCAATGCTACATATTGGGTATTCCTTGTAGCAAACTGCAAAGCCGACCTTCAAAATGAGGCTATTGACAACCTTGATGACCTTAAGCGCCATGTTCAGGAAGATGAGAATCTTCATCTGTCGGGTTTCCGTGCAGCTGACGGAAGTATTATCAACGAGGATGCTCCTGCGCTCTTTTTGATGGATGGCGTGGCATACTCGGGCAACACCGAACCACAGGAGGTAAGGGCGGTAGTCCTCAACAATGGTAATGCAAGCGAGAACACCAACCTCAATGCGACCTTGTATCGTGCTGCAGCCAAGATTGTCATAAACATCAAACAGGGCAAAAACGTAGAGCTTCACAATTACCTGGAGGCAAAGGATGGCTCAGGCACCGTAACTGACGTCGGCACAGCCGAATACACATTCTATCAGTTGCCAATTACAACAAGTTTGCTTGCATCTGCCACTCGGGTGGTAAATCCTACAGTACAATCAACATCCGAAGAACATAGCAATAACTACTCGTTCATCTTCACACAAGATGCCACACACACTGAAGCATTGCCCAACCACAATATACAACTCGTAGGTTACAGCTATGCTTACAGTTGGAATTCCGCCGAGGATGCCACCAACCTGGTTGTAAACATCCCTATTCGTTGGAACGAGGCTGCATCAACGGATTATACCACACATGAAGGCTGGAGCATACGCACTCATAACTGGTATCGCTTACCTATGACCAAGGAGCGTAAGTTTGAGCGTAACAAACTCTATGAGGTTAATGTTACGATTGACGCCATCGGAGCAACAAGCAAGAGTTCGGCTATCGTATTGGAAAACATTGAGTTCAACACCTACAATTGGGTTGCCCAAAACATAAATATTGGCGAATCAGGTAACGACCCAGAGTATCTGATGCTCAACCGCGATACGGTACATATCTACAACACCAATATTGATACCGACCAGCTTACCTTCTCTTCATCTTCTTTCATCCCCGCTACGGGCGTTAAGATTAAAGATGTGGAGGTGGATGGTACTACACTAAAAGCCATATACTACTACAATAAATTTGGCCAAAAGACATACCTTGAAACCATCAATGAAGATGCTGCAAATAGTGTAAATGCTGTGGCCGAGCAGAATGTTCTGAATGGAGGCATTACCATCAACTCGCCAATCATTCCTGCTACACAGGAGCAGATTGACCAGGCTATTGCCACGCTCACAAAGCCCGAGCTCCCCGACGTACAGATGCCATTAGAGCCCGTCGAGCCCGATGGCAAGCCACAGAAACCGCTCGAGGTGATTGATCCGGGCGCACGCCCTGCTGAGCCCAACCCGGCTGATTATGTTAAGGAGACGGAGATAACATCTGAGTCGGTTACAACCGGAGGTAGGAATAACCGTACGGAAACACAAACTCAGACACAAACAGAGTATCAATATATCACCAACGCCGATGGTTCGGTAACATTCTATAAGCGCACACGTACACGCGAGAGAACTCGTACATATTCTAAAAACAGCGGGTGGAGTGATTGGAATCGTGATTTCGAGACTGACCCCGACAGCTGGTGGGAGGATTGGAGCGCATGGACAAGCGATTCTGCACCCCAGTATGAGTACGACGCAGCACTCAACGAGTACAACGAGTGGCCCGAACTTAAGGATGCCTACGATGAGTATGTAGTTGATTTGCAGCAGTACAACACCGATTTGGAGAGTTGGAAAAGCTCAACCAAGTATCAGGAGTATCTAAACGAACTAAGCGTTTATGAGAGCGAATTGGCAACATACAATGCCGCTATGCAAAGTTACCAGGACGCCTTGGCTATATATGAGCAGGAGAAGCAGAATATCATTGATGGATTTGGTGACAATGAGCCTTCGCACTACAACACCATTCGTTATATTGAGTTTGTGGTGGAGAATGAGCACGGACTCACCGAAGAGTTCTTGGTGATGCAATACCCCGTAATTTATATCACCAACACCCAGGGATTCTTCTCTTACCGTTCTGACTTCGTGAGCGAGGCCGGCGCAGAGCCTACACACTTCCAGAATCGCGTTGCGAACTATCTCACAGCTGCATATTGGGGAAGCACATATATCCAGGTTTACGACAATGGAACTTGGACAAAGGTGGATGGATCTGATAGCTACTCAGCGGTGCAGACCGACCGCAACGGCAACTACTATGCAGACGGCAAGGAACTGACATCGTCAAACAGTAACTATTATTATGAGTACACCGAGGAGGGTGTGAGCTATCGCAAGCGTTTCAACAGCATATCGGAGGTTTTCACATCCGATGTAGTAAGAAGTGTTTACACTACGGGTGACAACATCGGCAAATCGAACCTTGATTCATACCGCATAAATGGCACCCAAAACGGATGGAGCTACTCCGACAGTAAGGACCCAGGTAACCAGCGCATGTACCACGTTCATGTGACCGCCACATCGGGTGACTACACCGTGGGGCGTCCAAGAATTGTGGATGCTCAAGGTAACCTCACAACCGATGTTGAGAATGGACAGACCGACGATAGTGCCGACAATGCATTACTTGTCTCGCCTTCGTTTATGATTGCATCGCAGCTGGGTGTAACAAGCTCAATCAGCGCAATCAGCGACTCGGCATATGCTCGCGCCATTGACCAGTGCAAGAACTATGTCGAGACCTACTACGACGACCTGAACAATAACAACACATGGGATGAAGGCGAGCCTGTACACCACTACAAGGATTGGCGTTTGCCAACAGCCGAGGAGATTCGTATCATCGCCACATTGCAGGGCCAGGAGAATGGAGCCGTAGATGTGGTCTTGGCAGGAGCAAACTACTTCTGCGCATCACCTTCAAAGTCAGTAAAGGGCGCAGGAAACACCAACGGTTACTTCATACGTTGCATACGTGACGCTTATTAGTCATTAACAACCGAATAAATGAACAAACAGATATGAAGAGACTATTTAATATAACATTCGCCATTGCGATGATTGCACTTTTGGCAGCTTGCCACAGCGACACCATTCTGGGTGGAGAAGCTATTGATGCAACACCTTCGGTGAGCGAGGACGAGGTTGCCATAAGTTTCAATGCCGTAGCTCCCGACCCAATCATGATTGATACTCGCGCCGTTGATCCCGATGGCAAGGGTGTCCAGACCATGGCGGTATTATGTTTCGACAAGAATGGATTGCTTATATCTACCGCATCGGCATCGGTTACAATTGACATAGCAGACCCTGAAGCCGGAGGTATATTCGATGCCGTAATTCCCAACACCACACGTATCATGCACCTTGTGGGCAATCAGAACATGTCGCAATTCTCGGAAGCTGACTTGGCGAACAAACACGAGGAGGAGGTTATGTCGGTACTTGAGGGTAGTGCGGGCATGCTCATATATTGGGCCCGAGTTGAGATTCCCGAGAATGTAACAGAGCTCTACACCGAGGCAGGCGCAAACCGCTCTGCATCGGAGGCTATTCTCGACTGGATAACTATCGAGACCAACCCAACAACAGAGAAGCATAAAAACATCGCCGGCAGGGGCAACCCTATCGTATTGCTCCGTAATCAGGCGAAGATAACAGTCTCGTCGGAGGGTGCTGAAGAGGATGATAAAGGACGCAAGTGGGCAGGCGATGAGTTTACCGTAACGGGATTCACTGTGTGCAACACACAAGCATTCGGTACAGTTGCTCCATACCACTCGAATTACGCTTTCCCTACATACTCATGCTCGACATTCACGCCCAGCTTTCCTCTCGTAGAGACAACAGGCAGCAGCACAGATTGGCGCAGCATGGAGTTTGTAACCATCGCCGAGAATAAGGATAAGCTCAGCGATATAATGGATGTAAACACATCGCCAGAGACCTTTATTTTCGAGACCGAAAACACAAGTGCAGATCCTGTGGACGTAATCATCCGAGGCATTAATAATGGTGGCACGGAGCTCTACTACCGAGCGACTCTCACCGATAGCAACGGCGAGCAGGTGCTTTTGCGTCGTAACCATCACTACAACATAAATATCGTAGGAGAACTAAGGTTTGGAGTGGCGACATTTGCCGAGGCTCTGAATACGCCTGCGACAAACAACGTCTGGTTGTCGATATCCGACGAGGTTAAATCGGTGCAGAATAACGAATATAAGCTCACCGTTGACAAGACCCGCGTCGTAAACAATGCAAGCGATATCACCAACAATGACTACGCTATAAATCTTAAGTTTAACGTGGAGGCTTTGGGTACAAATGTCATTGACCCATCGAAGCTATCAATCAGCTGGATTGAGGAGGAGCAGATAGTATCAAGTACCATGAACAACGCTTTGATAGTTGGCCAAAGTGGCTCACATGTGTCATTTGACACCACCACAGGTATGGGCTCTATCACACTTAACCTTAACCCCATACCAGCCGACCAGGATGTGTTAGAAGGAACCATCCTGGTAAAGTATGGTCAGTTGCAACGTAAGATTCGCGTGGTAACCGTGAGGACCCAGTCGTTCACACCGACATGGATTAGTTCGCAGGTGTATGGCTCAACCGATGGCTCACAGAATTCTCGTGCCAACGTAACTCTTATGTTCACCATCCCCGACCATTGCCCCAAGGAGCTATTCCCGATGAAGGTGCTGATTACCTCAAACGAGTTGGATGTTCGCAACAACGTAGGTCAGGTGCTACCTATCATCCGCAAAGGCCAGGATGGCTATGGCATAGTAGGCAAACTGAATAGTGTGAACGGTGTGGATATTGACGAGCAAGGTTACAAATATGTCTTGGAAGTGGATAAGCCTGGCAAGCACTACATATATCTATGGAACATCCTCTCACAGTCTAGCTCGACACTAAATTATGTGACCATCGAGGCTCAAAACTTCACAACCTTGACCAAAGCGGTAACCTACGCTGCGCATACTCGTGCTATCACAATTGGCAACGTTACAACCTCAAGCTCGCCTACAACCAACGATGCAGATAAGATTTATTACATGTATGTGCCACCCAAGAGGGGTGCTACTGTGCCTCTGCGCATTGAGTTGAAGGATTCAAGCACCGGGGAGTATATCTCATATGGCGAGCAAGATGAGTTTTTGTTCTACTCTAAATTCTTGAATTTCTATGTAGATAGCGAGTTCGAAAACGTTAAAGCCAATTTGCCTAACGACCCATGGATGAGCAATTCCCATGGACTAGCACAGCCTCACAACTACTTCCCATGTCAGTTCCTGCCTATTGACGAGGTTAATTGGGGCTCGGGAGGTCGTGTACATGGATTCACGATACGAAAGAGTTATGTTGATTTATTCAAGAATAGCGCAACCGATGATGTGCATAGGAGCCACTTCTCGCTATATATGTACACAAATAAGGCCTCAAGTGCCGAGATGATTCGCATATCATCAAACGACCTGCAATCAAAGGCTGCATTCACAACAAACTCAACAACAGAGAGCGATACAGGCTCCGAGGTTTACACCAAGAACAATGATGACTCTTATCTCTACAAGGATAAAAATACTGAGGACTCTCCTATATACACATATCGTTCTATGCTCTTTGAGTTGCGCAACTACCCAGCATTCCGCTTCAATGCCCAGCTCAATGGTGTACCTGCCTACACAAGCGAGCCTAATCTGACAAACGACGAGGAGGCAATCACCGACTTTAGTATTGACTACGGCCCAAATCGTGCTGTGAAACTCTCGTTTGATGTAAAGGGTTACAACTTCGACTCCAGCACTACGGTTGATCCTTTTGGTCAAGAGTTTAAGATATACATCGATGCTCTGACACTTAAGTTAGCTACAAGCGAGGAAGACGTTGAGGCGGACCCAAATAAAGTAGGCCGATATATCTACACCGTAGCAGCAGATGCAACTGACCACGTTGTTGAGATTGACTTCCTAACAAGCGAAACGGTATCTTCGGATAAGGTGACAATTAGTTCAAACCTCGAGGAGGTGATATTCAAGTCAAAGACCTTCAACATCAACAACGCCCCCATCACAGGTAACATCACCTACGCCGACAGCGCAACTGCCACAGCTACAAACGTTCCCGCAGGACAGTTCGTATCATTCACACGAGTGCTTAATGGCAGCCGCATAGGGTCAATGAGCGTAGAGGAGAATGGAGTATATCGTTTGCGCCTGCGCAAGGAGTATGACTTCACATGGGACGGTGTAGGAGATACCATCAAGCTCTATGTCTCTATTGGAGGAAAGTATTACTCTACAACATTTGAAAACCTGAGGGCTATGTATGAGGCAAAAGATATCAAGCTCTTACTCGAAGAGTAACGCTAACAACTAAAAGAAAAAGTGCTGCTAAATGGTTAGCAGCACTTTTTCTTTCATAGCATGACAAACGCTTTAGAATGGCAAGTCATCGACCTCAGCCATAGGTGCAGGTGAAGAGTAAGCTGGCTCCTCACCAAAAGGTGGCATATCGGGCACCTGAGCAGCTGCCGGAGCCTCCTCCTGCTTGGGCTGCACACGCCATGCGCGCACATCGGTGTACCAGCGACCATTGTACTCTCGCGACTCGATATTCACCGACACCACATAAGTTGCGCCCTCCTTCAAGCGAGCCACATCGCTCTCCTTATTGAAAAATACCACGCACACCTTGCGCGAAAACTCTTGTGGCAGCTCGAAAATAACCTCCTGCTTCTTCCACTCGCCACGTGCCGACGTACCCTGCGTTGCGGGCAATATCTTATAAACTACGCCTTCAAACTCCATAATCTTACTGTTTTTAATTTATTTGAGCGTAAAGATACTAATTTTTCACAATTACATCTCAATAAAAATATATTTTCCTCGCTTCTCAGCCGAAATACACCCATGCAAGCACAAAAAAAGCGGATGTCAGATAATCTCCGACATCCGCCAAATATCATGTAAGCCAATTACTCAGCCTTTGGCTCCTCAGTAGCTGGTGCCTCTGGAGCAGCTGCGGGGATAACGTCAATCAACTCAACATTGAACTGCAATGCCTCGTTAGGACCAATCATACCTGCTGTGCTTGGGCCATAAGCCAAATCAGAAGGAATCCACAAAGTAATCTTGCCACCCTTACCGATGAGCTGAAGACCCTCTGTCCAACCCTTGATTACACCCTGAAGCGAGAACTCAACAGGCTCGCCACGATCGAGTGATGAGTCGAAAACATAACCATCACGCAACTTACCCTCATAGTGAGCCTTTACAGAACATGTAGCAGTAGGCTTTACTGAAGTGTCGCCCTCATTCTCGATGATATACAACAAACCGCTCTCGGTCTTCTGCACGCCCTTCTGCTTCTCAACCTTTGCCAACCAAGCCTCTGAAGCCTCCTTGTTGAACTTAGGGAACTTGTTGAGCTGATAAGTCATGATGATGTTTGAAGCCTCGTCGCTCAAAATCTTTGAACCGCCATTAATCATATAGTCGGCGATACCCTGTGCAAACCAGTAAGCCTGGATAGGAATACGGATAGAACGGTAACGGGCACCCAGGTCGTAACCATAAGCCTCAGAAACCTGCTTACGCTCATCGTCATTCTCAAAGATGTCTAACTTTGCAAGCAACTCCTGCATCTTAAAAGGATCATGCATATCCACAGAATCGATCTTGCTCTCCTCAATGTGCTTCTTGATACGCTCAGGACGCTTTACAGAGAAGAAATCCTCCAAAACCTTCAAACCTTCCTGAACCTGGGCATCCTCATCGAATGACTCCTTCTTCACCATTGACTCCTGAGCAGCATCAATCAATATAGCCCAATCAAACTTCATCTCAGGGATGTTGCTGTTGAGGTCATGAGAGAACGCTACACCAAATGCATAAGAGAGTGAGTCCATCTGTGACTTGTCACCCTTTGTCACACCTACCTGATATGGATCCTTCTTGCCACCGCAAGCTACCATAACTGCTGCCAAAACTACTACAGCAAAACCATAAATTAACTTTTTCATCTTTACTATTAATATTTGATTAAATCGAATTCTTCATATGTCTATCTGCGACGTCGCTTGACCTCCAGAATCTCAACCTCATACTCCAGCATCTCGTTTGGTTTGATGCCCTTCTGTTCATCACCGGCAGCTCCATAAGCCAGCCCCGAGGGCATCCAGAGGGTAATCTTACCTCCCTCGCCCACAAGTTTCACTCCCTCCTGCAAGCCGTCAAAAAGTTTGTTGAGAGTTGTTCGCAACGTGTCGCTGCGCTCCGAAGCGGGATCCACCTCAACACCTGCCATGTTTTTGGCAGTGTAGATGATAGAAATCGTATCGCGAGGATGCGATGCCGTTTTACCCATGTCACCCAAAGCCGCAACCTTGTAGGTCAAACCCGTACGGGTACGCTCTATGTCATTGTCCGAAGCAGCCATGTCGGAGAGGTACTGGTTCTCGTACTTGCTCACACGCTCATACACATCATAGTTCATGTACGCAAGCAAGTAGAACTTACCATCCTCAAGGCTAATCTTTGGCTCACCATCCAACACATCCTTAATACCAGCAATAATCTGGTTGGAGCGTACGGTGGAATCCATCTCCATGATGTTGTAGGCAATGTTCATGCCTATGATGTACGACAGTGAATCGGCATCATCCTGAAGCTTTCCTCCCTGCGAAGAGCTGCCACACGACACCACAACCATAGCCATCACCGCTGCTATGATTCCTGACACGAAATATTTGACCAATACTTTCATTTTCTTCGTTTCATGTCCCAAAGGAGAGTGCAAATATACCATATTATTTGATATTACACCCAACTTCAAGCGAATTTATCCTAACAAAGTTAAGAAAATTTCATTTTTTGCATATATTCGCCCAGGAAAATCTGTTTTTTTGCGTATGAAAGCGATAATTGATAAGGCAATTCCCTATGTGACAGGAGTCTTGGAACCATACATGCAAGTGGAGTATTGCGATGGCGTTGCAATCTCGACCGAGATGGTGAAGGATGCCGACTTGCTTATCATCCGCACCCGAACACGCTGCAACCAGCAACTCCTCGATGGCTCCAAAGTAAAGTTCATCGCCACAGCCACCATAGGCTTTGACCATATCGACCTGGAGTATTGCCGCTTGCACGATATAACAGTTACCACAGCACAAGGATGCAACGCCGCAGGTGTATTGCAGTGGGTGGCGGCAGCCTTGGCTATGCTCTCCAAGCATAATGGATGGCAGCCCGAAGATATGACACTCGGCATAGTAGGTGTGGGCCACGTGGGCTCGCTTGTCGAGGAGTATGCCCGCAAGTGGGGCTTTCGCATATTGCGCTGCGACCCGCCACGCAAGCAACGTGAGGGAGGCGACTTTCTGCCGCTGCACGAGGTTGCCCGCAAGGCCGACATCATCACCTTCCACACGCCCCTTGACTCTGCAACACATCATCTTGTAAACCAAGAACTTATAAACATCATTCCAACCCATGCAACCATCATAAACGCCTCACGCGGTGAGGTTGCCGACACACAGGCTCTGCTCCATTGCTCGCAGACGCTTGCAATAGATGTGTGGGAAGATGAGCCAGCTATAAACCGCAAGCTGTTGAATAAGGCACTTATAACCACGCCTCACATTGCGGGTTACTCGGCGCAGGGCAAGGCAAACGCTTCGGCAGCCGCCATAAGGGCTATGGCACAGCACTTCTCGCTGCCCTTGCAGGAGTGGTATCCCTCGCAAGTCACACCCATCATGCGCAGAGATATTTCGTGGGTGGAGATGTGTCACACCATCGGTCGCTACTGCAACCTTACAGGCGAGAGCCAGATGCTGAAAACTCACCCCGAAGAGTTTGAGCAGATGCGCAACAACTACTCCTACCGCGAGGAGTATTTTTAGGCAAAGCATACTTTCCACTGCTTTTGGCATCATTTTAGATTTTTTTATTATCTTTGTGACTATCAAGCTCACTCAACAATGAAAAAGGATATTATCGCTCCGATAAAATATCTTCGAAGTGCCGATTTCTCGCTGCGTTTCAGGAAGTGGCGTCAAAGGATTGCCGCAAAGCTACCCCTGGGTCGCTATTTCATGCGTCAGCGATTTGCCCCCGAGGCTGAACATCTTGAGGTAGAGACCTTTGGCATGCGATTTCCATCACCCATAGGCTTGGCTGCGGGCTACGACTGCAACGGCACGCTTATAGATGCCATGGAGGCTATGGGCTTCGGCTTCGTTGAGGTGGGGGCCATCACTCCCAAAGAGCAGCATACACCCAAGCAGCCCTCGCTATATAAGTTAAAGAAAGACAAGGCTATACTTAACTGTGCCGACATTGACAGCAATGGCGTTGAGCAGGTGATTGAGAATATCAAGAGTCGCAAAAGCAACATCATCGTGGGTTGTAATCTGGCAAAAAACAGCTCTACATCAGACTACGACGCTCCGCGTGATTATCTGCGTCTGTTCCGTCCATTGTACCAGTATGCCGACTACTTCACGGTAAACCTCGCACTCAACACCACCGACAAGCCATATATGCCCTGTGAAAAGGAGCAGATAATGGCAATCCTGCAGCCTCTGTTTGAGTTCCGCCGCGGGCAGAATCAGTACCGTCCATTGTTGCTGAAGATTTCGCCCGACCTGAGCGACGAGCAGGTAGATATGATGGCCGACATCATGATTGACACGCCACTTGACGGCATTGTGGCATGCGGAGGCACGGTGGGCAGGCACGGACTGGAGAACTCCACCGACATCATCCATAAGATTGGCCGCAAACCGGGCGCACTCTATGGTGCCCCGCTCAAAAAACGCGCCCTGGAGGTTGTTGAGCGCATATATGCCCGAGCGAAAGGCTCCTACCCCATCATCGGGTGCGGAGGAATCTCTACGGCCGACGACGCCATGGAGATGCTCAAGGCCGGTGCTACGCTCATACAACTCTCGACAGAGTTCATCTATGGGGGCGGAAAATCCATGCGCAACATGCGTTTAGGTCTTAACGAGCGTCTGCGCAAGGCCAAGCTCTCACAGCCCAAGAAAGAATAAAAATCACAAGCATGATAAAAGCTACCATCATAACCATCGGCGACGAGATTTTAATCGGACAAATCGTCGATACCAACTCCGTGAGCATTGCAAAACAACTTAATGCGGCAGGTATTACCGTAGCCGAGAAACTATCCATCGGTGACGATGCTATGCAGATTGAGGCCTCACTCAAGCGCGCCCACACACAATCGCAAATTGTGATAATCACAGGCGGCCTGGGGCCCACCAAGGATGACATCACAAAGCATACCCTGGCCCGCATATACTCCTCGCAACTTGTTGAGAACGAAATTGTTGCACAGCATGTAGAAAAGATGCTGGCGGTGCGCGGCATAGCCTTTAATGCCCTCAACCGCTCGCAGGCTATGGTGCCCGAGTGCTGCACGGTACTCTTCAACCACCACGGCACAGCGCCGGGCATGTGGTTCGAGGAGGGTGACCATGTCACCATATCGCTCCCGGGCGTTCCATTCGAGATGGAGCATCTTATGGAGGATGAGGTTATGCCTCGCCTGAAGGCTCACTATGCGCTCCACGCCAACATCCACCGCACAATGATTACCTCGGGCATTGCCGAGTCAATGCTTGCCGAGCGCATAGCCGAGTGGGAGGAAGCTCTGCCCAAGAGTGTGAAATTGGCTTATTTACCCTCGCCCAACATTGTACGACTGCGCCTTTCGACATACGACAGCGAGGATGGCGTGGCGGCACGAAAGAGTATTGACCAGCTATTTAACCAACTCTATAAAATCATTCCCGACAACATTGTGGGCTACGAGGATGCCTCGGTGCAACAGCTTGTGCATCAGATACTTTCTCAAAGAGGCAAGACTCTTGCCGTAGCAGAGAGTTGCACGGGCGGAGTGATAGCCTCACGCTTTACGGCCATGGCGGGGTCGTCGGCCTACTTCCTTGCGGGCGTGGTGGCCTATGCCAACGAGGCGAAGCGCGACATTTTGGGGGTTAGCTACGATGACATAATGCGCTACGGTGCGGTCAGCGAGCAGGTGGCACGACAGATGGCCGAGGGCGCACGCCGCATCACAGGGGCAGACTATGCCATAGCCACAACAGGCATCGCAGGGCCCTCGGGTGGCTCTTTGGAGAAACCCGTCGGCACGGTGTGGATTGCGGTGGCTACGCCCCACCACACCATAGCCATGATGCGACCTTCGGGTACCGACCGCAGTCAGATTGTAAATCGCGCCTCGGCCTACGCCATTGAGATGCTTTACAAGGAGTTGAAACGAGAGGGAGAATAGTGTTTCGAAGCATATTTTCATCTTTTTGCACCAAAATTCTATTTTTAGAGTGAGGAATTTTGAATTTTGAAATAAATTTGCTTATCTTTGCGCACCCTTAAAGTGAGGGAATAGAAACTAAAAAGTAAAAAACAATGAGAGTTTGCGAAATCACAGGTAAAACTGCCGTAGTGGGTAACAATGTTTCTCACTCAAACCGCAAGACCAAGCGCAAGTTCAACACTAACTTGAAGACAAAGCGTTTTTGGTCTGAGGAGGAGGGCCGCTGGTTCACATTGAAGGTGACTGCTGCCGGTATGAAAACAATTAACAAGAAGGGCTTGGCTGCCGCATTGAAGGAGGCTGCTGCACCTAAGAAGGTTTACTAAAAATTTTAACAAGAAATGGCAAAGAAAGGTAACAGAGTTCAGGTGATCCTCGAGTGCACAGAGCAGAAGGAGAGCGGCGTACCAGGTATG
>JAFOHD010000087.1 GCA_017421945.1 Alistipes sp. | reverse complement strand
GACTCCTCGCTTCGTGTTATTCTGTTTATGGGGAGGGGCTTGGTAGGCTACTCCAACACAAACTTCGCCTGTACGCGGTAGGAGAGCTTGATCTTCGAGAACTCCAACGAGGATTGCTCCTCGGCCTCGGCAAAGTCCGTCGTGGCCTACATCGCCTACATCTGGCGCCAGATGGACAAGCGATCCTTAACCACCGAAGAACTCAACCAAAGCGAAAAGTATTAATCCTCGCTCGTACCAAAAAATAAAGGAGTGCGATTTGCACTCCTTATATTTTTTTGTTCTTTTGTAGTGGATAGGGGATTCGAACCCCTATGTCATGCGTGAGAGGCATGTATCCTAGCCCTTAGATGAATCCACCATGTCTCGTTTCGTGGTGCAAATATAGAGCAAAAATCTGACTCTGCAAATTTTTTCGCAAAAAAAATGCAAAAAAATCACTTTTTCACTCCTCTGAGCTTAAAAACCCGGCACGCTCCAGCATAAAAGAGCATGATAGCATCTCTCATTTGAGGTTATTCATGCGCTTGTACATGTGGCAATTAAGGGTAATGAGCGTAAGGGTGAGTTATAGTTAGTGAAGGATGCCCTTTATAATAAACACAGCTAACTCTACAAAAAAATAGCCCGAAGCGCAATGCCTCGGGCTTTATATTATATTAAGGTATAATTACAACTCCTTAACACGTACGTGGCGGTACTTGATACCCTGACCGTGACCGAGGAAACCGATGTGACCCTTCTTGTTGAACAAGCCTGGGTGGTTCAAGTGGTCAACAGTGTATGGGTTGCGACCTCCGTCTGGAGCTACGTTGTGGCCCTTACATGCCTTGCGGATGTTGCCATCAACAATAACTACGCCATCAACTGTAACCTTAATCTCGTCACCCTTGATGCGAATCTCCTCAGTGTGCCACTCGCCAAGAGGACCCCACTTGATACGCTTCGCAGGGATGATACCATATACAGAGCCGTGTACCTGGTACTCGCGCAAGCCAGCGTAGATAGGAGCATCGTGGTGCAATACCTGAATCTCCATACCGTGATAAGCAGCATCAACGCCCATAGGAGTACGGATACCAACACCGTTGTTTACACCCTCGCGGTCGAAGCAGAACTCAAAGCGGAATACGAAGTCTGAATACTCCTTCTTGGTGTAGAGGTTACCTGTTGAGCCATAAGCTGCTGTAACGTACATAGCACCATTTACTGGCTGGTAAGCCTCGACGTTACCAGTCCAAGCCGACATATCCTGACCGTTGAACAAAAGCTCGAAGCCCTCGGCCTTCTCCTCGGCTGAAAGCTCGGTGATGATAGAGTGCTGTGCGCCCTCCTTGTTCTCCGAGATGAACTTCTCAATATCCTTACGCTTGTAAACTGCATCACCGTCGTTGAGTGTGGCAGAAACCTTCTCAAGCAAAGCCTTAACCTCGGCGCTGTAGTACTCAGGGTGCTTTGTTGCAATCTGCATAACTGTGTTGGCAGCAGCCTGTGCAGTAGCCTCATTATCCATATACTCGGCTGCGAGCATCATACCCTGATAGTTATGAGTGGTTGCAAGAGCAGCCAAAGCAGAGTTCTGAACAGCAACTGATGGGTTAGACTCCAACGCCTTGCGGTAGTTCATATACTTGCGGTCGTTGTTCATTGCAGCAACCTTTGTAAGAGCGATGTAGCGAGTCAATGCCTGATCCTTCAACTCGGCGTTAGATGTAGCAACCTCGTAGAGTGGCTGAATCATCTTGTCAGAGTTCACTGAAAGCATTGAAGCAAATGCCTTACCCTCCTTGTTGCCCTCCTTGTAACCAGCAACCAGAGTTGGGATTACATCCTCAGAGCCTGTGTTTGCCAATACTGGGTAGTAGAGGTGCTTCTTGTCACCAGACTTAGCCATGCGAGCATTAACGGCAGCAACCTGCTCGGCAGCTGGCTTATCCTGAATAGCCTTGTTGATAGCAACGGCTGAGCCCTTGCCAGCCTCGTAAATCTCGCACAAAGCATCGAAGTCCTTCTCTGTTGCCACATTCGCCAAAACCTTCTGTGCAGCAGCATTGCCGCCCTTTGCCGAAGCGATAACAGCGTCAGCAGCCTCGGGAATACGACGCTTGCCCAAAACAGCATATGCAACAGCCTTGCTTGCCTCCCCACCAGCGAGAGCCTTAACAACGCCACCGTTTACCGAGCCGTTGAATGCGAGCAATGCAGGAATGGCTGCGTTCATAACAACCTTTGCCTCCTCAGAATTAACATCCAAAGTAGCAACCTTTGCGAAGATAGCCTCGGCAGCAGTCTCACCACCGATTCGGCTGGCAGCCTCAATGGCAGCGCAAACAACGTCGATGTTAGAGTCGTTAATCTCTGCGCAAACGGCATCAATCTGTGAAGTGGCATGGTTTGCACCCAACCAGTTCAGGATATCAATCTCGGCAGCATCATCAGCCTTTGCCAACTGCTCGGCAACGGCAGCGTAAGTACAACCGCAAGCGTAGGCCTCGGCAGCACGCAACGCGCCGTAGCGATACTGGCGGCAGTCATCCTTCAACGCCTTCAGCACGAGTGGAGTAGTCTCCTTGCCCTTGAGCTGAACAAGAATATCCAAGCCCTCCAAACGTACGTTGGCAGCCTCCTGCTTCATGAGCTTCTTTGCCTGCTTCTCGGCAACGGCTGGGTTCTCCTTAACCATGCGGTTCAAGAGGTTTGTATAAGCACCATAAGCATCGGTTGTCTCAAATGCGTAGTTAGCCTGAGCGGCAGCGGCAGCCAAAGTCTTTACAGCGTCAGCCGAACCGCATGAACCGAGTGCAAGGTTAATCTGTGCCTTCTCCTGGTCAGTTGCACCTGCCAACCAACCGAGCAATGTAGCCTCAACCGATGGGATATGCTTGTAAGATGCAATCTGTGCGAGCAACTTCTTGCTCAAGCCGTTCTCTGCCTGGTTGGCAATGAGGTTCTTCACCACAGGCTCAGAACCCTCGATGGTAGCCAGAGAGCGAGCTGCAAAGTTGGCAAGATACTCGTCAGAGAGCTTCGATGCGAAGTACTCTGCATCCTCGGCAGTGGCACAAACCTCCAAAGCAGTCATCAGGAATGCCTGTGTGGGCTTGTCGGTGCACTTATCAATAGCCTTCTTCAAACCGGCACGCACACCGTTCTGAAGGGTGAGGTGGTCCTCAGATACATAAGATGCCACGCCATAAATAGCGTACTCAATAGCCGAGTTGTTTACACCCTCGGCAGCAGGACGCAACATAGCGCAGATAGACTCGATGCCCTCGGCACCTGTGCGCGCCAACTCGTCCATAGTCTTGTTGTAAACCTCGGGAGTCTCGGCAGGCAGCGATGCCAATGCGTCAGCAATGATGGTAGAAGTGACGCGGTTGCGAGCATCCTGTGCATTAACACCAGCAAATGGCATCAATGCCAACATGATCACTAATATAAATAGTCTTTTCATTTCTCTTCTTGTTTTGGATTTGTATTACATTGACCAAGGGCCGCGCATTGGCTGATCGATCAGCGCATTTGCAGCGTCGTCGTTGATGAACTTCAAGTTTACTGGATCGAACTCCAACGTGCGGTTCAAGCGCAGAGCGCAAAGACCCATATTCACGATGGTAGCCGAGCGGAAACCATTAATTTCGTTAAGAGCGAACTTCTTGCGAGAGTGGATACAATCGATGAAATCAACGTTCTGTGGCTCTGGGTCTGGCAACTCGTTGAGCTTATCCATAACGTTAGGAATAGTACAACGGAAACCGTTATATACTGCGCCCAATGGGCCCTCGATATATGCTGCATTAGGATCCTCGTAACCCTCACCCTGAAGAATAATCTGGCAACCATCATCATAGGTGTAAGTAATCTTGCGCCATGTGCCGATAGCATCCCAGTGCTGCTGTGGAGCATCAACCTCAACCTTTACAGGAGATGTGTTGTCCTTGCCCAGCAGATACTGTACAGGGTCAATATAGTGCTGTCCCATATCGCCAAGACCACCGCCATCATAATCCCAATATCCACGGAATGTCTGGTGAGTACGGTGTACGTTGTAAGGCTTGTAAGGTGCAGGACCCAACCACAAATCATAGTCGAAGTGCTTTGGAATAGGTTGCTCTACCAGATTCTCCTTACCTACCCAGAAGAACTTCCATCCAAAGCCTGTGTGACCAGAGATTGTCACCTTCAAAGGCCAGCCAAGCATGCCGCTATCAACCAGCTTCTTCAAAGGAGCCACCGTAGTACCCAAGCCGTAGAATGTGTCCTTGAAACGGAACCAAGTGTTAAGACGGAAGATACGGTTGTTCTGACGAACGGCCTCCATAACCTTCTTACCCTCGCCAATGGTACGAGTCATAGGCTTCTCACACCAGATATCCTTGCCTGCCTTAGCAGCCTCAACGGCCATGATACCATGCCAGTGGGGAGGAGTTGCGATGTGAACAACATCAACGTTAGGATCGTTGATAAGGTCACGATAAAGGTGATAACCCTTCACATCCTCACCCAAACGCTCCTTTGTAAGCTTCACGGCGCGCTCGAGGTGGTTGTCGTCGCAATCGCTCACCGCTACCAGACGGCAAGCCTCGCTGGTTGAGAAGTGGTTTGCGCTATAACCGATACCACCCATACCGATAATACCTTTGGTCAGCTGGTCGTTTGGAGCAACATGACCTGGGCCTCCAAGAACTTTACGAGGCAGAATGGTCAAAGCCGCCAAGCCTCCCATAGTCTTGAGAAAATCTTTTCTGTTAATTGCCATAGTATTTAATTTTAAGTAAAATGTTAGTCCGTTTGAATAAAGCCATAATCTTGTGTAAAAATAAGATTTTTTTTTTATTCAGCCAAATAAAGTTAAACGATAATCGATTTTTAAGGGCAATTTACCGCATTATTAATATTTTCATCCCAAACGACCCTTCCGAACTTGATTTGCGACGTTGATTTTATACTTTTGTGTCATTTCATGAAAAAAAATCATGACAAAGATCAAAGGGAACAGCGTACTAATCACAGGCGGAGCATCGGGCATAGGTCGCATCATGGGCCGTATGTCGTTGGAGCGTGGCGCACGCATAATCCCTATCCTAAAACCCGAGTGGGTAGCAAAAAAGACCCTAAAAGCCATCGAAAAGAACAAAAAGATTAGCAGCTGGCCTCTCGGTTATCATTTAATTCGTATCTTGCAGGCAATATTACCATTGAAAGGTCTCGACCTATTGTGCAAGGCACTTGGAATTTATAATGCACTCGACCATTTTAAGGGTAAAAAATAACAAGATTATGGCAATAGAAAACACATCAAACGAGAGCATAAACTCAATCATCGAGGCTCAACGACAATTCTTTCGTTCAGAGGCTACGCTCGACTACGACTTTCGCAAAAAGCAACTCAAACTCCTGCAAAAAGCCCTAAAGAGATGGCAAAAACCACTATGCGAAGCCTTGTGGAGCGACCTGCATAAATCCGCCGAGGAGGCAATACTGACCGAACTGAGCATCGTCGAAGGAGAGATACGCAATCACCTGCGACACCTCAAGTGCTGGATGAAGGCAGAGCGATGTTCTACACCTTTGAAGATGGCTCCCTCGCACAGTCGTATAATAAGCGAGCCTCTCGGCTCGGCACTCATCATCGCACCATGGAACTACCCCGTACAACTGCTTCTCAACCCACTGGTGGGGGCTATTTCGGCAGGATGTACGGCCATCCTCAAGCCTTCACCTTACCTGCCCACAGTGTCGAAGATAATCGAGCAGATGATTGAGGCCACCTTCGACGAGAAATATATAGCCGTGGTGCAGGGCAACAGAGATGTGAACATCGCCCTGCTTGAGCATCGCTTCGACATAATATTCTTCACAGGAAGCCCCGCCTTGGGCAAGACTGTGATGAATGCAGCAGCAAAGCACCTCACGCCCGTTGTGCTGGAGCTGGGCGGCAAGAGCCCCTGCATAGTGGATAAGGATGCCGACCTGAAACTCGCTGCACGGCGCATAGCATGGGGCAAGAGCCTCAACGCAGGCCAGACCTGCATAGCTCCCGATTATCTGCTGATTCACAAATCGTTGGAGCAGCCATTCATCGAAGAGTTCAAAGCGGCCATAGAACGTCTGCACGGCAGCAACCCCAAAGAGAGCCGCCACTATGTGCGCATGGTCAGCGACAAGGCTTTTGAGCGTGTCAAGGGCTACCTTTCGGATGGCGAGGTGGTGGCAGGCGGCGCAACCGACAGCGCAGAGCGCTACATCGAGCCTACGTTGCTTGCAGGCGT
This sequence comes from Alistipes sp., assembly GCA_017421945.1. Lineage (GTDB taxonomy): Bacteria > Bacteroidota > Bacteroidia > Bacteroidales > Rikenellaceae > Alistipes. The sequence goes on along the minus strand of JAFOHD010000087.1, from coordinate 11,166 downwards.
AAGCCCTACATCAAGCATCATGCAGGAGGAGATTTTCGGACCCCTGCTGCCGATGATTACATTTGAGAGAAAAGAGGAGGTTGTAAAATTCATCACCGAGCGAGAGAAGCCTCTTGCCCTCTACTACTTCGGCAAGGAAGATGATGGGTGGCGCATGCTGCGTCGCACATCGTCGGGCGGAGCATGCCTGAACGATACCATCATGCACATAGCCAACGAGCGACTGCCTTTCGGGGGTGTGGGCAACTCGGGCATGGGCTCATACCACGGACGACTCTCGTTTGACGCCTTCTCGCACCGCCGTGCGGTGGTTGTCTCGCCCACATGGATAGACCTTCCGTTCAGGTATATGCCCTACAAACTATTTTCACTCGTAAAAAAGATTTTGTAGAAAGCCTCATAAACACTAACTTTGCGCCAAACAATTAACAATCAAATACAATGAAGAGTATTCGCCAATTTTTCCTTTCAGCCCTCTGCCTTGTGGCGGCTGTGGCTACATTCTCACAGTGCGCTCCAGCCATTGAGGAGCTAACGCTGGAGATTCCTTTCAAGTGTAACGCCTACGTTACTCCTCTCGACCCTGCATCGAAAGAGACGCCTGCATTTGCCAATGCAATCATCGCAAATGGTTACTCTCTGCCAAACGATGCCGAGATGGTAGCCGGCGCATGGCTCCCAGAGTATCAGCAGCAGACTCCCCACCAGGTTTCTGTATTCTTCTACACAGCCTTTACAGGCGACCTGCACCTGGGTCTGCGTGCCGCAGATGTTCCTGCGGGCGTTGCCGAGCTTAAGGTAAAGTGCTGCGGCAAGAGTTTCAACCTGAAGGTTGCCGACACCGACACAAGCAAAGATTACTATGTCGGCAAGGTGAATGTCGCAAAGCCCGGCCACATACGTGTTGATATTGAGCCCGTAACCACTACGGCTGCGAGCTATCCTACATTCTCTACACTCCTGGCTACGGGTGAGGGCGTGAACAACCTCACCGCGAAGGTGAAGAATGAACTTGTATTCGTCACAGCCGAGGAGCTTAAGGAGCATGTGCCACACTTCGTGCGCCGTGGTCCATCAAACCACTTCCAGTGGGACACTCCCGAGAACACCGAGTACTTCTACAACGAGGTATTTGTGCCAGAGGGTGAGGATATCTCGGGTGCATACTACATGCTCACAGGTGGCGACGGTTTCTATATGGGCATCCAGCCAAACGAGAAGGGCAAGAACCGCATGGTACTCTTCTCGGTATGGGACACCAACACCGAGGAGGGGCTCATTTCGGAGCTTGTACGCAATGGCGAAGGTGTAAAGACAAACTCTTACAGCCACGAGGGTTCAGGCGTGCAGAACTTCTACAACTACGATTGGGAGGCCGGCCGTGTGTATGCCACATTGGTGCGTGTTCGCCCAGAGTACAAGAACGGCAAGGCTACGGGAGCATCACTCTACACAGGTTACTTCCGCGGTGACGAGGGTTGGGTGTTCCTGGCCGAGATACGTCGCCCCGCAATTCAGACCTACTACAAAGGAGCTTACTCGTTCTGCGAGAACTTCCGCCCAGAGTGCGGCTGGATTCCACGCAGCGTGGAGTTCCCATCGCAGTGGATGCGCGACAAGGACGGCAACTGGACCGAACTCAAGTCGGGCAAGCTTACATGCGACGGCACAGGTTTCCAAGGTCTGCGTCTTGACTACTCGGGTGGTGTGAGCGAAAACGGCAACTTCTACCTGCGCAACATAGGCTATATTGACGACAAGGTGGAGTATGGCACACGCTTCGAGCGCGAGGGCTCGGGCAAGGTGCCCGAGATTGACTTCAAGGCTCTCATCAAGCTCTCGGGCTCAACTGACGACCGCAGCAAGTTCTAACTCACGCAGCAATACAGCATCCCTGCTTTCATCAGAAGGCAGGGATTTTTTTTGGAGCAGATTTTGCACCCCGCAAGGTAAAACATTTTACCATGAAAGAGCCTAAAATCTTCTCCAAGCTGCACACGACCATAAGTTCGGCCGTGGCACGCATACATCCGTTTGTGTTGTTTGTGTCGTGCCTGGGCATTGCACTTGCCTACTATGTGGGCATCTATGCCACAGGACAAATACATGCCGCCTCGCGTTGGATGGGTGCAATGCTGGCGTGTACCTCGGTGGTTACCGTGCTGCAATTACCCTCCTACAAGGAGTCGTTGCGCCCCTCGCTGATGCGTGTGCTGAGTACGTTTCTGGGTGCGCTCATAGCCTATGCCTACCTGAAGATGTTGCCATTCTCGGTGGCAGGCATGCTGCTGACCATATTCTGCCTTGAGGCGTTGTGTATGCTCCTGAACATTTACAATAACGGACGCATAGCAACCATCACTCTGCTGATAATCATGCTCGTGTCGCAGATGTCACCCGAGGCCGACCCCGCCACTAACTGCATGCTGCGCTTTTTTGAGTCGGCCGTGGGCGTGGGTGTGGGTGTGAGCCTACGCTGGACGATAGAGAAGTGGCAGGCCATGCGTCAGCGACTACTGCACATGGGACAAAACCAGGATGGCAGCGCAGTAAATATGGACACCATGCCGCTGCGCTGGGGACACTTCCGAGTACTGATGGCAGCATCGCTGGGGCAGCTTATGGGTGGCGCACTATCAACGCTCGTAGGTGTGGTGATACCCCTGATGCAGATACTTACCCACACCTCGCTTAACGCCCTTATGCAGGGTGTGCTGGCGAGCATGAGCCTGATAGGCATCATGGTGGGGTCGCTGATGATAGGCGCATGGAGTGACAAAAGGGGTTATTTGCGCTATCTGCGCCTATGCCCCGTAATTATCCTCCTCGGAGCCATTATTGCCATGACGTCAAGCTCGCTTGCAGTTTTTGCCGTAGCACTCTTTACAATGGGATTCGGAGTGGGTGGAGGATACAGCCTTGACTCGGACTACATATCGGAGATTATGCCCCAAAGGTGGAGATTGTTTATGGTGGGCGTAGCAAAGGCGGCTTCGGCAGTGGGAAATGTCGTGATGGCGGTCCTCTGCTTTTACACTCTGCGACACTGGACCTCGGCCGACCATTGGAACGGAATGTTCCTACTCATTGCATTGCTTGCCATAGCCATGATTCTGGCATCCATACGCTTTGAGCAGAGCCCCGGATGGTTGCTCTCCCACGGCAGACGCGAAGAGGCGGAACATGCCGTGCGTTACTTCCTGGGGCAGGATGTCGAGATTGGAGAGATAGTCAGCCGCAACCGCTCAACCGAGCTTGACCGATTCTCGTGGAGCGAAATGCTCCGTGGCATAAATCTGCAACGCTCGGCACTGTGCGGCATTCCGTGGGCATGTGAGGGGTATGGAGTCTATGGAGTAGGTGTGTTTATGCCCATACTCATCATCTCTCTTGGGCTGGGCAGCGGCACTACTGACAGCCTTACTCACCTGACCACCTCGGTCGAGACATCGGCATTTGTCAATATCTTTGTTGCGCTGGGATTTACGCTGGGATTGCTGCGCTTGCGCCACTCGTCACACATCCGCCAGCAGAGCCTGGGGTTTGTACTGAGTGCCGCTGGATTAGCCATAATCATGGTCGGCTACACAATGCATTTACCCAACTGGATTATGATTCTGGGATTGATAATTTTTGAGCTATGTCTCAACGCCGGACCCCACCTTATAACCTTCATTCTCCCGCCGCAGATATACCCCATAGCAGAGCGAAGTGCTGGAGCCGGTCTGGCAGCAGCTATGGGCAAGGCTGGAGCCGTGTTGGGAGTATTCACAATACCACTTATCCTGAAGGCTGGAGGCGTGAACGCAGTATTGGCGGTTACGCTTGCACTCCAGCTTGTGGGTGCGCTCATAACCGCCATACTTGGTAGAAAGATTTTAGGTGAGGGCTCCCGCCCATGGATTTTCAGCCGCACTAACTCCTCTTACGGAGGTGCTGTTTCAGATGAGGTGACCAATGAGAGTGGTCGGGCGTAACCTCGTCAAGCTTAAACATAGGCAATAGGAACATCCATGTAGCAATACAAAACGGAGCCGTGAGGCTACTCAGACCAAAGGGGTCGAGCAGAACATTCATTGCCGCCTGCGACACCACCGTGATGACAATGCCCACAATTGCCCACAGTGCCGAACGCCACGAAGGGCGATAAAAGACCGTAGCCAAGGCTATAGCCGTAAGTACTGCGCTGAAACTATACAGTCCGTGAGCAATATCATGGCCCGAAGCACTCAGTGCCGATGCCACCACAATGGCAAGAGCCGAGCCTATGGCGGCCCACAGAGCTGCCCAGCGTGAGGCTACGAGCAGACCTATGAAGAACAACATTCCCGTCACCCAGGAGTCAATCAAAAAGACCTGCGACATACCCCTGAGCCAATACACCGCTGCCTGCTCGACATATAGCACCCCGCCCGTTGCCAGATGCTCGGGGAGTATGGGCGCAGCCATGTGCGAAGGGTCCAGACCGAAGAATGCCCGCGAGGCGAGCAGAAAGAGCCATGTGCTGATTACAAACGGGAAGGTGAACGAGTTTATCTTCCACGGCCTCATCACATTGTTCAGTGCCTCACGCACCCACACCGTGAGGGCTGCACACAACGCCAGCGAGAGCCACATCCACAATGTGTTTCCCAAAAACGTAGGGAAAGCGCACCCCACAAGCACGCCATTAAAGCCCCACAGTCCCTGCCTGCCATCCTCGTCAGGAAGGTTCAAGATATAACCCGTAGCTGTGGAGACCATAAGACCAAGCAATGCTCCCCATGCAACGTGAGGCATATCAGAGTAATAAGCACCCCAGAATATGCCCGCAACAAAAAAGAGTCCGGCCCATGCGCTGCACTGGAACATCACCTGCCCAGCACCGCGCAGCAGCACCTTCAGAAAACCCACAACACCTCGGTCGGAGATTTTCTCTGTAAATTCCTGTATCATAATATCAATTATTGAAAGTTATCTCCACGGAAACTCCTCGGGCAGAGCAACACCCTTAACCTTCTGGCGTAACAACGAGCATATTCGCCTGATTTCGCTCTTTGCCGAGGCTCGCTCCATAGCAAGAATACGGCATCCAAGCCCCGCATCAAAGGGAAGAAGATTTACACCCAACGCCATATCCTTACGCATGAAGGGTTGCAACTGCTCGCGCAGAGCCAGCACAACATTGCGTGGCGCAAGTATCAGCACCGAGGCAAAAACCTCATAATCGTGCATCACACCCTTTAAGTTCAACTCCTCGGATTGGGGCTCAATCTGCATATTATCAACATATACCACTTCGCCATCAGCTCGTTCAACCCTGGTGTGCAATGCAAGGCGCCAATAGCAGAATCGCTCACCCGAATAACGACGGCCACTCATGTAAATTTCAGAATAGAAAAGCACAGCTGAGTGGTGGGCAACAATCTCGGTATCAACCTCATAACAAGCTCTACGGCAAGGTATTACCGCCTCGGGCAGATACTCAAGGTATGCTCCTTCGTGGAGTTCTATACGCTGCCTCAGGCGAGCCTCGCCACCACGCATCTGGGCCACCTTCGTAGCCGCTCCCGTTGATATATGCGCAGAGCTGTTACGCCGCAAAGTAATATGCTGTTCGAAGCTATCTCCCTCCACAACGGGGCCGCCCGATGAGAGTATATACACACATGGCAAATTGGGCATCTGCTCATCGAAATAGAGTGCCTGCTGCACTATCAGGGGGGCTTTGCGATATAGGTCACGCAATATGCTGCGCCCGTTGCCGTCCAGCTCAAAACCCATGCGGAGCTCTCCCCGCTTGCCATGTGGTAAATCCATACAAGGCATCATAACTCATCATCAAACAGAGCCCCGCGATTGATGAGTTCAACCAACTCATCAATACCTTCGCCCGTAAAGCAGTTAGTAAAGACAAACGGACGGCCCTCGCCACGCATCCGAAGCGAATCTTCACGCATAACCTCAAGCGAGGCATGAACGTAGGGGGCAAGGTCGGTCTTGTTGATGACCAATATGTCGGAGTGCGAGATGCCGGGACCATCCTTGCGGGGAATCTTATCGCCCGCAGCTACATCAATGACGTAGATGAAGAAATCGACCAGCGCAGGGCTGAAGGTGAGCGTGAGGTTATCTCCGCCCGACTCAATAAGCACCACATCGCCATCGGGAAACCGCTGCTCCATCTCCTCGACTGCGGCAAGATTCATCGAGGGGTCTTCGCGCACTGCCGTATGTGGGCACGCGCCCGTCTCTACTCCTACGATACGCTCCTCGGCAAGTACACCCTTCAACACACGGCGCACGTGCTTTGCATCCTCGGTAGTGACCACATCGTTAGTGATAATCAACACCTTGTGCCCCAGCTCGAGCAAACGTGGCGTGATGGCCTCAATGATGGCAGTCTTGCCCGACCCCACGGGGCCTCCTATTCCTATTCTGCAAGTAGAATTCATAATCTATGACATAAACATTCGTTGTACACCCCTCTCATGCAACGATGAGAGTATATCCATCTGTGGAGCAAACCCTTGCATCTGCTCAAGGCTCATCTCCCGAGCCTGCTCATATAATCGTTCCACAAGCGGCGCAAGTGCGAAGAGTATCCGCTGCGTATCGATGTGTGTAACTCTTACGATGCGCAGAGCCGCACCCAGCACCATTGAGGCTGCTCCATACCCCACCGCTGAAAACAAATCCTGCTCCACAGCTCCGCACAACGAGAAAACAAGCCCCTGTGTGACAGCATAAGAGCCGGGCGTATGATGGTTGATTATCAGGCCGAGCCACTCCTCCACATCGTGGCAAGGCATCATCTGCGACACAAGTTCTGCCAACTTGCATCCCATACGCGTACTCATTGTGCGCATCTCGGCCGAGGATTTTCTAACATATAACTCCCTGTCGGCACGCCGCAACTCTTCAACCGAGTGGGCATGGCGCATGGCATGCAGAGCCGCCACCCCATCGCAGAGCAACGCCTGACGCACCACAACACCCACATACTGCTCGACGTCAGAGAGTGAGAGTACCACTCCCTGCGCTGCGGCACTCTCCAAAGCGCAGGAGAAGGAGAACCCTCCCACGGGGAGTGCCGAGTCGCAAAGTTGCATCAGGTGGTAGGCTGCGCCTATGCCACTATGTTCACCCTTCATGTTGCGTATGGAGGTGTGAATGGTTGCTCGAACCTCCCAACAAACGGCGCACCTCCTGGGGCGAGAGATAGGGAATAACCTGTGCTGCGGGGCAGAACGAGTAGGATATGTAATCGAAGTGGTGGCTCTGCATAACGCTCTCCATGACCTTGCGGTCAAGAATCAACGGCACATAGACCTTCGTACCACGCACCACTGCCGGCCAATGCTGGTTGCCAAGCGCGTGACCAAGCTCCACAGCCAGACACAACGCCACATCAAAAGGCTGGCGCGACAATGCCCCCATATCGACCACCATAACATCCTGAAGACGTAGATTTATGACAGTCATAAGTCCAGCATTGGCATCGTATGCCACCACATCGCCATCGTGCAGATGGATATGACGCTTGAGGCAGAATTGATACTCCTCGCCAAAATCATCATACGCCACAAAACGGCTCTTTTGTGCAGTCCATTGGTCTATGTCAATCCTACGTACTCCCCGAGGCTCGGTCTTGGCGACCCACTCAGCCGAGAATATGTTTCCTAAGATTTCGGTTACACGTATCATAGTTTTAACTGAACCAATATAGCTGCCCAAGCGACACATTACGGGCAGGCTCGACATACACCTTCACTCCATCAACAGCCACCTCGAAGCTCTCGGCATCGACATCGATACGTGGTGTTGCCGAGTTAAGCACCATGTCGCACTTCGCAATCTGGCGCGTGCCACACACCGGCACAACCTGACGCTGGAGCCCCAGACGGCGTGCGATGCCGCTCTCGGCAGCAGCCTTCGATACAAAGCTCAAACAGCTATGGCTTAACACCTTACCATAAGCTCCGAACATAGGCCTGTAATAGCATGGCTGTGGCGTTGGCAACGAAGCATTGGGGTCACCCATATTCGCCCAGCTGATTACGCCCGACTTCAGCACCATCTTGGGTTTTGCGCCGAAGAACTGTGGTTCCCACAGCACCAGGTCGGCAACCTTACCCTTGCTCACCGAGCCAAGGTATCGAGATACGCCAAATGCTATGGCAGGGTTTATCGTCACCTTTGCCAGATAGCGCAACACCCTGAAATTATCGTTTCCATCACTATCTTCATGCAGTTTGCCGCACTCTCGTTTCATATAGGATGCCATCTGCACAGCACGCATGAAGGACTCGCCCACACGCCCCATAGCCTGCGAATCGGAGGTTATCATTGACAACACACCCAAGTCGTGCAACACGTTCTCGGCGGCCTGCGTTCCGGGACGAACTCGGCTCTCGGCAAATGCCACATCGGAAGGAATCTGCGGATTGAGATTGTGGCACACCATAATCATATCGAAGAGCTCGGCCTGTGAATTTATGCCATAGGGCAAAGTCGGATTGGTTGAGGAAGGCAGCACAAACGGCATGCTTGCAACCTTCAGCAAATCAGGAGCATGACCACCTCCAGCACCCTCGGTGTGATAGGTGTGTATGGTGCGTCCATCTATGGCGGCTATGGTGTCCTCGACATATCCACACTCGTTGAGCGTGTCGGTGTGGATGGCTACCTGCACATCATACCGCTCGGCGACATCCAGCGACTTGCGAATGGCCGCAGGTGTCGAGCCCCAATCCTCATGTATCTTCAGTCCGCACGCGCCAGCCTCAATCTGCTCCTCGAGGGTTTGCGCCACCGAGCAGTTGCCTTTACCCAGAAAACCTACATTTACGGGGATGCTCTCCACAGCCTTGAGCATTGTTTCGATGTTCCACGCGCCCGAGGTTATGGTCGTACCATTTGAGCCATCACTGGGGCCTATGCCACCACCAAAAAGAGTCGTCACGCCATTACTCAAGGCTGCCTCGGCCTGCTGGGGTGCAATGAAGTGGACGTGCCCATCAATGGCGGCAGCCGTCAAAATCAGATGCTCGCCCGATATGGCATCGGTGGCGGCTCCCGTAATCAGGTCGGGGTCCACGCCATCCATGATGTTGGGATTGCCCGACTTGCCTATGCCTGCAATTTTACCATCCTTGATACCCACATCGGCCTTCACTACACCAAGCAACGGGTCGATAATGGTAACGTTGGTGATAACCATATCCAACGCACCCGAGCGTGAGGTGATAGTGTTGGCGAGCGCCATGCCATCACGCAGGGTCTTGCCTCCGCCATACACCACCTCGTCTCCATAGCCTCGCAGGTCGCGTTCAATCTCGATGTAAAGGTCGCTATCGGCAAGGCGAATCTTGTCGCCCACGGTGGGGCCAAACAGATTGTTGTTCTCTTGTCTTGAAATTATTGCCATATTACTCTATTTTACCTTTTTAGTACTCTCTTTTTTCTCCTCGCAACACTTGAAGCCTTCAGCGTGCATGCGTCCAATGGCTCGCTGGCGGGCAGGATAGTAGGAAGGAGTATCCTCCTCGCCCGTGTAACTGTTCACCAGAGAGTTAAATCCGATGACGCGCCGCTTGCCGACATATGGGACAATCTCGACCTCACGACTATCGCCCGGCTCGAAACGTATGGCCGTGGTGGCAGGGATATTAAGGTGCATGCCGAAGGCTACGGCGCGGTCGAACTCAAGATAACGGTTCACCTCAAACAGATGATAGTGCGACCCCACCTGAATGGGCCTGTCACCCGTATTTCGGATTGTGAGTCGCACAACCTTGCGACCGGCGTTATATTCAAGTTTGTCGCTACCAAGAATCACCGCTCCCACAGCCACCTGCGACTTGGGCTGAAAACCCTTGTGGGCGGGATAGAGCGGGCGCATTTTGCTCTGATGCTGCTCGACGTGAGGAGCATTTTTAACGTTCTCTTTCATCGCATACTACTTTATGGGGTTATGAATACTCACCAGGCGCGAGCCATCGGTAAAGACCGCCTCGACCTGCAACAACGATATCAAGTCGCTCACGCCCTCCATCACATCCTCACGGCGCAGAGCCTGCGAAGCATCGGCCATAACCTGCTCGACGCTCTTACCCGCACGAGCCCCCTCGAGGGCCTGCGAGGTGATGTAGGCCACAGCTTCGGGATGGTTGAGCTTAAGCCCTTTGTTCAGTCGCCGCTCGGCAATCATGCCCAGCGTGAGCAACTGAAGTTTGTCAATCTCTTTAGGTGTCAAATGCATAATCTAAATAATTTTTAGTTTCAACCCTCTCAAGTGGCAAATTATGTGCCACACAACACATGTAATAGGCACGATGTTTGCCATGTACGTCAAAAAAAAGATGTCTATCATGATACGATTAATGCTTTTGGCAGGCGTGGGAGGCTTCATTGGCACATGTCTGCGATACTTGACAGGGCGGCTTTGTCAGCTGTGGTCATTAGGAGGATTTCCTCTCGGAACATTTACGGTGAACGTCATCGGCAGTTTTATAATAGGTGCGTTGCTCGGGTTCGCCGAGCGACACAGCATCATCACGCCAGCAGCAAATGTGTTGCTGGTGACAGGTTTCTGTGGCGGTTTTACCACATTTTCCTCCTTCGCCGATGATATTTTTCTGCTTATGCAGCATAAACATTGGAGTATGTTTGTGCTTTACACAGTATTGACTCTGGTTTTAGGCGTTTTTTTTGTATGGCTGGGAAGAGTCCTGGCCAAGCAAATATAAACCACTGATAGACAACGGTATAAATACTTATATCGCATACTGAGTTTCCACCCGAGGGACTAAGGAATGAAATATTTTTTAATTTTTTCTGAAAAAAAACTCAAAAAGTTTTGGAGAATAAAAAATTTGCTCTATCTTTGCACTCGCAATCCGATAGAAATACGGATGCAAGTTCAAAACATACTGCGGAAATAGCTCAGTTGGTAGAGCACAACCTTGCCAAGGTTGGGGTCGCGAGTTCGAGTCTCGTTTTCCGCTCAAAATCAAGTCTCAGAGAAATCTGAGACTTTTTTGTTTTTATGCCAAATCGCTCCCCCAGGCACCTGTGGCAAGGTTTTGTTGTACAAACAGAGCGAAGCATGAAGCAGGGAAGCATCTGAAAAAGCGGCTTGTTTGCGACTAGATTTGCGACTGGTTCAGGGTCTATAATATAGTC
>JAFOHD010000086.1 GCA_017421945.1 Alistipes sp. | reverse complement strand
CTTTGTCTGCTCGATATACTCCTCTACGGCAGCCTTATTCTCTGCTGTTGTAAGCTTCTCCACCCACTCGTGCTCGGGGGCGATGACCATGAACGTAACACCGAAGATGGTGTCGGGACGTGTGGTGAAAATCTCCAGCTTGCGCTCCGAATCCTTCACATCGAAGAACACCTGCGCACCCACCGAGCGACCTATCCAGTTGCGCTGAATCTCCTTGAGCGAGTCGCTCCACTCAAGGCTCTCCAAACCATCGAGCATACGCTGCGCATAGGCCGTAACACGCAGGCTCCACTGCTTCATGCGCTTCTGCTCCACGGGGAAGCCACCGCGCACCGACAAGCCATCCTTCACCTCGTCGTTGGCAAGCACCGTGCCCAGCTTTGGACACCAGTTCACCATGGTGTCGGCACGATATGCCAGGCGGTAGTTCTGCAACACCTGCTCACGCCGAGGCTCATCCCATGCGTTCCACTCCTCGGCCGTAAAGGTCATAGGCGTTGTGCAAGCCGCATCCACACCCTCGGTTCCGTTGGCTGCAAAATGCTCCTTCAGGCTCTCGATAGGCATGGCCTTCTGCGCCTGGTTGCAGTAGTAGTGGTCGTACATCTTCAGGAATGCCCACTGTGTCCACTTGTAGTACTCGGCATCGCATGTGCGCACCTCGCGGTCCCAGTCGTAGCAGAAACCTATCTTGTCCATCTGCTCGCGGTAGCGGTTTACGTTTTGCTCGGTGGTTACGGCAGGGTGCTGACCAGTCTGAATGGCATACTGCTCGGCAGGCAGACCAAAGGCGTCGTAACCCATGGGGTGCAACACATTGAATCCACACAAACGCTTGTAACGCGAGTAGATATCCGAAGCGATGTAGCCCAGAGGGTGGCCTACGTGCAAACCCGCACCCGATGGGTAGGGGAACATATCCAACACATAATACTTTGGACGTGAGGCATCCACCTCAACATGATAGGTCTTGCGAGCATCCCACAGCTCATGCCACTTCTGCTCGATAATTTTGAAATTGTATTCCATATGATTTTGATTTTATATTTTACTCTCTCTTCTGAAGGGCAAATATACGATATTTTATTCATATATTTGAATTTATTGCCTATCTTTGCGCTATATTATCATTATCTTAAAGATTATGGAGGCAAATTACAAGCGCGAGGAGCTTTACGATGCCGAGCGCATAGAAAAATTGGCATATCACTACCGTGAAATACTCTCTCTGCTGGGCGAGGACCCCGAGCGTGAGGGACTCATCAAAACCCCCGAGCGTGTGGCGAAAGCCATGTCGTTCGTCACCAAGGGCTACACCCAGAACCCGATAGAGATTATCAACTCGGCCATCTTCAAGGAGGAGTATCAGCAGATGGTGCTGGTGAAGGACATCGAGCTCTTCTCGATGTGTGAACACCACATGATGCCCTTCGTGGGCAAGGCCCACGTGGCCTACATCCCCAACGGCCGCATCACAGGTCTGTCGAAGATTGCCCGCGTGGTGGAGTGCTTTGCCCGCCGCTTGCAGGTGCAGGAGCGATTGACGGTGCAGATTCGTGACTGCATACAGCAGGCCCTGGACCCCATAGGTGTGGCTGTTGTCATCGAGGCGAGTCACATGTGCATGCAGATGCGAGGTGTCGAGAAGCTCGGCTCGGCCACAACCACCTCGGCATTCACGGGCATATTCCTCAAGGACACCCGCACCCGCGAGGAGTTCCTCACACTCATCAGCAACAAATACCGTTAAGATATGAAAAAGTTACTCTTCATGGCCGTGGCGCTCCTATTTGCGCTCGCAACCCTGTCATGTCGGCGTGAGCAGACAAACGACATTACCGTAATCTCCTACAACATACGCCTGGGAGGCACATGGGATGGCGACAACAGGTGGGACATGCGCAAGCACGCCTCGCTGAATATGATTAACCAGGAGAAGCCTACCATCTTCGGATTGCAGGAGGCCCTGCCCCATCAGATGGAGTATATGGCCGAGAACCTGCCACAGTATGGCTACATAGGCGTGGGCCGCGAGGATGGCGTATCGGCAGGTGAGCATATGGCTATCTTCTACCTCAAGGATGAGGTCGAGCTGCTCGATGGCGGCACCTTCTGGCTCTCGGAGACCCCCGACACCCCATCCATGGGCTGGGATGCTGCATGCAAGCGCACCTGCACATGGACAAAGCTCAGGATGAAGCGCACGGGCAAGGAGTTTGCCTACATGAACACACACCTCGACCACGTGGGTGAGGTTGCACGCCGCGAGGGTCTGGCGCTCATCGTTAGGCGCGCTGCCGAGATTATCCCCGAGGGTACGGTATTCCTCACGGCCGACTTCAACGCCGTGACCTCAAGCCCCATCTTCGAGCCCTTGAAGGCTGCCATGGAGGATGCGCGCGAGCAAGCCCCCGAGACCGACCACCGAGGCACTTTCAACGGCTGGAATGCAGCCAACATATCCAACCCCAACCATGTCATCGACCACATCTTCTACCGCGAGGCTGTGCCTCACTCGTTCAAGGTGTTGTGCGACAAGAACTATGGCGCACCATTCATCTCGGACCACTATCCGGTAGTGCTGAAAGCCTCCTTCTAAAGGTGTGTTAGCGTTACAACTTTTATTGGCGCAGCCCCAGCCTATGGCTTTCGCCATTTTGCAAGTATGCCCCTAAATCCCCTCCCCGGGTGGGGGACATCGGTCGCTAAAGCTACGAGGGAGGGATGTAATTACGATTATTTGAACACATAACCTATTTTGTTAGTTATGCAGGAAAAAGTAAAGTCGGTGTTGAAGGGTATCATCCACCCCGAGACCCAGCAGAACATTGTCGATAGCGGCATTGTCGAGCAGGTCACAGCGCGTGAGGATAAAATCACCGTTGTGCTGTGCTTTCCCAAGAGCCGCGACCCCTTTGCCATAAGAATCAAGTCGCTGGTTGAGCAGAGCCTCAAGCAGGCATTCCCCAAGGCCGGGGAGAACATCACCGTAGTCATCAAGGAGGGCACGCCACGCGCTCCGCAGCCCAAGCGTGAGAGCACCACCTCGAAGGTGGGCAAAATCATAGCCGTAGCCTCGGGCAAGGGCGGCGTGGGTAAATCTACCGTGACGGCCAACCTGGCACTCACGCTGCGCAACATGGGATTCCGCGTGGGCGTTCTCGATGCCGACATATATGGCCCTTCGCAGCACAAGATGTTCAACCGCGAGGGTTACCTGCCCGACGCTGTGCAGGAGGATGGTCAGGACTACATAGTCCCTGCCGTGAGCATGGACATCGAGCTTATGTCGATAGGCTTCTTCATCAACCCCGACGACGCCCTTATGTGGCGCGGAGCCATGGCTACAAGTGCCCTGAAGCAGCTGCTGCACCAGACCATGTGGGGCGGGCTGGACTTCCTGCTCATTGACATGCCTCCGGGCACGGGAGATATCCACCTGACGATGATTTCCGAGATTAAGCTTGACGGCGCCGTGATAGTATCCACACCCCAGCAGATAGCCGTTGCCGACGTTATCCGTGGCGTGGAGATGTTCCGCCACGAGCAGGTCAATGTGCCCGTGCTGGGCGTTATCGAGAACATGGCGTGGTTCACTCCCAAGGAACTGCCCGACAACAAGTACTACATCTTCGGCAAGGGTGGCGCACGCGACTACGCCCTTCAGGCGGGCGTGCCTTTCCTGGGCGACATACCCATCGTGCAGTCCATCATGGAGGGTAGCGAGAATGGCGAGCCCTCGGTTGCCATAGATGCCGATGTCGAGCGTTACTACCGCGACATAGCACAAAAGATTATAGCAAGCCTATAAAGACAGGGAGCAGATGTTTTTCTGCTCCTTTTTTTATGGCGTCGCAACAGTACAAACAATTGCAAAAAATCTCTTTTTACTACCTTTTGATGACAAAAGGTAGTGCCAAACTTCGCGGTGATAAATTTTAGGGTGCATAGGAAGAAATTTCCTAAAATTCATCTGCCGTGATTGTGGCTTGTCGCAACGTAATACTACGTGTATTATGCTCCACTCGGAGCTATCGCGACCAAAGTCACTGACAGCCACACACAAGTAGCCATAGTAAGCGGAGCAAGGATAAGCAAACACCGAAACACCTTATTCCCTTCCCACCACAAAAAATCGCATAACAAGAGGGATTTTTAGGAACGCACAGGTGGGATAAAAACACCCTATTTCAGTGGTGAAAAATACTCTTGTCTTGGGGCTACATCCAGCACAAGACTACGATGTTTATTGCCGCCGCGAGCAGCATTATGCGATAGAGCATCTCGGTAAAGCCCACACCCATACGCACGAACATAAGCGGCACGAGCATAGCCACCGGAAGCGACACAAATACGAATGCCGTAGCCGTAACACTTGGCATAAAG
>JAFOHD010000085.1 GCA_017421945.1 Alistipes sp. | reverse complement strand
GATGAAGTCGTGGGCGTTGGCCACACGGGCAGCAGCCTCAATCTGCTCCATTGTGGCGTCGAGATTACCGAGGCGTATATTGTTCTCTATGGAGTCGTTGAAGAGGATGGTCTCCTGCGACACGATACCCATCGCCTCACGCAGAGAGGTGATATTGTACTCCTTGATGTTGTGTCCGTCAATGAGGATTTCGCCCTCGGTAACGTCGTAGAAACGAGGTATGAGGTCCGAGAGGGTGCTCTTACCGCCACCCGACGAACCCACCAAAGCTACCGTTTCGCCCTTGCGAACGGTGAAGCTCACTCCGCCGATAATCTCCCTGCTGTCGTCATAGCGGAAGTGTACGTCGCGGAACTCGATGCTCTCTTTGAGTCCACCAAGCATAAGGCCACCATCGGCAGGCGAGCACACGTCCGACTTGGTGTCGAGGAGCTCCAACACACGACTACCGGCTGCGATGCCCTGATTGATGTTGGCGAATGCGTCCGTAAAGGCCCTCATTGGGCGTGTGATTTGCGTGAAGATAGCGATGTAGGCAATGAAACCGCTACCATCCAGAGCGCTCTCGCCACCCAGCACCAACGCACCACCAAAAATCAACAAACCCGCAGCAGCGGCAATGCCGAGGAACTCACTCATTGGCGAGGCCAACTGCTGGCGATTCATCATCTTGCGGGCGAGCTCGGAGTAGGTGTGGTTGATGTCTTGGAACTTACGGCGGAAGAAACCCTCGGCGGTGTAGGCCTTGATGACCTTTGTGCCGGAGAGCGACTCGTCGAGTACGCTGGTCAGCTCACCGAAGTGCTCCTGTGCTTTCAGCGCAGGGTGGCGCAACTTCTTGACAATGGTGCCGATGACAAGTGCAACCAATGGAAGGTAGATGATGGCAAAGAGGGTGAGCTCCCACGAAATGGCAATCATAGCCACCAGGTAGCCGATGATAAGGAAAGGCTCGCGAAAGACCACCTGTAGGGTGTTGACAATGCAGAACCTAACGGTCTGAATATCGTTGGTAATGCGCGACATCACATCGCCCTTGCGTGCCGAGGTGAAGTAACCGAGGTTGAGCCCCATAACGTTGCCATAGACAAGGTTACGCATATTACGCAGGGTGTTGATACGCATATTCTCGATGGTGCGCTGTCCCAGATAGCGGAACATATTGCTCAGGAATGCCGAGGTGGTAACAAAGATGGCCAGAATGACCAGGATGTTCACGGCATTATAGTTGTCGCCATAGCGGGTAAAGAGCCAATAGTTGAGTAGGTCTGTGAGGTAGTCGACGCTCAATTCGAATGGGGGAGGGGTGGTGATGCGCTCCACAGCGTCGCCACTGCCAAAGAGGGTACGCAGCAGCGGGATAATCATCACAAAGTTGAACGTGTTGAAGAGCGCATAGAAGAGCGTGTAGAAGAAATAGGGCACTGCATACTTGCCAATGGGGCGAGCAAAGCCCAGAAGTCGCCAATATAATTTCATTGTTCGTGGTTGATTTGTTCTGTTTTTGTGCTACAAAAGTAACCAAAATATTGGGTACATTGATAAAATGTGTGTATTTTTGTTCTTTGTAATATATAATAAGAACAATAAACGGAGATTTTTAGTATATGAAAAAACGAGTTTTAAGTGGTATTCGCTCCACAGGACAACTTCACTTGGGCAACTACTTTGGTGCCCTGCGTAACTTTGTGAAACTGCAAGACGAGGCCGAGTGCTTCTTCTTCATCGCCGACTACCACTCGCTGACCACACACCCCGACCCAACCATCCTCCACGGCAACGTGAAAAATATCCTCTCGGAGTACCTCGCCGCAGGCATCGACCCCGAGAAGGCTACCATCTACATCCAGAGCGACGTGCCACAGGTGGCCGAACTCTCGCTGCTGCTGGGTATGCACGCCTACGTTGGCGAGTTGGAGCGCACCGCATCGTTCAAGGATAAGGTGCGTAAGAACCCCAACAATGTCAACATCGGCCTGCTGAACTACCCCGTGCTGATGGCTGCCGACATTCTTCTCCACAGGGCCGACTTTGTACCCGTAGGTAAGGACCAAGAGCAGCACCTCGAAATGACTCGCAAACTTGCACACCGCTTCAACCAGCTCTACAAGACCGATTTCTTCAACGAGGAGGTTGCCCCCTTCAACTTTGGCAAAGACCTTGTGAAGATTCCCGGACTGGACGGT
>JAFOHD010000084.1 GCA_017421945.1 Alistipes sp. | reverse complement strand
GGGTTACATCGGCATCATGCAGTTCCATGGCTTTGGACTTACAGCCCGCAACCGACAAGCAGCGTGGGACTACCTGAAAGATGCTCCCGACGAGTGGCCATTTGTGTTGTACAAGGGCGACCTGCACCTTCTGATGCGTACTTCAGGTAACTTCTACATTTATGTGACCAAGGCCAACGAATGTTACACCTTAGCACGAGCCTTCAACCCAAGACAGGATATTGAGGATAGGTATCAATACACACTCAATGTTTTGAAAGCCTATGACCGCTCACCTAACTGGAACATGAATGGCGTGCCTTACTGGGATAGCTGGTCTTTTGATGGCGGCATGTTTTACGGAATGTGCGTGGCAGGCTCTCAAAACCGCACAGCTCACGGCTGGGGTATATGCACATATAATAGTAAGGACAAATCAGACATGAATTTTAAAATAGCGGATTATAATAATAATCAGTACTACAAAGTTTTTCAACTCTATAACGACCACAGCGTCTATATAGGAGACCGTTTCGCAGATGGTAATCTAAAGGATGGTTCATACATAACCTCTTTGGGTACTATCTATAAGTACGAGAATGGTCACGTAGTTTATTCTGAGGCTGCAAAGCAGAAGTTCTGTCCCGAGATAGTATTCTCGTATTACGATTTTTAATCGTCAGCAAACGAGCCGGCTGAGGAGCTGGGGGTGTTGAATGTAGAAAAGAGATGTTGTGAAAAGAGGAGTTTTATATACACTGCTAAGCGTTGCGATAGGCATATTGTTTATCGCTCCGCTGGCCTATGCCTCAATGCCCGACATCGGGCCACAGCACAACCTCATAGCCGAGGGCGAGGACAGTGTGCAAAAGCCAAAGCTCATAATTCACGACTCGCTGCGTGCCACATACAAGTACACCGACGCACTCAAGGCACTCACCATTCACAGCGACACCACAAAGGGTTTGCCGCTGCTGCACGAGGCTCTGGAGATTGACTCCACTTTCGCTCCGGCGCACTACGAACTTGCGTCACACTACCTGCAAAGCAACCCACAGCGTGCCATTCTTCATGCCCGCAAGGCCTACGATAGGGACACCACAAGTCGTTGGTATGCAGCTCTTTACGGTCAGTCGCTCGCCATAGCGGGCGAGGTAGATAAGGCTCTGCCCATCTACCGCAAGCTCATCGTAATGGACAAGAACAACCCCGACCACTACCGCATCCTGGCAATCCTCTACCAGCAGCACCAGCAGCCCTTCTCGGCGCTGGCTACGCTCGACTCGGCCGAGGTGCGCTTCGGCAAGATAGGGCAGCTCTCGTCGCTCAAGCGCATGCTGCTCATACGCACAAACCAGATGGACCGTGCCATTGAGGAGGCGCAGCAGGCTGTGGAGGAGGCTCCCTACGAGGTGGAGAATGTCATTTCGCTGGGGCACACCTACGCCTCGGCAGGGCGTGACTCGCTGGCGCGTGAGACGCTGCGAAGTGCCATACGCATGGACTCTACGAGCATCGATGCCCTGACCACATACGCCGACTTCTGCTCGCGCAAGAACGATGTAAGAGATTATCTCTCAACGCTCAAGCTGCTCATGGCGCAACCCGTCTACCCCGTGCAGAAGAAGAGCGATATATGCCATAAACTCACCTCCGACCGTAACTTCTACGGCCAGAACTACATGGCCATAGGCAGCATACTCCACACCTTTGTTATCCATCACTCCTCGGACAAGCGGGCCATAGACCTCTATGGCGACCACCTACTGGCGGGAGGAGAGTTTGAGCCTGCCCTTGAGTTCTTCAAGCTGCAACTGAAGAGCGAGCCTCCGCAGATGGATTACTACATGGCGGTCATCGACCTTGAGGAGTATCTGCAACACCCCGACTCGGTGGATTACTACGTGCAGCAGGCCATGCAACGCTTCCCCGAGAATCCCACGCTCCACATACGCAAGGCAAACAGACTATACATAAAGGGTAACCTGCACGGGGCGATAGAGAGCTTCCACACCTCGCTGAGCATGGCCAAGAACGACACGCTCAGGGGTGAGTTGTGGGGCTACATAGGCGACACCTACCACGCCATGGCCGAGGAGAAGGTGCGCCGCAAGGAGGCGAAAAAGGAGGCGCGACTGATTGAAAAGGAGGTAAAGCAGATAATCAGGGAGGGCAAAAAAACCGATTCGAAGGAGAAACTCTCCGAGGAGGAGAAGCAAAGGGCTGACAGGGCGTTGGACTCGATGATAGCCACCCTGCCCGAGCAATATCCCATACGCATAAGCGAGAAGAAGGCCATGAAGCTCTGCTATGAGAGCTACGAGAAGTCGCTCTCGCTCTATCCCGACAACGCCATGACGCTCAACAACTACGCCTACTTCCTGAGCCTTGAGAGGCAGCAGCTGGAGAAGGCTCTGGCGATGTCGTCACGTGCCATAATACTCTCCCCCAACAACGCCACATACCTCGACACCCACGCATGGGTGCTGTATGAGCTGGGCCGCTACGAGGAGGCACGCAACGTCATGCGCAAGGCCCTGATGCTCGACAGCGAGGGCAGCGAGGCGCTGATGATGCACTATGGCGACATACTCTACGCCATGAAGGAGTATTTCATGGCCGAGACCTATTGGCAGAAGGCTCTCGAGGCGGGTGCCGACAGGGGCGAGGTGGAGAAGAGGTTGCAGATGTTAAAGAGTAAAAGCGAAGAATGATGCGCCGCCTGGTAAGCATACTCACATTTCTGATTGTCACACTCATGTGTGGCACGCAGCTCTGCGCCCAGGAGCTCACCGCCGAGCAGAAGGCGCAGATAGCCGAGCAGCGCAAGGTTGTGGAGGAGCTCGAGCAGCAGCTCGCCGAGGATGAGAAACGCCTGAAGGAGATTAAGCAGGACAAGTCGAATGCCCTCAAGCGCATGAACTCCATATCGCGTCAGATTAAGTCGCGCACCACACTGCTCACACGCACCGAGCGCGAGATAGCCTCCATCGAGCGCAACATATCAACCAACGAGCAGCACCTGAAGCAGACAACCCGGGAGTATGAGCACGAGAAGCAACTCTATGCCGAGATGGTGCGTGAGGCATATCGTAACCATCAGCAGAACAACTACATAATATACATCCTTGCCTCGCGCAACTTCACCGATGCGGCACGCCGCATGGCAAACATACGCGCCGTGGCCGAGATGCGTGCCGAGCGTATGCAGAGGATGGATTCACTGAAGAAATCGCTGGACATACAACACCAGCAGCTCGCCCTGCGCCGCCACTCGCTCGACTCGGTGCAGCAGAAGGCACAGCAGCAGCGCAAGAAGTTACAGGTCGATGTGAAGTCTGCCGAGCGCACCATGAGCCAGCTGTCGTCAAAGGAAAAGGCTGCGCTGAAGGATAAGATGGAGAGCGAGGAGCGTCTGGATGCCGCCATAGATGCGCTGCGCAAGCTCACCAAGGGCAACAAGGAGGGTGCTTCGTTCTCACGCTCCACATCCAACCTCAACCTGCCCGTGGAGGGCGGTACTGTGCGCCGCTACAAGGGCAACATGGCAGAGATTGTGGGCAGAAAGGATGCTGCGGTAAGCTCGATATATGAGGGTAAGGTTGTGGAGGTTAAACGCAACCGCATATCGGGACAATATGACGTGTTTGTGGCTCATGGCGAGTACATCACCTCATACGCCAACCTGGAGCGCGTAACGGTAGAGAAAAATGCCAAGGTAGGCCGCAACCAGAAGATTTGTGTGATAGGCACGTCGGTGAACCTGACGACCATGCAGCCCGAATACAAGATGGTGTTCGGCATCTACTCGCCCAACCCCAAGGAGGTTATGCGTGCCGCCGACTGCTTCAAGAAGAAATAGAGAATAACATGATACGTTACTACAACGACTCAATCACATACCGCCTGCGTGAGAAACGGCTCATAGCCCGCTGGGTGAAGCTCATAGCCCAGACAGAGGGCTACACGGCAGGTGATGTAAACTACATATTCTGCTCGAGCGAGGTGCATCGCAAGATGAACATCGACTTCGTGGGGCACGACTACTTCACCGACATCATCACCTTCGACTACAGCGACCGCAAGGGTAGCGGCATAGTGGCGGGCGATGTGTTCATCGACGTGGAGACCGTGGCCGACAACGCACGCATATACGGCACCACAAAGACCAACGAGATGCACCGCATAATTGCCCATGGCGTGCTGCACCTGTGCGGTCAGAAGGACAAGACTCCCGCCGCCGAGCGACAGATGCACCGCAAGGAGGATAAATACCTGAAACTGCTGGAGCAGATGAAGGCAGCGGAAACTGAAAATTAAACTATATGTCAGCACAACATCCAAACAACGACCTCTACACCTACGACATAATCGTGGTGGGTGCGGGCCACGCGGGCTGCGAGGCAGCGGCAGCGGCGGCACGCCTCGGCTCACGCACGTTGCTCATGACCATGGATATGCATAAGATTGCCGCCATGTCGTGTAACCCCGCCGTGGGAGGTGTGGCTAAAGGTCAGATTGTCAGGGAGATAGACGCATTGGGTGGCAGAATGGGAGTAATCACCGACCGCTCGACCATTCAGTTCCGCATGCTCAACCGCTCGAAGGGTGCCGCCATGTGGAGTCCGCGTGCGCAGTGCGACAAGGAGCTCTTCAGCCGCCTGTGGCGCAAGGAACTTGAAAACGAGCAAAACCTCTTCATATGGCAGGATTCTGCCGTGGAGCTTATCATTGACGAGGAGGGCGATAGAAAGCGTGTAAAAGGGCTGAAAACACGCATGGGCGTGGAGTTTCGTGCCCAGGCCATAATCCTCACGGCAGGAACATTCCTCTCGGGACTGATGCACTGCGGCGAGAAGAGTGCCGAGGGAGGCAGGGCTGCCGATGCTGCATCTGAGGGGCTGACACAATGCCTTGTGGAGCATGGTTTCGAAGCAGGACGTATGAAAACAGGTACTCCGGCACGTATAGACGGTCGCTCGATTGACTTCTCGGTGATGGAGATTCAGGAGGGAGATGCAGAGCCTTCAAAATTCTCGTTTTCGACTGATACTCAAGCAGTTAAGGAGCAGAAACCTTGTTATTTGGTCTATACCTCGCTGGATGTTCACGACACCCTGCGCACAGGTTTTGACCGCTCGCCACTCTTCAACGGAACAATACACGGCGTAGGTCCGCGCTACTGCCCAAGCATTGAGGATAAGCTGCGCACCTTTGCCGAGAAGGAGCAGCATCAGCTATTCCTTGAGCCCGAGGGGTGGGAGACAAACGAGTATTACATAAACGGATTTTCATCTTCCCTTCCTCAGGAGATACAACTCGCAGCCCTGCGCAAGATACGCGGACTGGAGGGTGCGCACGTCTATCGCCCGGGCTATGCTATTGAGTATGATTACTTTCCACCCACACAGTTGCGCCACTCGCTTGAAACCAAACTCGTTGAAAACCTCTACTTTGCAGGTCAGGTGAACGGCACAACGGGATATGAGGAGGCAGCAGCGCAGGGACTCATGGCAGGCATAAATGCTCACCGCAAGCTCAACGGCAAGGAGGCTGTGGTGCTGGCAAGGGATGAAGCATACATAGGAGTACTGATTGACGATTTAGTGACTAAAGGAGTCGATGAGCCTTACCGCATGTTCACCTCAAGAGCCGAGTATAGAATTTTGTTGCGTCAGGATAATGCCGACCTGAGATTGACACCCATAGGTCGTGAAATTGGTCTTGTGACGGATGAAAATTGGGAAAAATTCGAAGAAAAAAAATCGCTCGTATTTTCGCTTATTTCATTTGCTCACGAACACAGTGTCAAAATATCGGAAATTCAGAGTATTTCAAAACGCAAGAATCTGGAGTCTCCAACGCAGGGTAGAAAGCTCTATGCACTCATCGCACGCAACGAATTTTCGTTCAAGGAGCTGATTGAGGAGCTGCCGAGGGTGAAGAAATTTGTAGAAACAAACCACATTGGTGACGAGGTGATTGAGCAAGCCGAGATACAAATAAAATATCGCGGATATATTGAACGCGAAAAACTGCTTGCCGAGAAACTCCATCGACTGGAAAATATCATCATTCCCGACACATTTGACTTTAACGAAATGAACGCCCTAACCATCGAGGCACGCCAAAAACTAACGAAGATACGCCCTCAAACCATAGGTCAGGCATCGCGCATACCGGGCGTGAGTCCGGCAGATATAAATGTGCTGCTGATAAAATTTGGCCGATAAATAGGGTAGAAACATATACGGTTCCACGTGGAACAAAAAAAGAGAGGTTGTCCAACAAGTTTCTGAAGGCAACCTCTCTTTTAATGTTGTGTGAATCAGTATGCTACTCAACTATCATAGTCCAACCAAACTTATCCTCGGCACGGCCATACTGAATATCCTGAAGAGCATTGTAAAGCTTCAAGCAGTTGGGGCCAACCTCATTACCATTGCCATAGGTAATCTTCTCGTCAGTGTCGAGGTCGAAAATATAGCCAATAGGGGAGATAACAGCCGCAGTTCCGCAAGCACCAGCCTCCTCGAATGTCTTAAGCTCAGATACAGGCACAGGACGCTCCTCAACCTGCAAACCCATATCCTCGGCCAGAGTACGCAAGCTTTTGTTGGTGATTGAAGGCAGAATAGAGGCTGATTTTGGGGTGATGTACTTACCATCCTTAATACCGAAGAAGTTTGCCGCGCCACACTCTTCAATATAGTTATGCTCAACAGCATCGAGGTACATCACGTTTGAATAACCCAAAGTGTGGGCCTTCTCACCCGAGAGAATGCTTGAGCCGTAGTTTCCACCCACCTTGGTATCGCCTGTTCCACGTGGAGCAGCACGGTCCTGCATGCGGTCAACAATAACCTTTATAGGCTTCATGCCACCCTTGAAGTAAGCACCCACAGGCGAGCAGAACACGATGAACATAGCCTCGTGAGATGCCTTGACACCAAGTCCCACCTTGGTGCCTATAAGCACAGGGCGCAGGTAGAGCGAAGCACCTGATTCATAAGATGGTACGTAATCAATATTACGCTTGACCACCTCGTAGCAAGCCTCCACAAACATCTCAACCGAAGGCTCGGGCAGGCACAGTTTGCGAGCCGATGACTGCATACGCTTGGCGTTCTCGTCGGCACGGAACAGACGCACCTTGCCATCCACACCACGGAAAGCTTTCAAACCCTCGAAACACTCCAAGCCGTAGTGAAGGCAAGTGGTGGACATGTGCATGTTGATATACTCATCATCGGTGTACTCGAGCTTACTCCAGGCACCATCTTTATAGTATGCGCGGGCGTTAATATCGGTCTTAAAATAATCGAAACCCAATGCGCTCCAATCAATATTTTTCATAATAAACCGTATTTATAATTACTACGTTTCTGATGTGCTGATTACAATGGTATTTTTAGTTATAACAAATTATTTGAGGAAATTTTACTTTAGCAGCCCGAAGGCAATAGTGAACCTATTGCCAAGGGTGATGAAGAAAAATTTACCAAAAAGAGTTTTATTAACCCACTATAGCACCGTTGTTGGTAGCATTCCCCGGCGCAAGCAACTCCAACTTACCAGAGGCATCCTCGGCCATGAGAATCATACCCTTAGACTCTATGCCCTTAAGCTCGCGTGGGGCGAGGTTTACAAGCACAAGTACCTGACGGCCAACAAGTTCCTCGGGTGTGAAATGCTCGGCAATGCCCGACACTATGGTGCGCTTGTCGATGCCTGTATCTACGGTGAGCTTCAACAGCTTCTTGGTCTTGGCAACCTTCTCGGCAGCAAGTATTGTCGATACGCGGATGTCCATGCGCTGGAAGTCGTCAAAGGAAATCTCCTCCTTCTGCTCGGTGACATGCTCGGCAGCCGCTGCCGCAGCATTCGCAGCCTTGATGTCGGCGAGCTTCTTGAGCTGGGCCTCAATGACATCGTCCTCAACCTTCTCAAACAACAACTCGGGCTTGCCTATGGTGTGACCCTCGGCTATGAGTGACATAGAACCCAACTCTTCCCAACTTAACTTACTGATATTAAGCATGTTGTTAATCTTTGCAGCACTGAATGGCATGAATGGCTCGATGGCGATTGCCACATTGGCCGTAATCTGCAAAGCTATATTGAGGATGGTCTTGACACGCTCGGGGTCACTCTTTACAACCTTCCAAGGCTCGGTGTCGGCAAGGTACTTGTTACCTATGCGCGCGAAGTTCATCGCATCCTTCAACGCCTCGCGGAAGCGGTAAGACTCGATATTTGCCTCCAGAGAAGCCTTTATTCCGCTTAACTCCTCGATGGTGGCACGGTCGTAGTCGGTGAGGCTCTGAGCCGCAGGAACGACTCCAGAATAGTATTTCTGGGTGAGTACCAAAGCACGGTTCACAAAATTACCGAGGATGGCAACAAGCTCGTTGTTGTTACGTGCCTGGTAATCCTTCCATGTGAAGTCGTTATCCTTGGTCTCGGGAGCGTTGGCGCACAACACATAGCGCAACACATCCTCCTTGCCGGGGAACTCGTCGAGGTACTCGTGCAACCACACAGCCCAATTCTTAGAGGTGGAAATCTTGTCACCCTCAAGGTTCAGGAACTCGTTGGCAGGCACATTCTCGGGGAGGATATACTCTCCGTGGGCCTTCAACATAGAGGGGAATACGATGCAGTGGAATACAATGTTATCCTTACCGATGAAGTGTACCAACTTGGTATCCTCACTCTTCCAATATTTCTCCCAATCGGGTGTAAGGTCCTTGGTAGCAGATATGTAGCCGATAGGAGCATCAAACCATACATAGAGCACCTTACCCTTCTCACCCTCCACAGGCACGGGGATACCCCAATCCAGGTCGCGGCTTACGGCACGGGGCTGCAGGCCACCGTCGAGCCAGCTCTTGCACTGACCATATACATTTGACTTCCACTCCTTATGTCCCTCCAAAATCCACTCACGCAGGAAGGCGTCATACTGATCCAGCGGCAAGTACCAATGCTTGGTCTCACGCTTGACGGGTACCGAGCCAGAGAGCTTCGAGGTAGGGTTGATAAGCTCCTCGGGTGAGAGTGTAGAGCCACACTTCTCGCACTGGTCGCCATAAGCACCCTCGGCACCACAACGGGGGCAGGTACCTACGATATAACGGTCGGCGAGGAATGTCTGCTCCTGCTCGTCGTAATACTGCTCCGAGGTCTGCACGATAAACTTATCTTCGTCGTAGAGCTTCTTGAAGAAGTCTGACGCTGTTACGCGGTGTGTAGGCGATGAGGTACGCGAATATATATCGAACGACATACCCAGACGCTCAAACGAATCCTTGATGATAGCGTGATAACGATCTACCACATCCTGTGGCGTGATACCCTCCTTACGAGCCTTGATAGTGATGGGCACACCGTGCTCGTCGCTACCACATACCGATATAACATCATTTCCACGCAGACGCTGGTAGCGTGCATATATATCCGACGGAACATACACACCAGCCAGGTGGCCGATATGCACAGGGCCATTAGCATAGGGCAGGGCCGATGTGATAAGGTATCGCTTAAACTTTTTCTCTGACATATTTTCTCCTTTTATATATTTATACTCTTATTTGTTCAAACATTTTTACTCTAAACACTCTATGTGATATTGCTCTGCCCAGCCGCAATGCAGAGGCTATGGTACACAATATCGAACATACCACAAAAATACAATATTTTCGAGCAAATTGGCCAATCAGAACTAATATTTTTATAAAAAATATTACTCTTCGTAAGCGAGCCTGCCGCCCTCTGCCGCTGCTGGCAAGCCATCACCAGAAGCAGGCAGCAAAGAAAACTTATGTATAAAACGAAAAAGCCTATCTCGTAGTATGACAAAATCTCACTTCACGAAAACCATCCACAGCGAAAATCTCACAACGAGGCATAGTTGTCAACACCATAATAATATTATTTTTTATATTATATTTAAATTTAATTAAGAATTATATATATAATACCTCTGTTGATAGTGTTTATAACTTTTTTTAAAAATATTTTTCGACACTTCGCTTCTATTTTTCAACACCTGTAAAATTATTTTCCCACTCCTCAAGATACTATTTTATAATAGATTACACCTATGAATAGTCTCTTTTCGCAGGCTGCTTCTCTCCATAAAGAAAAATTTTATCCACAAATAAACACTCAAAAATTATCATCATCGACAAATGAAAAACGGTCAATAAAGAGTAAATAAATTTTTATAAAAAAATGCATAAAAATTTTGGTATTCTCAACCTATACTCGATTTTAAGTAGTTGCGATTTTTACGACTTTTTCTGGAAAATATTTGTTAATAGTTATCACCAATTTTTCATCACATTTTCCACCGCTTTTCAACACTAAATTCACACTTTTGCACACTTTTTTCTATACTTTCGACGATTGTTAATTTCGTAGTTGATTACCCGACGAGGTGTGTAGGAGTTATCACTTTTGGATTATATTTTTGAAAATACCTTATTTTTATTATATTTGTTAGATAAAATCAAAAGATATGGAAGAACAGATAAAATCCCTACTTTCACAAATCATCCACCCCGAGACGCAGCAGAACATCGTCGAGAGTGGTGTTGTGGAGTCTTTGAGTGTGCGTGAGGATAAGATTGTCGTGGTTCTCTGCTTTGCCAAGGCCCGCGATCCCTTTGCCGTAAGAATAAAGAGTCTTGTAGAGCAGATGCTCACCGAAGCATATCCCGCAGCCGCAGGAAACATCACCGTAGCTATCAAGGAGGGTACTCCTCGTGCACCGCAGCCCAAACGCGAGAGCACAACGGCTACCGTTGGTAAGATTATAGCCGTAGCATCGGGCAAGGGCGGTGTTGGTAAGTCAACCGTTACGGCCAACCTGGCACTCACACTGCGTAATATGGGTTACCGTGTAGGTATCCTCGATGCCGATATCTATGGCCCGTCGCAACCCAAGATGTTTGGTTGTGAGGAGTATATCCCCGAGGCTATGCAGAAGGATGGTATGGATTATATCATCCCGGCTCGTACGATGGATATGGAGCTTATGTCTATAGGCTTTTTTATCAACCCCGACGATGCGCTGATGTGGCGAGGCGCTATGGCTACCAACGCTCTGAAGCAACTGCTGCACCAGACTATGTGGGGTGGCCTGGACTTCCTGCTCATCGATATGCCTCCCGGTACGGGCGATATACACCTTACACTTATCTCGGAGGTGAAGCTCAATGGTGCCATCATCGTCTCTACCCCCCAGCAGGTGGCTGTAGCAGATGTGGTGCGTGGTGTGGAGATGTTCCGCCACGAGCAGGTGGCAGTACCCGTACTCGGTGTTGTGGAGAATATGGCGTGGTTTACACCCAAGGAGCTGCCCAACAATAAGTATTATATCTTTGGTGAGGGTGGTGCTCGTAAGTATGCCGAGAGTGCTGGCGTACCCTTCCTTGGCGATATACCTCTTATTCAGGCTATCATGGAGGGTGGCGAGTGTGGAACACCTACCGTCGCAACCGATAGCGAGGTGGAGAAATACTACCGCGACATAGCACAAAAGATAGTGGCTGCGATATAAATCTGTAGCTTCAAATAAATAAAAAGGTTGCCCCGCGCAAGGGCAACCTTTTATTATAATATCATCTTTTATTACAACGCCTCAAGGAGTGCATCCACATCCTCCTTGAGTGTGGCCCACGATGTTGCAAGGCGTACCACAAGACGACCATCTTCGGTGCGTTCCCACTCCGAGAAGGTAGTAAGTGTGCGTAGATGTGCCTCCTGATCGGCGGTCAGAGCTACAAATACCTGATTTGTGGGCGACTCGGCATATATCTCATACCCCTTTGCGCGGAATGCCTCGCGTAGGTGTGAGGCGAGAGTTACCGCTTCGCGGGCAATCTTTATATATAGGTCGTCGGTGAAGAGCACATCAAACTGAATACCCAGCATACGCCCTTTGGCCAGCAGAGCACCCTGCTGCTTGATGATGGTGAACAGATGCGGCACAAGCCCCCTGCGCATCACCACCGCCTCGCCAAACATAGCTCCGCACTTGGTACCACCTATGTAGAACACATCGCACAGACGAGCCAAATCCTTCAGCGTAACATCCGTTGCGGGTGAGGCCAAGGCGTAACCGAGTCGTGCTCCATCCACAAAGAGGGGTATCTGCCACTTGTGGCACACCTCGGAGAGAGCCTCCAACTCGGCAAGCGTGTAGAGTGTGCCATACTCCGTCGGTTGCGATATGTAAACCATACCTGGCCACACCATATGGTCCCACGCCTCATCGGCACGGAACGCCTTGATATACTCATCCACCGCAGCGGCTGTAATCTTACCGTCAATAGCAGGTATGGTCAGCACCTTGTGTCCCGATGCCTCAATGGCTCCCGCCTCGTGCAGAGCTAT
>JAFOHD010000083.1 GCA_017421945.1 Alistipes sp. | reverse complement strand
TTATTTTTTGTTTGTCATCTCTTTGAGCATATCAAGAATGAGAAATTGAGAAGAAGCGTTCAAGTGAGAAAGCGTGTGTTGGTAAAATAATAATTATTTTATTGGTTATCAATGGGTTGTGTGGGTGTAAATATGGGCATTTTTGGTGCATTTTTGCCACAAAAAAGTTGCACCGATGTGGGACCGATAGAATAGTATGCGAAGATTGAGAAGGTAAAAAGGCAGATAATTCACCCCAATATCCCATCGTGGAGTGTATAATTTGCGGTATGAGGCACATATGTAAGGGGTGAGAATATTGCACCAATTGGACCAGAATCCCTCCCTCTCCGCTGAACAACGAAGCAAAAAGGTATCGAGAAATCGATACCTTTTGTTTTTTATACCTTGGCGCAAGTTCACTTGCAGACGAAGGTATAGGAAACAAAAGATACGGCTTGCCGCTTTTTGCGCAGTTGGGCTTGCAGGGGCCCCTGCGGCGAGCAGAAGGGAAAGGCGTTAAGCGGAGTGACCAACGGGAACGCAGTAGCCAATCCCTCTCTCTCAAACCACCTCACGACAAAGGCTACCCCTGTGGAGTAGCCTTTATCGTTCTGGGCACGCCTGCGCCCGATATATTAGGTTTAGAAGCGGTAGATATATGGACAGAGGGTGTAGATGCCCTTCTCGCCAATCATGCTCTCCACCTGCTTGTACTCGTTGTAGAGCTTACCCAGCTCCGAGCGTGAGAAGAATGCCTGACGCACCTTCACGTTCATGCCCTGCAACACGGCCATAAAGCCTGTGAGAGGCTCGACATGCTCCACAATCTGGTAGTTATCGCCAAGCTCCGCCTTATCCACAGCTATTGCGAGGGCTGCATTCAGACCTCCACATGTATCCACCAGGCCGAGCTGCTGCGCCTGCGAGCCGCTCCACACTCTACCCTCGGCAATTTCGAGTACCTTCTCGATGGTGAGGTTACGACCCTGCGCCACGAGCGATGTGAAACGGTCATACACGCGGTCCACGCTGCGCATCATAGCCTTGTACTCGGCATCGGCCAGAGGCTCCATGCCATTACCTATGTCGGAATATTTGTTGGTAGATACGCCGTCAAACGTGACGCCCACCTTATCCTCCAGCGCCTTGCCAAAGCTTGGTATCATACCGAACACGCCGATTGAGCCTGTGAGTGTCAGGCGGTCAGCCACGATGGCATCGGCAGGTGCCGAGATATAGTAACCACCACTTGCCGCATAGGCACCCATCGACACAATCACGGGCTTCTTGGCCTTGAGCTGCTCCATCTCGCGCCAGATGATATCCGAAGCCAGGGCGCTGCCTCCGGGTGAGTTCACACGCACCACAACGGCCTTCACGTCGTCATCCTCGGCAAGCTCGCGCACGTTGCGGGCAAGGGTGTAGCCGTAGATGTTGTCGTCGCTGCCCTCGCCATCCATCACGTTTCCGTTGGCATAGAGTATAGCCACCTTGGGAGCTGAAATCTTGCTCACGTCGGGCATCAGCGATGATGAGTACTCGCCCAGAGTGACATACTCGGGCTCGTCAATACCATACTCCGACTTGAAGAGCTCCTTCATCTCATCAGCATACTTCACGCCATCGACCAGCTTATGCTCCACAGCCTCCTCGGGCAGCATCACAGCCAGCTCGTCTGCCAGGCGGTTGAGCTCGGCCTTCTCAATGCCGCGCGACGCTGCTACGGCATCGGTCAGCACGCCCCACATGTTATTGACCATCTCCTGCATCTGCTGGCGGTTGGCCTCCGACATCTTGGTGAGGAAGTAAGGCTCCACGGCACTCTTATACTTACATGCTGTTGGACGCAGGATATCGACCTTCACGCCCAGCTTGTCAAACAAACCCTTGAAGAAGATGGTGTTGGCAGCCACTCCCACCCACTCGAAGGTGCCTTCAGGCTGGATATAAATCTTGTCAGCCACCGAGCTGAGGTAGTAAGACCACTGCGAATATACATCGTTGTATGCCACAATCCACTTGCCGCTCTGCTTGAATCCCTCCAGCGAGGTGCGCAGCTCCTCAAGGATGTTGATTGTGGTGCCTCCGCCGCCGTTGAGGTTCAGGTAGATACCCTTTATGCGGTCGTCGTTCTTGGCAGCATCAATGGCCTGCAACGCATCGTAGAGAGTCACCTGCGCCTTGGGCTGCATGGTCGCGAAGTCGAAGCCCGCCATGGGGTCCTTCAAAGGGGCATCGGAGATGCTCTCCTTGAGGTCGATTTTCAATATTGCACTCTCGGGCACTACGGTTGCGGCGGGCTGGAATGCTGCCGACAAACCCGAGAATACCACAATCCAGAATACAAATGTCACCACGCTGCCTGCAACCACAGCCAGCAGTGCTGCCAGAAATATCTTGCCAAAGCTCATGCCCTGCTTCTTGGGCTGGGGGCGAGTAGGAGCCTTAGGCTCTGCCTGCGAGGCCTCGTTCTGAGCTGGCTCAGGCTGTGGAGCTACGCTCTGCGAGGCCTCGTTCTGAGTTGGCTCAAGCTGCGTAGCCTGCTCAATGTTTTTGTTCTCTTCCATATCACTTATAATTTTAACTTGTTATTGCATCTATTTTGGAGCGTTGATTGCCCATTGCAAATATAACTATTTTTTATCGTGCCGTGACACTCTTTATTATATTAGTCGCAAAATAGAGGCAAAAACTACACATATTTCAAATTATTGCGTATCTTTGTCTAAAATAGGGAAGTGTGTGGCTATGGCAAATATGCCACATTTGGCACACAATAAAGAACCACACATATGCGTTATGTTGGTAAGAAAGTAGTATCAAATTAAAATTTGTGCGTATGAAAACCTTAAGTAAATTGATGGCAATGTCGCTTGTTGCGCTGTTGGTGACAAGCTGTACATCTTCGTTCTACTCGTCGCTTTCGAGTAGTGCCTATGACGACCTATATGCTTCGCACGACCGCACAGCAATGGCTCAACGTCAGCAGGCTGAAGCAGAGGCGCGCCGCGCCGAAGCTGAGGCACGCCGTGCTGAGGCTGAAGCCCAGCAAGCCCAATATGAGGCAGAGATTGCACGCCTGAATGCCGCAGTTGCACGCAACAACGCATCACAGCAGAGCGCGCAGAGTGTCGGCTCTAATGATTTGATTATAATCGATGACGACAACTCCACATCACGAGGCTACCAGAGTTTCGTTGCCGACAGCTACGAGAGTGCCTACGCACGCCGCCTGAAGGGTTTCAAGTCGGCATCCTACCGCATGCCATCGAGCTATTTCAACCTGCGCTATGGCGGCTCCTACACCTATGCTACGGCCTACGACCCTGCGTTCTACAACGTGATGGTGTCGGGTGACCAGGTGTGGGTTGAGCCACGCTACATCACCTCGATGTTCGGCACCTGGGGCGCAACCAACGCCACAGCCATGCTCTACTCACCATGGTACTACGGCTGGGGAGGCCGCTACTACGACCCATGGTACTACTCATGGTATGGTTATCCACGCTACTCGTGGCTCGACTGGAACTGGAACATTTGCTACGGCGGAGGCTGGAGCGTAAATCTCTGGTGGGGCTGGGGAGGTCACTACCACCCATGGCGTCCTTACTACCATCACCACCACCATTTCCACCCACACTATGGCCATCACATAGGTCACGGAGGTTGGTGGCACGGCTACGGCTCACGCCACAACGCACCACGCGTGGTGGGTAATAACAAGCCAAACCTCAAGCCACAGGGCCCACATGGAGCTCAGGGCAGACCTCAGGGTATACCTTCACGCACGGGTTCCATCGTAAACCGAGGCTCGGTGCACTCTACACCTTACCGCTCGCCTATCACAGGCTCAACCTACGGACAGTCGTCACGCGGCAAATCGAATGCCGAAGCGGCACAGAACTCGGTAGGCCGAGGCTCGGCGAGTGCAGGCAGCACAGCAGTGACCACAGGCTTAACCGGTACTTCGCGCAGCAACACATCCATGGGACGTGGCACAAGCACCTCGTCAAACCGCAGTACGACATCCGGCAGCGCAATACAGCGCGGAACGACCTCACGTGGCAGCGCAACATCAGGCTCGTCACGTAGCAGTTCCGTTCAGCGTGGCACAAGCTCAAAGAGCAGCGCCGTCACAAAGAGTACAACCTCGTCAAGTTCGTCACGCAGCCGTGTGAGTTCTTCCTCAAGCCGCAGCACAAGCAGCTCATATAACTCGGGCTCTTCGTCACGCAGCAGCTACTCGTCAAGTTCGTCACGCAGCAGCTACTCATCGGGCTCATCCAGCTCTCGCTCGGGAGGTTACTCTGGTGGTGGTTACTCGGGCGGTGGCTCGTCACGCGGAGGAGGCTCAGGCTCGTCACGTGGCGGCCGTTAGACTCAGGGGCAATGACTCTAGGTACGGCATGAAGTTTGTCGCCTAACCCTTAAAAAGTGTGCAGACATGAAAAAGATTATGAAATATTTGCTTGCGGCTCTTGTGGCCGTTGCAGCCCTTGACGCTGCTCAGGCACAGTATAGATTTGGTGGTGCCATGATGGACCACGACGGCATGATGAGCAACGATATGTTCACCCTCTCACAGGTGAATTTCGGCTTCGGCACAGCCCGCTCGATGTCTATGGCGGGAGCCTTTACCTCGCTCGGAGCCGATGTGGCGTCAATGGGTATCAACCCCGCGGGTCTAGGTATGTATCGCTCAAACGACATCTCTTTATCGCCCATGATGGGCTTCCAGAGTGCCGACAACAGCGCCATGGACTGGGGCGATAACAAGCAGAGCCGTTTTGCGGTGAGCAACTTCGGCGCAGCACTCAACATTTATGAGAGCAGCCGCTCACGCCTTATGAGCGTTACGCTTGGCCTGGGCTACAACCGTGTTGCCGACCTTAACTATCGCTACGGCTTCTCGTCGGAGAGTGGCTCTTCGGTAGCTCCCTACCGTTCTATCGCCGACGCCTTCTCGCTGATGATGGGTCAGAGCGGCCTGTTCCCCGAGGGCAATGATTACCTGCCTGTCGATTACCGCGATGCCTACTATTGGGGTGGCATCCTGGCATATAACGGCGAGTTATTGGATGTTGGCGAGGATGAATATGGCAAGTTCTACACCACGGCCGACCGCATAGGTGCCAACGCAGGCGTGGGTCACACCACACAGATGCAGAGCCGCGGCTCGATAGGCGAGTACGACATATCGCTGGGCATGAACTTCGACAGCAAGCTCTACGTGGGCTTCACACTCGGCATACAGAGCGTTAATTGGAAGCGACAGATGTACTACGGCGAGGACTACCTCTATGACTCTGCACCCGTCTATGCCGACGGCACAGCTCTGGCACGCCCTGCACAGTGGATGGACTACAACCAGGCGATTGAGGTTCGTGGCTCGGGAGTAAACTTCAAGGCGGGCATTGTTTACCGCCCCATAGAGTCACTCCGACTCGGCTTTGCCATCCACACCCCCACCTACTACTCGCTCGAGCGCAGCTATCAGGCATACATGGGTACCAACTTCATGCCCGATGGAGAGTTCTCCCCCGAGCTTGAGGATTATGGCGAGAACACATGGGACTTCACCTCGCCCACACGTTTGATGGTGGGAGCTTCCTACGCCTTCGGACGCTTTGCAGTGGTGGCGGTCGATTACGAGCGTGACTGGTACAACGGCATGAGGGTGAAGAATATACCTGCGGGCTTCGACATCTTCAAGGAGCAGTATCGCAAAGAGTTTCAGGACAACTACAAGGGTTCAAACACCTTGCGCATAGGTGCCGAGCTCAAGCCCCTGCCTATCGTTGCCCTGCGTGCCGGTTATGGCGTGGCCGAGGGTGCGCTGCGTGAGGACAAGAGCCTCTACTACAACGCCCCACAGACCTATAAAACCACTTGCTACTCGGCAGGTGTGGGCATAGCTCTGGGAGCCACAACCATCGACCTTGCTTACCAGCACATCTTCAACCAGCAGAGCGAATATATGCTCTTCTACGCCATGGACGACATGGGCATCTTCGACACCGCCAGCCCCATGTACCGCACCGACCTCAGGCGCAACTATTTCACCTTGTCGATAGGTTATAAGTTCTAATATCGCAACTTTAGCAAGAAAAATTGGGCTTAAATAGCACTATTAAATAAAAAATGGTTACTTTTGTCATTTAGGATAGAAGTAACCTTTTTTAATTCGAAATCAGGGTGTGCCGACGGTGTCAAAAGCACCAACGATCACACAGCGGCAACGAATGGAAAATCGATAACAATATAAGTATGGCAGTAGAACTTAAAGACTTAACCAAAGTAGAGGATAATTATTCGAAATGGTACAATGAGCTTGTTGTTAAGGCAGGCTTGGCAGAAAATTCAGCAGTAAGAGGATGTATGGTCATCAAGCCTTACGGCTATGCTATCTGGGAGAAGATGCAGCGTGTGTTGGACGACATGTTCAAGGCTACGGGACACGAGAACGCCTACTTCCCGCTCTTCATCCCCAAGTCATTCTTCTCACGCGAGGCCAACCATGTCGAGGGCTTTGCCAAGGAGTGCGCCGTGGTTACCCACTACCGCTTGATGAACGACCCTGAGGGTAAGGGCATCGTTGTTGATCCCGAGGCACGCCTTGAGGAGGAGCTCATCGTGCGTCCCACATCGGAGACCATCATCTGGAACACCTATAAGAACTGGATTACCTCATACCGCGACCTGCCCATCCTCTGCAACCAGTGGGCAAACGTGGTGCGCTGGGAGATGCGTACACGTCTGTTCCTGCGCACGGCGGAGTTCCTCTGGCAGGAGGGCCACACAGCCCACGCCACACGCGAGGAGGCCATTGCCGAGACTCACAAGATGGTTCACGTCTATGAGAAGTTCGCACAGGAGTATATGGGTGTGCCCGTTGTTGTGGGTCACAAGTCGCCAAACGAGCGTTTCGCAGGTGCCGAGGATACCCTCACAATTGAGGCACTGATGCAGGACGGCAAGGCATTGCAGAGCGGCACATCGCACTTTCTGGGCCAGAACTTCGCCAAGGCCTTTGACGTGACCTACACCACCAAGGAGGGCAAGCAGGAGTATGTGTGGGCTACATCGTGGGGTGTATCTACCCGACTGATGGGTGCCTTGATTATGGCTCACTCCGACAACAACGGTCTGGTGTTGCCTCCAAAGCTCGCTCCTATCCAGGTGGCTATGGTTCCTATCTACAAGGGTGACGAGCAGCTCAAGGAGATGACCGAGAAGCTGGAGTCTATCGCTGCGGAGCTGCGTGCCAAGGGTATCTCGGTGAAGGTTGATGCGCGCGACAATGTGCGCTCGGGCTTCAAGTTTGCCGAGTATGAGCTTAAGGGTGTGCCTGTACGCCTGGCGTTGGGTCCACGCGATTTGCAGAACGGCACCATCGAGGTGGCTCGCCGCGACACTCTCAGCAAGGAGGTTGTCAGCCAAGAGGGCATTGCCGACTACATTGCGCAGCTGCTCGACCAGATTCAGGAGAACATCTATAAGAAGGCTCTCGACTACCGCAACTCGATGATTACCGAGGTCAATACCTGGGAGGAGTTCATCGACGTTCTCGAGAACAAGGGCGGTTTCATCTCGGCTCACTGGGACGGCACTCCCGAGACCGAGGTTGCCATCAAGGAGGCCACCAAGGCTACCATCCGCTGCATACCTCTGGATGCCAAGCAGGAGGAGGGCAAGTGTATCTTCACAGGCAAGCCTTCAAAGTGCAGAGTTCTCTTCGCAAGAAGCTATTAATAATCTTCAGGGGGTTGTCGGGCAAAGGTCTGCAACCACTTTTTCTTTATAAACCATTCCCATGCAACATTTCGACAGCGACTACATGGAGGGCATGCACCCTCGCATTTTAGAGGCATTTGAGCGCACCAATATGCAAAAGACCACAGGCTACGGCCTTGACGAGTATAGCGTGGCGGCACGCGAGGCTGTGCGCCGTGCCTGCTCTGCGCCCGATGCCGAGGTACACTTTCTGGTGGGTGGCACACAAACCAACGCCACAGTCATCAAGGCTCTGCTACGCCCGCACGAGGGTGTTATAGCTGCCGCCACGGGCCACATTGCTGTGCATGAGAGTGGCGCAATAGAGGCCTCGGGACACAAGGTGCTGACGCTCGACCACCTGTGCGGCAAGATTTCCGCCGAGCAGGTCGAGCAGTATATGCAGCAGTTCTATGCCGACGAGAGCTTCGAACACATGGTGTTCCCCGGCATGGTCTATGTGTCGCTGCCCACCGAGTATGGCACGCTCTACACGCTTGCCGAGCTGGAGGCTCTGGCCGAGGTGTGCCACAAGTGGAAGCTCCACCTCTTCGTGGATGGCGCACGTCTGGGCTACGGTCTTGCTGCCCGGGAGTGCGACATAACGCTTGCCGACCTTGCACGCCTGTGCGATGCCTTCTACATCGGAGGCACCAAGTGCGGAGCCATGTTTGGCGAGGCTGTGGTGATGCGCAAGGGGCTGGTGCCTCACTTCTTCACCATCATCAAGCAGCAGGGAGCCCTGCTGGCAAAGGGACGCATGCTGGGAGTGCAGTTCCTCACACTCATGAGCGACGGGCTCTATCTCGACATCGCCCGCCACGCCGTGGTGGAGGCTCAACGCCTGAAGCGGGCCTTTGTCGAGCGAGGCTACGAGCTCTACTTCAACTCGCCCACCAATCAGGTCTTTGTGGTGTTGGACAGCATTCAGGAGGAGCGTCTGCGCCTTGCCACCAGCTTCACCGAGTGGGAACGCCTCGATGACGGACGTCTCGTTGTACGCCTTGCCACCAGCTGGGCCACACGCCCCGAGGATATTGACGAGCTCATAGCCTCGTTGTAGGCCGTGGCTTTGATATGTAGAGAAAGTTTCTTACCTTTGCAAAAAATAACCTAAATACACTATGGAAAAATCAGACTTTGAACTTGAAATGCAGAAACTGGAGCGCGAGGGCGTAATCTCACGTGCCCAATTCCTTCAGATTATGGCCGCCGCGGGAGCTTTCCTCGCACTTGGCACCGACAAGGCATATGCAGCCAAGAGCAATGCCAAAGCCCGTATAGTGATTATCGGAGGAGGTGCTGCCGGCATCAGCATGGCTGCTCAGCTGCTGCGCAAGCTCTCCAACCCCGACATCACCATCATCGACCCCAGCGACCGTCAATACTATCAGCCTGGTTTCACCCTCATCAGCGGTGGCGTATATGGCGCCGACGATGTGTGGAAGCCACAGGCCGACTGCATGCCCGAGGGGGTTAAGTGGGTTAAGGATGTGGCGACACTTGTCCACCCCACACTCAACAAGGTCGATACTGCCAAGAGTGGCACAATTCAATACGACTTCCTGGTGGTTGTTCCGGGCGTGAAGTACGACTGGAGCCGCATCGAGGGTATCACCTACGCCACCATAGGCGCGGGCAATGCCCACACCATCTATGACCATCGCGGTGCGCAGATGACATGGCAGGCCATGCAGGAGTTTGCCGCGCAGGGTGGCAAGGGAGTATTCTGCGACACCTACACCAAGCACAAGTGTGGCGGTGCACCCAAGAAGGTGAGCCTGCTGACGTGGGACAACTGCCGCAAGCAGGGTACGCTCGACAACATCGACATACACTACTACACAGCCTCAAAGCAGCTCTACAACGTGCCTCACTTCACCCCTCGCCTTGAGGAGATTTACCGCGAGCGCAATATCCCCGTGGATGTGAACTGCCGCCTGAAGGGTATCGACACCGAGGCCAAGCGTGCATATTTCGAGCGTGTGGAGACCGATGCCGAGGGCAACAAGCAGGTGAGCCCATTCACCGAGTCATACGACTTCATGCACTTCATGGTGCCACAGTGCGCCCCCGACTTTGTGCGTGAGTCGGGTCTGAGCTGGACTGAGGGCAGTCTGGCGGCAGATGGCTGGGTGATGGTAGATAAGCACTCGCTCATACACACCACCTACTCCAACATCCTGAGCCTGGGTGACTCGGCAGGCATACCCACGAGCAAGACCTCGGCGGCGGTGCGCAAGCAGTTGCCCATAGCCGTTGAGAACCTCATCGCCATGATGGAGGGACGCACGCCCGAGGCGCACTACGACGGCTACGCCGCATGCCCCATCGTCACCGACTATGGCCATGTGCTGATGTGCGAGTTCGACTACGACAAGAAGGCGCAAATCACATTCCCGCTCTCGCTGCTCGACATGTCGAAGGAGCAATGGGTAGCGTGGCTGCTGAAGGTCTATGCCCTGAAGCCTATCTACTTCCATCTGATGCTCAAGGGATTGTATTAGTATTACACCACATAAAGAAGAGGTTGTCCAACAAGTGTTTGAAGGACAACCTCTTTTTTTGAAGTTGTATAACAAGAGGGGCTTGTTAGGCAGCTTCTACTTGCGGCGTATCCTGCACCCAAACACTCCTCCTGCCATGTTACCGTCGTGGGCATCAAACTTCACCGTCAGACGACCGCTGCGCAGCAGATGCTGCGGTATGGGATATGCGCTGTCGATGAGCATGTCATAGGTCTCGGCACGCAGTGTGCGTGTGGCAATCTTCTCGCCATTGATGATGATGTCGAAGGTGCGCATGCCGTCGTCAGTGGAGTGGTAGGTCACAACAAGCTCCTGCTCACCCTCGCGCTCGCACTTCATATCGTATGAGAACCAGCCTCCATTCACGGCATCACGCCAGCCCATGCTTCGGCTGCTGCGTGTCTGCTCGCCACGCATGGCGTGCGCCTGCTCGGATTCGGGGTCGGCAATAATCACCTTATCCACCGTGCGAAGCTCCTCGCCAAGCGATGAGACAATCTTCTCGCCACTCTCGGGCATAAACACCTTCATGGGCGTAGCACCACGGTGCGAGCGTGCGTAGTAAGGTATGAGCGTGAGCTCGGCACTCTGCTTCTCCACCTTCGTGCCATCGTCTGCAATCTTATAACGCACACCCTCGCCCTTCAGGGTATATGAGCCTCCTATCGAGAACTCTCCCTTCACAACCTTGAACGCAGTGTTCGCAGGCAGCATTACCTGCGACAAATCGCCCCCATTATCAACGCCCTCGGCACAATATACTATCGGACCACGCTCCACGGCGAGCAGGCCACGGTTACCCTCCACAGCCTCGTGCGTGCGCACCTGACGTACAACCATAGGTATCTCCATGCGCACCTTGTCGCCCTGCTGCCACTTGCGGTCGATAAGAGCATAACCCTTCTCCACGGTGTACTCCACCTCCGTGTCGTTCACATATATCCTGACAGGCTCTGCCTCGGCATTGGTGTAGGCATAGAGGTCGGATGGCACCACCTCGCCCCGAGCCCAGCCGGGTATGCGCAGCGCAAGCTCGAAGCCTCGCCCGGCGCTCTCCACCTCAATCTCCACGCTGCCCTCCCAGGGATACTCGGTCCTCTGGCACAAAACCACCTGCTTGCCGCCAAGCTCAATCTCGCTGCGGCTGCCCACATAGAGGTTGGCATATATGCGGTTATCCTTGGTGGCATATACATAGCCGGGCATTGCGGGGATTATGCGGCACACGTTTGTAGGACAGCAGCTGCACCCAAACCACGCACTGCGCAACTGACCACCCGCACCTGCCTCCAGGAGGTTTGGATAGAAGTAGCTGTCGCCCGTGATTGATATTCCACTCAGCACAGTATTGTAGAGCGAGCGCTCCAGCACGTCGATATACTTGGCATCGCCATGCAGGCGGAACATACGCAGGTTGAACATGCAGTTGGCTATCGAGGCGCATGTCTCGCAGTAGGCCGATGAGTTGGGCAGCTCGTAATTCTCGCCGAAGGCCTCGTTATGAGCCCTCGCGCCTAAACCGCCCGTTACGTAAAACTTCTTGCTCACGATGTTCTCCCAGATGCTGTCGGCAGAAGCTAAATACTGCTTATCACCCAAGTGCAGAGCCACATCGGCCATGCCCGAATAGAAATACAACGCCCTCACGGCATGGCCCACAGCCTCGCGCTGCTCTATGGCGGGCAGGTGGTCCTGCCAATACTTTCCATTCACGCGCAGGTCGTCAGAGGTGGGGTCAAACTCGCGGTGACCACGGCAGTCCATGAAGAACTTGGCCTCCTCCAAGTAACGTTTATCGCCCGTAGTCTCATACAAACGCACCAAAGCCATCTCAATCACAGCGTGACCGGGTGCCATGACAATGCCGTCCCAATTAAAATCACGGCATACAAGGTCGGCATTCTTTATGGCTGCGTCGAGCATCTTGCGTTTGCCCGTGGCGGCATAGTATGCCACGCCAGCCTCATACAGCTCGCCCGCGTTGAAGGTCTCATGGCTCAGGTTCCAGTCGGTCTCCCAACGCTCCTTGCCGCACCAGGGGTGCAGAGGATTGTTTATGGTGCGGTTGGTGAAGAGGTAACCATCGGGCTCCTGCGCCGCCACAACAATATCTATGATGCTGTCGATGTAGTGTTCCAGCTGCTCGTCACGCTCCACCTGCAACAGGTAGGCAGCACCCTCGATGACCTTAAACAGGTCGGCATCGTCGAAGGGTTGTCCCGACTGAAATCGGCCCTCCATCAACCCCGCCGCAATGGCGAAGTTGCGAACATATCCCGCCTCGTCGCTGCGCTTGAAGGCGTAGCGTATGGTTTTGTTTCGCAGCGTGTCAAGACGCTGACGCCAGAAGCTGTCCTCGATATGCACCTGGGTGAACGATACGGGCATGATGCCCTTGCGGCCGCAACCGACAAATGCCAGCACCACGACCATGAGAGTGAAGAGAATCCTTTTCATATACAAAGAGTTAGTGTTTCAGGCAAAGTTAATCAAAATCACCCAATAAAAAAAGAGTCTGCCGATGTTAGACAAACTCTTTTTCTCTTATTATTCGCTGCGCTTCCGCTATTTCTGCCCGCCGAGCCACTCTATTTCTGCCCGCCGAGCCACTCCAGCAGTGCCCGCTGCCAATGCGCCTTATATTTGAACGAATCCCTGAAACCCCAGCCGTGACCTCCCGAGGGGTAGATGTGCATCGACGCCGGACGGCCATACGCCTTGAGTGCATTGTAGAACCTGATGCTGTTTGCCGGTGGCACAGCCCCATC
>JAFOHD010000082.1 GCA_017421945.1 Alistipes sp. | reverse complement strand
CTGGGGTTGAAAGTATTGCTTGACTGGGTGGCAAACCACACCGCACGCGATGCAAAGTGGCTACACACAAAGTCTGCCGACTGGTATGAGCGTGAGGCTGACGGCACAGCAAAGGTGCCCTGGGACTGGACCGACACCGCAAAACTCAACTACGCCAACCACGATGTATGGCGTGGACAGATTGATGCAATGCGTTTCTGGATAGAAAAGCACAATGTGGATGGCTTCCGTTGCGATATGGCTATGCTTGTACCCATTGAGTTCTGGCAGGAGGCGACAAAGGTTCTCCACGCCATCAAGCCCGACGTGTTTATGCTCGCCGAGGCAGAGGAGCTGAACCTCTTCGACAGAGCCTTTGATATGGGCTACGCGTGGGAGATCCACCATATGATGTGCGACATCGCAAAGGGCGGACGCCGAGTGTGGGATTTGCGCAATACGCTCTA
Source organism: Alistipes sp. (assembly GCA_017421945.1). Lineage (GTDB taxonomy): Bacteria > Bacteroidota > Bacteroidia > Bacteroidales > Rikenellaceae > Alistipes. The sequence goes on along the minus strand of JAFOHD010000082.1, from coordinate 1,237 downwards.
TGCCGACCGCGAGAGATACCCCGCATCGGCTATGCGAATGATGTTTACATCAAATCACGACGAGAACTCTTGGAGTGGCAGCGAGTGGAGTCGTTTCGGCGATTCATTAGAGGTGATGACTGCCCTTACATTCCTTTGGGAGGCAGCAATGCCACTTATTTACACAGGTCAGGAGGTTGGTTACGACCACTCGTTTGAGTTCTTCGACAAGGATCACATTCCTCACTACGAGCCAAACGCCCACACCGAACTATATCGCAAGCTCATCAACCTCAAGCACTCACAAAAGGCATTGCAGGCTGGCGAAAAGGGCGGTAGAATCATCGAGATTGAGAATAACGCAAAGGATTGTCTGATGACCTTCGTGCGTGAGAAGGATGACAGCCGAGTGGTAACAATTATGAACCTCTCGCCATACACCATCCACGCCGACTTCAACAACGGCATCTACGCAGGTCACTACACAAATGCCATCACAGGCGATAAGGTGCTGTTACCCGTACACTTGGAGTATGACATCAAGCCTTGGGGTTATACTATATTATATAAATAATGCGAAGGCTGCTTCTCATAACAATTTTTGCCATCTTCACGCTTGGTGCCTTGGCTCGACCTTACAGAGTCGAGGATATACCCAATGTGCAGATTGAAAATCGTTATTGCTTCACCTCAAACCCCGACGGAATACTCTCCCGCGAGGCGGTGGCACGCATCGACTCCATCTGCTACGACCTGCGACATAGAGGCATTGCCCAGACCGCAGTGGTTGCCGTAAAGGAGATTCGAGGCGGAGATGTATTTGAGTTTGCCTACGAGCTCTTCTCATCGTGGGGCGTGGGAAGTAAAAGCGACAGCGGCATTGGCATCCTGCTTGTGGAGCAGGAGCGAGAGATACGTTTCGTCACGGGCTACGGCATTGAGGGTGTATTGCCCGATGCAATATGCAAGCGCATCCAGATGCAGTATATGTTACCCTACTTCCGCGAGGGAGACTACTCCAGCGGAATGGTTGTGGGCGTGGAGGCTATAAGAGCCGTACTCAATGGCAGCGAGCTGGATGCAGGAGGAAATGATGATTATCAGGAGGATGATACGGAAGCTATAATCGGCATATTTGTATTTATTGTATACATAAATTAAGCGAGCAGGACCTTATGACAATTATGGAAGGCTTCTTAGGCGGCAGTGCTCTTCGTGCAACTGAAAAGCTCGGACCCGTTAAGGATGTTAAGGAGCT
>JAFOHD010000011.1 GCA_017421945.1 Alistipes sp. | reverse complement strand
AGCTGATCTGGCAGAAAACAGCAAAACCCAGCAGTGGCTTTCGTATTTCAAGGGGACAGGCATTGAAGCCATGGCGTATGACAAGAGTCCTCAAAAAACCAAGCAGGCTCGTCAGCTGATTGAAACGGCTGCAAAGGATGTGCTGGAACGCAATAAGCGGCGAGGCATTCAGAAAACGCTTCGCGCAATGGTTGTTGGCGTGCCTAACGTTGGCAAGAGCACATTTATCAATCGTCTTTACGGCGGAAATATCGCACAGACTGGAGACCGTCCTGGCGTTACCAAAAGCAATCAGTGGGTGAAAGTATCGCCTTACCTGGAAGTGCTGGATACACCAGGTATGCTCTGGCCGAAACTGAACGATCAGCTTGCAGCGACCCGTCTGGCGTATATCGGAACGATCAAGGATGCTGTATATGACCAGTATGAGCTTTGTGTTCACTTGCTTCGTGATCTGCTGACTGTGATGCCGCAGAGAACGGCTGAACGATATAAGATCAAAAATGTTGATGCTGAGAGCTATGCTCTTTTGGATGAAGTGTGCCGTGGACGCGGGTTTTTGATGCGTGGCGGCGAATATGATTACGATCGTGCCTGCTCGGTGATTCTGGATGAATTCAGAGAGGGCAAGGTGGGGAAGATCACTCTTGAGGAAGCCCCCAGAATCCCCAAGGAGGAACCTTCTGATGGTGATCAAACCCTCTGAAAAAAGACTGGCCCATTTTCGCGAGTTGGTAGCTTTTGACCAGAGCTGTCCCGGTTTTGGCGTTTCTCTGGCTGGGATGGATGAAGTGGGCAGAGGACCGCTAGCGGGTAATGTTGTGACTGCCTGCGTGATTATGCCTGCCGAGCCTTTGCACGAATGGGTGGATGACAGCAAGAAGCTGAGCGCCAAACGCCGCGAGGAGATCCATGACGCTCCAGCTCACCTGTCACCAGGTTACGAGCGATGATACCCTTAGCCTCGCCGGTCTTCTCATCAACAACGATGTCCAGCATCTCATGACGTGGGTAGCTCTTTACCGAACCTGCTGCAATCTCCTTGTTCAAGGCTGCATAAGCACCCAGCAACAACTGCTGACCGGTCTGACCGCGGGCGTAGAATGTACGTGATACCTGTGCGCCACCGAACGAACGGTTAGCCAAAAGACCGCCGTACTCACGTGCGAAAGGCACACCCTGAGCTACGCACTGGTCGATGATAAGGTTAGAAACCTCGGCCAGACGATAAACGTTAGCCTCACGTGCGCGGTAGTCACCACCCTTGATGGTGTCATAGAAAAGACGATATACCGAGTCGTTATCGTTCTGGTAATTCTTCGCCGCGTTGATACCTCCCTGTGCTGCGATAGAGTGCGCACGACGAGGAGAATCCTGAATGCAGAATACCTTTACGTTGTAGCCCATCTCGCCCAATGAAGCAGCAGCGGATGCACCACCAAGACCTGTACCGACGATGATGATGTCGAGCTTACGCTTGTTTGCGGGGCTTACGACCTTGATTGCTGCCTTGTGGTTGCTCCACTTGTCGGCCAACGCACCAGCAGGAATTTTAGAATCTAACTTTAAAGCCATATTTGTCTGTTTTTAATTGTTCAAAATGAATATTAGTGTGCGTGACCTGCGCAGCAAGCCTCGGTGCAAGCCTCAGCGGCATCACCCAGAGTCTCAAATGCAGCCTCTGCATAGCATGGGCAAACATAGTAAGCGATAATCACAGCAGCAAAGCCCAGGATAATCAATGTAGATACGATTTTCGCACCACACTTCAGGCGTGGATACCAAGTGTCGTTAGCCCAACCTGCTGTCTGGAACATAGACCATACGCCATGGTTGAGGTGCAACCACAAAGCTGCCAGCCATACCAAGTAGAGTACTACGTTGTGCCACTGCTTGAATGTGTAAGCGATAAGTGCAGCTCCGTTTTCAGGATCATAGCCAAGGCTGTTCTGGTGCTGGCCCATAAGCTCAACGAACATCATCTTTGACCAGAAGTGGCAAAGGTGCAGACCAAGGCCCAACACAACGATGAAGCCCAACAAAAGCATGTTCTTTGAAGCCCACTCAACACCTGGCTCGTTTACGGTCACAGCATAACGCTGAGTACCGCGGGCGCGATAGTTGTTCCAAGTGAGAATCAAAGCGAAAACAAAGTGCAATACCACCAAAGCAGCCAAACCTACGGTTGCGACTACTGCATACCAGTTATCACCCAGGAAACTACAAACCAAGTTGTAGGCTTTAGGGCTAACCAATGCTACAAGGTTCATTGCCATGTGGAACAGAAGGAAGAGTACAAGGGCACAGCCTGTTATACTCATCACCAACTTCTTTCCGAGAGATGAATTCAGTAAAAAACAGCTCATAATGTAAAGATTAAGTTTATTTTATGTATTTTTGTTTGTGAATTTGCAACAATTGAGTCTGCATAGTTAGTGCAAAGATAATAATTGTTTGCTCAATAACAATAAAAATGCCATCGAAATTATGGCAAAAAGCAATTTTAAGTGCGATAAAATGGAGAAAACAGAGCTTAGGCGTAACATAAAACTCTTGACAAAGGCCCTTCCCGAGGGAGAGAGTTCAAAACAGAGCCTTTGCGTGGTTGAGCAGTTGCGAGTGATTATTGCGCAGCGCAGGCCTCGGGTTGTGGCTCTTTTTTCGCCATTGTCAGACGAGGTGCAGATTGCCGGGCTGGTGTCGGAGCTCTCGTGCAGGGTGGTGTTGCCACGTGTTGCGGGCGAGGATATGGAGTTCTATGATTTCTGCTCCGCCTCAATGGCAACGGGTGCTTTCGGAATCCTTGAGCCGCAGGGTGGGGCTCCATGCCGCGTGGAGGATATCGACCTTATGGTGGTGCCCGGTGTGGCATTCACCTCTGGGGGCAGCCGTCTGGGTCGGGGCAAAGGTTATTATGATAAGTATCTGTCGCGCAAGGGCTTTCGGGCGTTTTGCGTGGGTGTGTGTTATGCCCATCAACTGTTGGCGGAACTCCCTGTGGAGCCTCACGACAGGGCGATGGATATGGTTATAAGTGGTTGTAACGAGCAGTTTTAGACAATGAGCAGTCGTGAAGATATGGTTATGGAGCAGGTGGCGGCATTGCCACTTGAACCGGGTGTGTATCAGTTTCTTGACCGTGACGGCAAGGTGATTTATGTCGGCAAGGCAAAGTCGCTCAAGAAGCGTGTGTCGTCCTATTTTGTCAATAGTCGCGACCACTCGGCCAAGGTGCGAGTGCTGGTTAAGCAGATATGTGCCATAAAGCACATTGTCGTGGGTAGCGAGCAGGATGCGTTGCTGCTTGAAAATTCGCTGATAAAGAGCCTGCAACCACGCTACAATATTCTGCTCAAGGACGATAAGACCTACCCGTGGATTGTTGTGCGCCGTGAGAATTTTCCCCGTGTGGAGTCCACACGCATAGTGCATCACGATGGTTCGCAGTATTTCGGGCCCTATGGCTCAATCTCGATGCAACGCTCCATTCTGGAGTTTATACGCGAGGTCGTGCCTCTGCGCACCTGCAAGCTCAATCTCTCGCCGCAGAACATCGCAAAGGGCAAGTATGGTGTATGCCTGCAATATCATCTTGGCAACTGTAAAGCCCCATGCGTGGGAGCGGTGGGTGAGGAGGAGTATGCCGAGCTGCTCGCGATGGTCAGGGATGTGCTGAAGGGTGATTTGCGTCCCGTGCGCAAGTATCTGGAGCAGAATATGCAGCAGGCGGCTGCGGAGCTTAAGTTTGAGGTTGCGCAGCGTTTCAAGCAGCGTCTGGATGCGCTTGAGAATTACCAGAGCCGCTCGGTTATTGTGAGCGCCAAGATTGTTGATTGTGACATATTCTCGCTCCTTGAGGATGACGATGTGGCCTATTGCAACTTCATACGTCTGCGCCGAGGCTCTGTGGTGGCCCTGCATACGGTGCGCCTTACAACGGGAGTGGATGCCACACCGGAGGATATGCTATCAACAGCGATACAGTACATTGTTGAGAACATCTCGCACGATTTGTCGCGTGAGGTGATTGTACCTTTTCTGCCCTCGGCGGCAATCCTCTTCGATGGTGTCACCTTCACCGTCCCCAAGCGTGGCGAGAAGGCCGACCTGCTGGAGTTCTCGCTCAAGAGCGCACGCATCTACCGTGCCGAGCAGATGAAAAACCTCGAGATAAAGAATCCCGAGCGTCACACTGAGCGACTGATGAATGCCATGCAGAAGGAGCTGCACCTCGACCGCCAGCCTCGCCACATCGAGTGCTTCGATAACTCAAACCTGCAAGGCACAAACCCTGTGGCATCGTGTGTCGTGTTTCGTGATGGCAAACCCTCGCGCAAGGAGTATCGTCATTTCAATGTAAAGACCGTTGTCGGGCCCGACGACTTCGCCTCAATGCGTGAGATAGTCTATCGCCGCTACTCCCGATTGCTTGAGGAGGGAGCCGAGCTGCCCGACCTGATTATTGTCGATGGTGGCAAGGGTCAGTTGTCAAGTGCCTATGAGGTGTTGTGTGCTTTGGGTATCGAAAACCGAGTACCTATCGTAGGCCTGGCGAAGCGTATTGAGGAGATTTTCTTCCCTGACGACCCCATGCCTTACTACCTGAGTCGCACGGGCGAGCCGCTGAAGGTGGTGTGTCATATACGTGACGAGGCTCACCGCTTCGGCATCACGTTCCATCGCCAGAAACGTAGCAAGGCATTTATAAACAGCGAGCTGGAGCAGATTGAGGGCATTGGCGCAAAGAGTCTCAACGCTCTGCTAAAACGCTTCAGAACGGTCAGCCGTGTGCGTGAGGCGAGCATAGATGAACTTGCCGAGGTTGTGGGGCTGAAGCGTGCGCAAGCCATCGTGGCCTATTTTGCTACTCCCGCAGATGAAAATGTAGAATGAGAACCTAATAAATTTATTATATGAAACAGCTATTTATTTCGGCTCTGATGTGTGTGATGTCGCTCGGAGTCTTTGCCCAGACCAACACTGTGAAGTTGCAGGACATCAACATACGTGACCCCTACATCCTGCCCGATGCCAAACAGGGAGTCTATTACATGTATCAATCCTCATCAACGCAGCACGATGGCAAGTGGTATGGAGGTGTTGTGGCATGGAAGAGCCGTGACATGAAGACCTGGGAGGGCCCCGTGCGGGTATTTGAAGTGCCACATGATAATTGGATTACGGGTGGCGTGTGGGCTCCCGAGGTGCATAAGTACAAGGGAAAATATTATCTTTTTGCTACCCTCAACAGCGATGTGCGCTGGAAGGGTCCAAAGCCGGGACACCCCGCCTACAACCATCGTGCTACGCAGATATTCTGGTCGAAAAGTCCCGAAGGGCCATTCCTTCCGTTTGAGAGCAAGCAGCCTCATACGCCACTTGATGAGATGTGCCTTGATGGTACGTTGTGGGTTGAGGATGGCAAGCCTTATATGATTTATTGCCACGAGTGGGTTGAAACCATTGATGGCGAGATGGATGTGGTTGAACTTAAGAAGGACTTGTCGGCCACGGTGGGCGAGCATCAGCGTCTGTTCTGCGCCTCGGCAGCCGAGTGGTCAACAGGTTCGGCGCGCGCAGACGGCCTAACTACCTATGTGACTGATGGATGCTTCCTCTATCGTACCAAGACAGGCAAACTGCTCATGGTGTGGTCGAGCTTCTTCAATGGTCCCTATGCTGTGGGTATTGCCGAGTCCGACACGGGTAAGGTCGCAGGCCCATGGCGTCAGCAGCGCGACCCTTTGTTTGTAAACGGAGGCCACAGCATGATATTCCGCGACTTTGAGGGACGCCTATGCCTTGTACTGCACTCGCCCAACTCGCCCGGTGGTAAGGAACGTGCCCACATCTACGAGCTCGAGGACCTGGGTCACACCCTGAAAATCAAACGCGAGCTGTCGGAGTATTAATTGGAAAAAATGTTGTTATGAGCGTGTCTGACAAGTTGCAGGCACGCTCATTTATGTATAAATGCAATGCTTGCCACCAACACACATTTGCGTTAGGGAAACTCAACTTTTTAGGGTGTTGCATACCTTAAAGTCCCTCTTGCTGCATAGCTTCAAACGAAAAGAGGTTGTCCATAAAATTTGTCGGACAACCTCTTTTCGCTTACATATGATATTTGTCGGTTTATCGTTCCATCATCCACAATGACTCTTCCAAAACCTTCTTCATCTCCATATTCTTGGTAATATCCCAATAGCTGGTATTCTTGTTTACGAAGCCCTCTGTGGAGCCAATCCAGCTCTGTATCCAGCCTGTGAGTGTGGACCAAACGCCCCAGCCCACATCGGCATTCGATGCCCAATAATCCCATCTATCATAGTCAAAGGCTCTAAACCAGCCTCCATCAAGGTCGTGATGTTTGTCGCTGCGCACCTGAATACGCACCAAGAAATCGGCAAAACGCTCCACTTCATCCTTGTATAGGCCCGTAGCCTGGTATGCCTCATTCAGAGCAAAAAATCCAAAATTACAAGTGTATAGCATATCTGCCACAGGGTCGCCATTGTTTGCGATTAGCGACGCTTCACCTGTTCCGTATCTTGCATTCGATGAGACTAACAAAGTCTGCTTGCCAGGCAAAGTGGACAACTCTTCTCGTATTGCGCCACACTCGTCCTGATTCTCAAGGAATTTCTTTACTATGATATCAAGCCACTCGCGATGTTGAGGGGTATCCTCGACCCTCACCAACCAAGCCAATGGCAATATCATTCTTGCGCGCTCCTGCTGAATACCATTCTGTGCTATCCAATATGGATACTCCTCCATCATCTTGGCAATGGCACGCTTGGCAGTATCCAATAGTGGCTGATAGCCGGTCTTGTCGTAAAGCCAGAGGAAACATGCCCACATCCACGACTCGTAGTGAGGCGATAGATACACATAATTCTCACGGTCGGCATAATATTGCCAGCCATTTTTTGATATTGCAGGCAGCTCCAATCGACCACCAAAGAAGCCATCGCTGCTGCAAAAACGCAACATGGCAAGAATGTTTTCTGCTATTTGGGTATTCCAACGAGGATTGTCGAGCATTGCAGCTGCACCTATCGCACCCAAGATACAACGAGCATTGTCATCATTGTAATATACCCACTGGTAAGAATTAGCCCATCCTATCAAACCATATACAGGGGAGTTGCGGTCATCTCGCTCTTCTCCTCTAAACTTTGATGTGTAGAAGAGGTAATCAAGCAAATTCTCCGACGTAGTAGCATATTTTTCATCCTTGCTAAATAGCGATGCTGTTGCCAGCAACATTGCACTTTCACCCTGCACATCAGCGCGATGGAAATAGCGATATCGGTTAATTCCATTATAATCTATGTCCGACGCGTGTCCCTCCATTATGCCTCGAGTACCATCACCGGGCAATACAGTCTGGGGAACGGTCTCGCCAAAGTGCTCATCCACTTTCTCATATTTCTCTATCAAAGTTCGAGTCCAAGAGGGGTGAATAAGAAGTCGTGCATTCCAAAACCAGTCAGCGGCAGCAATTACAGCATCACGCTGGGCTTTGCGAGGCAATTTTTCATCTCTTGTATATGCAGGTCGCACATCCTGAGGCAACTCCTTTATTGTGAAGTTCTCATCGCCTAATACCCATCCCAGCACATAAGAGAGTATCTGTGACCACTCCCTTACCGGAGCGTATCTGCCCTTGACGCAATTTGAGAATGAAGTAGTGGCGATAAGTGAACGTCCCGAATGATAAAGTACAGGGTAGGTTTTCACATCGCCAATACCGAATACCGCCGTGTCATATCCGGCCACCTTGCCTAAAACCATCAGGGGCTCCGCACACTCTGCCTTGATAAGTTTGTAGCCATTAATACCTACAATACTCATTGGCTCAAGACCCATAACTGAAGAGGTTATCACTCCGCGCTCCAAACGAGCGGTGTGGGTTTGCAGGCTGGTCCCCTCCGGCATATTGGGAAGTACATTCGGATATTCCACAAAAAGGCGTAAACCACTGCTCTCAACTTTGTCAAATGTTGATTTCGAGATAGGGGTCATTGTATTTGGATATCCAGCAGCTGTTACAACAATACCATCGCCTGATTTGGCCATTGCAAGAGCAGCATCAATATCGGATAAAACAGTAAAATCACATTTTCGTTGTTTGAGCAACTCAACAAAGAGGTTTTCATTATTTCCCACAACAAAAACCTTTGCCGCGACCACTGAGGGTAACAAACAAATAAGGACAGTAGTAATAATAAGTAGTTTTTTCATTGATAAATTAATTTTATAAGTTCGTAGTTAACATATTTTCATAAATGTTAAAGGTATATTTTCCTTTGGGAATAAGACAAAATGTGTTTACAAAGTTAAAAACTTATTCATAAAGATACAAATCAGCACAAAAAAAGTTATAACCACAAATGTAAATATTGCAAAAACGAACCCGCACAAAAAAAAGGACAAACCTCTCGATTTGTCCTCTTTAGTAGGACATCGTATCGAAATCTCTAACCCATTCCTGAAAGACTTTGAAGTCGTTATTGTCTTTGTGGAGTGGTTGAAAATCCCCGCCCTTTGTCAAAGGGAGGGGACAGAGGGGAGGGAATGTAAATATAGTCGGGGGCTACCCGATACGAAAAAAAGGAGAAACCGTTAAGTTTCTCCTTTTTGAGTAGCGGGGGCAGGACTCGAACCTGCGACCTCCGGGTTATGAGCCCGACGAGCTGCCAACTGCTCTACCCCGCGATGTATCTTTATGTGGACCGAAGTCCTACATTTCGTAGTTAAGTGGTGCAAAGGTAGTAAAAAAAATGATGTTCGCAAAATTATTTTCAACTTTTTTCTATGCCAAAAAGTCAATGGGTTGATAATCACTGCTGTGCATCACAATATTTACTGCTTTAGGTTTTGTGCCACAATCTCTGATAAATCCACAACCTGCGTTTCGGTACCTCGGGTAATGGCCTTCTTGCACAGCGGGCATGCCGTGACGATGGTCTTTGCCCTCGTTTCGCTCAGTTCCGTAGCAACCTTCCCGGCTATGGTGAGTTGTTGAGCATCGTTTATGGCGGTGTTTGCCACAGATGAGCCGCAACAAAATGCCTCCTTACGGTTATGTGCAGGCTCGAGCAGTTCGCCCACAGCCTTGATGACTGCACGCGGCTCGTCGTAGATGCCGCTGCCACGTCCCAACTCGCAGGGGTCATGGTAGGTAAATGTCGCTCCACGCTGATAGTTTATCTTGAGGCGGCCCTTCTGTATCAGGCGCAGGATGTACTCCGAGTGGTGCAGCACCTCGATTCCCTCCAGCTTATACTCCTCGCGGAACACCTTTAGGCATATGGGGCACGATGTTACCAGCGTTTTAATCTGGTGCTTTACAAAGAGTGATTTGTTATGCTCAATCATCTTGCGTGCCGAGTCCACCTCGCCCGAGAGCATCAGCGGACGTCCGCAACATGCTCCGCCCTCCTTATCAGCCCACCACACCTGTTCGTGTGCAGCCTCAAATATCTGACGCATAGAGCGTAGGGTGTTGGGTGTAAGCAGAGTCATACATCCGGCGAAATATCCCACCTTGCCCTCGCCCGATGACGTGTCCACGTTACGCAGATAGTTGTAGCGACCCTCGTTGGGTATGTTGCGCATTGAGGAACGTGAGTTTAGGCGCAGGGTGTTGAGGTTGATACCCACGGGACACACCTGTTCACATCTCCCGCACATCAGGCAGTTGTTGGCAATCTTCTGTTGCAGCATATTGTAGCGTCTGTCGCGCAGGAAATACACCGACTGCACATCGTTAATTCCCAACTGTGATTGCAACTGACAGGGGTCAATACATATTCCGCAGCGTGAGCATGCCTCCAACTCGAAGTTGTCGTACGACTTCTCTTTTGATTCGGGGCGCAACTGATAATGGCGCAGGAAAATCAGTGGTATCTCGGTGAAGATGTGCATGTAACGTGAGAATGGCATGGCGATGAAGAACACGCCCAAAGCTGTTGAATACAGCCACCATGCGGGCTCATACGTGTAGCTCAAAGCCTCGACACCAATGCTCTTTGAGAGTAATATTCCTATACCTCCGGTTAGGAAGCTGCCTCCACCATAGATTGCGGCTGTGATGCTCTCCGCCACAAGTCGCAGCGGGAAGATAAACCACAACGCCGACAGGGCAATGCGGTCGAAGAGAACATGCTTGGTGGTCTTTTTCATGCCCAGCGCACGCGAGCGCAGACGCTTGAACCACGCCAGCCCCACACCCGAGAGTACGAACAGCAGCAGCAAATCCATCACAAAATCAAACAGTGGCTTGTGTTCTGTGATGCCATTCAGTGGTACGAAGTATTTGAAAAAAACATGTCCCTGAAGTGGTACCCACTTAAAGCCCATGTAGGCAACCGTCTCTATCCAACCAACGGCTATGAGCAGAAACCATCCAAAGGCAAGGCTCATGTGCATATATCCCAGGCGTGGATTGACCTTGAATATGCGGCGGTGGAGCAGTGACTCACACACCACCTCCCACGCGGCAGCTACCGTACGCCATGATATTATGTTGCTGAATATGAGTTTCCAATCCTTCTTTGGCAGGTTGCGCAACCACGATAGATATTTTATGGCGATGACGGCAAACAAGACCACAACACCAACTATAAACGGAATACAAAATTTGGCAAAAAAGGTCATATTTAGAAGTCTCCCAATTTACGTTTAATCAACATTACAATGCCTCGTGTGTTGATGCCTCGCGGACACACCAGGCGGCACTTTCCACACAACATACATTTATTCATCTCCTCGTAAGCACCCTGATATTCACCACGGCGCACCAGAGTATGCACCTTGCGGAAGTTAAATTCGGTAAGGTTTCCCGCCGTACACGATGCCGTACATGAGCCACAACCTATGCACGCCTGCAACTCGGGCATCTCGCTGATGATTTCGTTGCTTTTGCGCAGATTGTTGCGGTCGATGTCGATTGCTCGTGGTTTATTGATTGCAAATCCGAAGTTTATCATCTTTGACAAGGTTTATTATCGTTTTTCCAACCACTCAATGACGCTGTGCGCTGCCGCTGTACCCTCGTTTATCGACTCTCCGACATTCTTGGGGGCGGTGACAGCTCCAGCGTAGAATACGCCACCTACGTTGCTTGTGACGTTGCCCAGAAATGAATCTTTGGGTTGCATAAACCCGCTTGACTGCATCTGCAACTGGCACTCCTTGCTCAGGAGCGTGTTGTGGGCATTGGCTTTCATGCCTATGAGCAGAACCAGCATGTCCACACCCATCTTCAGCGGACGTCCCGTGAGGGTGTCCTCGGCCTTGATTTGCAGGCGGTTGTCGAATGTGGGGCTCACCTCTGATATGCGGCCACGCACAAAATGCACGTTGTAGGCGGTCTGTGCTTCGCGGTACATCTCCTCGTAGCCTGGGCCAAACATGCGGATGTCCATGTAGAAGTTGAAGATGTCGGCCTTGGGGAAGAGCTGCTTGAGCTCAATGGCTTGTTTCACGCCTGTCACGCAGCACACCTTCGAGCAATGACGTTGGCACACCTTCTCATCGCGCGAGCCCACGCAGTGCAGGATGGCTACGCGGCGTGGTGTGCCACCCTGTGCAAGGCGCACGTTTCCCTCGTTGAACATCTGCTCAAGGTCGGCCGAGGTGATTACGTTGTCGTATATGCCGTAGCCATACTCCTCCTTAATCTTGGCATCAAAGAGCGTGAAACCTGTAGCAATAACCGCAGCATCGCATTTCAGCTCCTCACCCGTTGAGAGTGTCACCTTCTTGGCTGTTATGGAGGTGGCCTGACAGCCTGTTCTGACCTTCAGGTTTGAAGATATCTTCAGTTTGTGACGTACGGCGGTAAGCACCTCGTCGGCGGGGGTGAAAGTAGGGAACAGCTTATGCCAGTTGCGAATCTTTCCTCCCAGGTCCTGCTCTTTCTCAATAATGGTGACAGCTACACCCTGACGCAACAACTCACTTGCGCACTGCATGCCGGCGATGCCGCCTCCTATGACTATAACGTGTTTCATTCTATTTATGTCTCTTATAAAGCTTTCATCTTGTAAAGTGTCTCTTGCGAGCAACTGTTCACCAATGCTCGTTCAGGGCGTCCCAGGAACTTCCCGTTTCTGCCCAAGTACTTCGCTGCGGGGTCATACTCCACACCCATCTTGTCGAGCAGTGGCTCCACATCCACCTGATGCATCTGCATGCCCAACTCCCAAGGGTCGTAGCCAAGCACCAGTCCCGCCATCTCCTCGTATGTCAGCACGGGGATGCCCGCACCATTCTGGCCATATGTAGTACCCTCCATCTCGGCAATGGTGTATTGCCACTTATCAAGGAACATTGAACATCCCGGGCAGTTACAAACAATAAAGTCGGGCTTGTAGGGGGCCATGCTCTCGAGTTTCTTGTGGGAGTTTGCCACCGAATAACCACGGTTTGCCTGCACCAGGTAGTTCCTGAAGCCGAATCCGCAGCAATGACGACGCTCGGGATAATCAACCACCTCGCCTCCCCAGCTCTCAACCATGCCCGCTAAAACGTAAGGGAACTCCGAGCCTCCGACTCCCTTCTTGGGGAAAATCTTGGCGTAGTGGCAACCTATATGCTCAACCACCTTCAGCGGCTCACCCGTATATACGTTCACCAGCTTGCGCTTTGCACGCTGGGCAATAGCCTCGCGGTGGTGGAAAATCACATCCGAGGTGTGAGCAAGGTTCTTTGGCTTATGGAACTCTCGCCCCGTAGCCTTAAAGAGGTTCTCGCGCGTGCGCTCCTCGGTCTCGGGAAACTCCTCCCATGTGGCGAGCAACTCGGTGTAGATGCCGAATGAGGTTATGCACGATGATGTGAAGTTCTCATATCCGGCTTCGGCCATGAGCGAGAACTGACGTGCCACGACGGTCATGATGGTCTCCAGCGGTACTACATCCGAGTGGTAACCGATACCTGTGCATGAAGTGTGGAGCGGGTCATCGAATATGTCCCTGCCCAAATCCTTGCCCAGAATGTCAAGGAAAACCTTTTCGCTGCCGGGGAAGAAGTTCTGACGTATGCACGAGCGTGCATAGTAGTAGTGGTCATCGGCAATATCTTTCTGGTATTCAGTCCAGCTTGAACGTTTCATAGCTTAATAGTGTTCGTTAGAATTTCGGGTATATACTTCCATAAAATATCGCTCGTCGGCACCATCAAAGCCCATCTCGCGGGCCTTGCGGTCGGAGTGCTGCTCGATGGTGTCAAAAAACTCCTTGCCGCCTGTAACCTCAAATATCTTATGTATCTCCTGCATCGTCTCGTCAGAGCATTTGCGCAAAGCTCCCGCACCCTCCTTGCCATAGACATCGGTGTAGCGGCCATATACCTGCTCGTCGTTGTCAATAATCCAGCGCCATATAGTTCCCTGCTCGGGGTGCAGTTCGGGGCGTATGTTGCGGGGCGTGAGACAGTAGCCCGTACGCAGAATGTTGTCACCTATGGCACGCTTCAAAGCCAGCTGCTGGCGGCCCTTCTCACTCTCGACGAAGAATCCGAGCTTCTGCGACAGCGTGCGCAGTGCCTGAATCACATAACCCGGGGTGTTGCCTCGTGGGCAGCGTGGGCGGCACGACATACACTCACCGCAATACCATATTGTTTCGCCCTTGAGCAGCTCTTCAATGGCATCATCATCACGTGTCTGAACGATGCTGACAATCTGGCGAGGGTCGTAATTATAGACCCCTGCGGCAGGACATACAGCGGTACATACGCCGCAGTTCATGCAGGCTGTGAGCCCCTCTTTCAGGCGCACATCCTCCATCAGCATATCGAAGTATTTTCCCATAATAAAAAAGTAACTTTGCTTGTGGCAAAGTTACTATACATAATTGATATGGAGGGTAGTATAAATACCTATTTTCCTCTTTATCGTACGGGGAATTCTGTCATACGCAGAGTGGTACAACCATAGGGTATGAGTGTGATATCCACCTCTGGACCAATCTCATTCTTGGGTTCCTGTTGTGTGAGGTAGTTGATTGGACCAGCCGAGTTGCGATGCATCTGCCAGCGGGGCAGAAGATTTGCCTTGGCCTTTATTTTGATAGGTGCACCGTTGAGTGTCCATGGGGAGTTGCCGCACTCGCCCTTCTCCACTACGAAACTCTTTTGAATGTTCTCCGCTTTGAGGTCGTTGTTGCGCAGCGATACGTTCCATGGTGTTGAGGATGTCACCTCGTAGTAGTATGCTCCGAGCAGCTTCGCATCGTCGCCCTCACATTCGTGACGCTTCCACTTCTCCTCCATGCGAAGCGCATACACCAAGGGGCCGCGCTCCACAACGGCAGCATAGTCATACCAGCGTGTGATGGTTACCTCGGCGTTGAATGTGACCACGAGTTTATCACCGTCGGTCCACGTGCGATTCAGACGTATTGTACCTCGGCGGATGTCCTCGGCCTTTACCTCCGATCCGTTTACCGTCAGGGTGTACCCCCTGCTCCACGAAGGTATGCGTAACTCAAACGGGAACTCCGCCTCCTTCTGCTTCTTGTCGGGCAATGTGAACGAGAATGTAACCTGCTCCTCAAACGGATAGCATGTCTGCTCCTGAATCTCCACCTTCACGCCATTGACCGTCGTTGAGAGCCTTGAAGGTGCATATACCATAGCTGCAACTCCTCCCTCGCGGGTTTTGAGCCACAGGTTCTGCACGAACTTCGGCCAGCCTTGATGCAGGTTGCAGGTGCAACATGGGTAACCGCTCAACACGCCAAACAGGATGTCGGTGTCGGTGTGCGGAGTAGAGAAGTTGCGAGGCTTGCGTGTAACCTCCACCTGATTTATCTGCTGGTAATATTGGCGTGCATCGCCCTTGTCGGAAATCTGCGTTGGCAGGGCGTTGTATGTGATGCGCTCCAAAAGGTCGGCATAGGTGTTGTCGCCCGTGATGCGGTACATCTCCTCAAGCGAATACATCATCTCGGTGGCTGTGCACAGCTCCGAACCACGTGTGGGGTCGCCGAAGTGTATCAGCTCATCACCTGCCCACAATCCCGTTGGGAATCCTATCGTCTGACGTATGCGGCGCAGAGCCTCTTTGGGCGCAGCCAGGTGCTTCTCCTCCTTGCCCTGCTGCCACCATATGACGGGCTCTTTGAATCCCTGTCCCAGATTCACGCAATGGATGCTGTTCTGACGAAAGAGGTGGTCGTCGGTGGTGAAGCGTGCAGTCCAGTCGGCCGATTGTGAGTGGATGATTCGGCCCAGGTCGAGCAGCTTCTCATCGCCTGTGATATTATATAACCAATGCACAATCAACAGGTTGTCGCCTGCGCGCTCCGTAGCCCAGAATGTCCAGTTCCCCAGCGGCGTCTTTGGCAGTTCCTGAAGCTGGTAGTGGAAATATTTGGTCATGAAGCTGATTACGCGCTCGTCTCCCGTAGCCATGTAGTATTGCTGGAGTATCTTCAGCGCAACCATGCGTGGCCACCAGTCGAGGGCATTGTTACGTTGCATGCCGTAGATGTAGGGGCGGTCGGTGTCGGGGCCGAATGAGCCGCTCTGCTTCTGCGATGAGAGGATTGCTTCAACCCACTTCAGCGACTTCTGCTTGAGGGCCTCATCGCCCATTATATACGCCATGGGCAGTGCGCCGTCAATCCAGTATGGACCTCGTTCCCACGCATCACCCTCACCGCCAAGCCATGCGTTGTTGTCGCCACACACCAACTCATACAACTCGTCGAGGTTGCCTGTCATGCCATGAAGCATAATCTGCATCTGCTCGGCAAGCCATCCCTGGGGTTTGATTTCGCCCAACGGAAGCTGCGCATAGGGGGCTTCAACGAGTGGGGCGCGGTTGAATACGGGTTGGGGCAGTGTCTGCTTATTCTTGTTTGCTGCCGAGAGTGTGACAACGCACATCAGGGCAATGACTATGAATAGTCGGTTCAGTTTCATAGGCTTGGGCGGGTTTTATGCTTTATTTTCTGTCGTAACACTCAAAGGCGAAGGGGTAGGGATATTTTTCACCGCAAGGGAATGCCTCGCGTTGCTTTAGTTCCCACTTGCTTTCATCCCATCTGGGGAATGATGTGTCACCCTCGTAGTCGTGTTCAACACGTGTGATATAAATCCTATCGGCAATATCCAGAGCCAAGGCGTAAATCTGCGCTCCGCCTATGATAAAAATCTCCTCCTCGGCGGGGAACATCGCCACAGCCTCCTCGAGTGAGCGGGCAATCGTGCAGCCCTCGATATGGTTTGCGGTGCGACTTATGACCACATTTGTACGGTTGGGCAGAGGACGTCCCAGCGAATCGTAGGTCTTGCGGCCCATGATGACGGGGTGTCCCGATGTTGTGCGCTTGAAGAAGCGCATATCCTCTGATATGTGCCATAGCAGAGCATTCTTGTCTCCTATGATGCCGTTCTGAGCAACGGCTACTATGATGCTAACCATTTTACGGGTGTTTTAGAATGACATGGGAGCCTTGATGGTGGGGTGGGGGTCGTAACCCTCAAGGGTGAAATCCTCATAGCGGAAATCGAATACCGACTTCACATCAGGATTAAGGCGCATGTGTGGCAGGGTGCGTGGTGTGCGTGATAGTTGCTCATCGACCTGCTCCATGTGGTTCAGGTAGAGGTGTGTGTCGCCCAGCGTGTGAACAAACTCACCAGCCTCAAGGCCGCACTCGCGGGCAATCATCATCGTCAGCAGAGCATACGATGCGATGTTGAAAGGTACGCCCAGGAATGTGTCGGCACTGCGCTGATAGAGCTGGCATGATAATTTACCATTTGCCACGTAGAATTGGAACAACACGTGGCATGGAGGCAACGCCATATCCTCCACGTCGGCCACGTTCCATGCCGATACAATCATCCTGCGAGAGTCGGGGTTGTGCTTGATGGTCTTGATAACCTGCTTTATCTGGTCAATGGCCGAGCCATCGGGCTTGCCCCAGCTGCGCCACTGGTAACCGTAAACATGGTTCAGGTTGCCATAAGCATAGTTCTCAAGAGGTGAGGGAGTCTGCTGCTGCGTGGCTGCGAGAAACTCCTCCATTGAGATGGGCTCCACGCCCTGTTTTGTGCAAAGCTCCTTGTAGAAGCGGTAGGCGTCGTTGTCCCAGATGTGAACACCATTGTCCACCAGATACTTTATGTTTGTGTCGCCCGCAAGAAACCACAGCAATTCGTGTATTACGCCCTTCAAGAAAACACGCTTTGTGGTGAGCAGAGGGAATCCTTCGCTCAGGTCAAAACGCATCTGGTGGCCGAAGATGCTGCGAGTGCCTGTGCCTGTGCGGTCGCTTTTGACGATACCTTCGTCTTTGATTTTTTTCAGCAGGTCGAGATATTGTTTCATAGGGCGAAAGTTTTAAGTTCTATGTTGCCTTGTCGGTCAAGTACGGCATAAGCGGCATCCCCCTCCCATGAACTCAGGAACAGGACGCGCAAATCCTCCTCCCTCAAGTCGTGGGGAATGTGCATATGACCAAATACTATATAATCGGTTTGAGGATTTGACTGCTTATAGCTGCGCGCGTAATCTACCAGAAAATCGAGCGCATCTACGTCAAGTATCTCCTTTGAGTGCGATAGGCGCGACTTCTCGCTCCACCACTTGCCGAACTTCATTGCCAAATCGGGATGCACCAGCCACGAGAATATCTTGCGTGCCGAGCGTGAGCGAAACGTTGTGTTCATCAGGCGCAGCAGGGGCTTATCCTTGATATTCATGTTGTCGCCATGAGCTAAGAATAGTTGCTTGCCCGATATGGTGACCTCTTGAGGTGAAAAGCAAATCTCCACACCACATTCGCGTTGCAGATAGTCATACATCCACATGTCGTGGTTGCCTGTGATGAAGGTGATTTTTATACCTCGGTCGGTGAGTTCGGCCAACTTGCCGAGTGTGCGTACAAAACCTTTGGGGATGACTCTGTTGTATTCAAACCAGAAGTCGAATATGTCACCCATAAGGAATATTCCCTCGGCATCCTGCGCCACCATGTCGAGCCACTTCACAAAACGCGACTCCGTGTGACGAGATTTTAGTTCGTCACCTGCGCCAAGATGGACGTCCGAGGCGAAGTAATACATCGTTTAGATGAGTTTTTTGATTTGGCTCTCAAGCTCCTCTCCCGCAAGATTCTTGCCCACAATGTTACCCTCGCGGTCAATGAGGAAGTTGGCGGGCAGATTGGTGATGTTGTATGCTCCGAGCGTAGGAGATGACTCACCAAGCAGGTCGCTGACTGAAATCCAAGGCAGCTTCTGCTCCTGTACGGCGTTAATCCACAACGCTTTAGATGAGTCTATTGCTACCTGGAAAATCTCAAATCCCTGCTCCTTATACTTGCTGTAAATCTCCTTTAAGTCGGCATTCATGGCGTTTGAATTACCCACGGTAGCCGACCAGAAATGCAATAACACAACCTTTCCGGTCAATGAAGAGAGCGCATGCTTATTGCCGAACATGTCGGGCATAGAGATTTCAGGATAGTTTACAGTCTTCATCTGCGAGAGTAGATTAAGCTGTGCATCCATGCGTGCAATCTGGCTACGCAACAGAGGCAGGTATGGGCTCTCGGGATACTTTTGTTCAATGCCATCGGCTACGGTGCGGTAGTAAATTACATCGGTATCTCCGGTGAAGAGGTTCTGGTCATTGGGCAGACGCTGATAGAGTGCATATACGGCTGCGATGTTCTCCTTGTTCTCAACAATGAAACGCACCTGTGAACGCTTGATGGAGTTACGCAACTGAGTGTACTCCTTTGCCAAAGCCAACTGCTCAGTGTCGTTGATGTCGTTTGCCGTATATTTCGACAAGATGTCGTTGAGTTTAATTACACCCTCGACAAATTCTTTGTTGAAAGAGTGCAACAGCTCCGACTCTGCAGAACCCTCAATGGTATAGTTGCGAAGGATGTTACCTGCCGCATTGATTGTCACATCCTCGCCTGCCGACAGGAGCAAGGGTACACGGTCGCCGTTGAGGATAATGTTGTAGAGCGCAGGTGTTTTTGAGACGTTCTCAAGTTGCAGGGCAAAACTGCCATCTTCGGCGAGCTGCACCGAGTCGATAATAGTTTGCTCGAGCGTTGAGGTCTGCTCCAGATATACCATATTTGCATGGTTGCCTACAAAACGGCCAGAGATGTTTACATTGGAGTTCTGGCATGAAGTAAGCCCCAAGATAAGTGCTGTGATTACGAAATATATTCTCTTCATTTTTTTCTTAAGGTTTCTTATAAAACACAAATATAGCAAATTTTTGAAAATAACGCAAAATTACTTCTGATAATTATGGCGTGCAGCAGATTCTGTATTATTTTTCTTGCCGGTTGTGTTTTGACGGTTCTTCAAATTGTTGTGTTGAACTTTTGCGCCTGCCTTGGCTGCTCCGCTCTTCTGAGGGGTGCGGGCCGCAGGTTTGGCGTTACGTGCAGGATGGTGTTGTTTGTAGTCATTTCGGAGATTATTGATAGCGGTTTCATCCACCTCAATATCACCTTTAGACATAATCTTTATATCTTTTATGATTGTTTCGTTGTTGGGGTGCTCCTGATTGTATTCGAAGCTCTTGGTGCGCATATAGCGGGCGATGTGTTCCACCGCAGTTTGCTGGGCTTTCTGGTCGGTTTCGGTACGCAATTCGCCGAGTATGCGTGCCACATATTTGCCATAATGCTTGAATGCGATGCGTTCTTGCGAGTAGTGCAGCTTGTTGGGAATCATCTGCAACTCTTCACGCGTGGGACGAGGGTATGGAGAATCCACATCTAACTGAAAATCAGACATAATGAAAAGATGGTCCCACAATTTGTGCGTAAAGTCGGCAGTGTCACGCAACAATGGTTGCAGGTTGCCCATTACGGCTATGACCGCCCTTGCCTGCTGGTTGCGCTGTTCGCGGTCGGTGATTGTCATCAGGTGATCCACCATTTCGTGTATATGGCGACCATACTCCGGAAGATAGAGTTTTCGACGAGTGTTGTTGTAATTGTGTTTCATAAAAAATGGTTCAGTTCCCGGTCTTGCTACGTGTTAAGGCTGCAACAAGAAGCCCACGCAAGGAAAAGTTCAGTCGCAAGACATAAACTGTTTAGGATTAAAAAGAGTGCCGCAGCATAAGAGGTGTCTTGGAGCATCAAGATTGGAATCACCAAATAAAGCGGTTATCTTTGATAGTGCAAAGTAAATGCAAAATTCTCAAAAATCAAAATATGGCGAAGGTTTTAATTATCGATCAATCAAAAAGTATGCGAAACACGCTCCGTGAAAGATTGGAGTTTGAAGGATTTGCCACGGCGGTGGCCTGTCGTGATGAGGTGACTGAAAACATATGTATGCGGCGGGGCTATGATGCCATCGTGGCAGCGGGCTCGGCAGGTGATGTGGCCACGCTCGGTGTGCCGTTCATCATAATCTCCCCTTCGGGCTCGATAGACGGTGCTGTGGAGGCGGTGCGTGGAGGTGCCGAGGATTATCTCACTACGCCTGTGGATATGAATCGGCTGCTTGGGTCGCTCCGACGCATAGTTCAGAGAGAGGATATGCCCCAGCCTGAGATTGCGAAACCCGTGCGGCGGCGTGCGGCGGCCGATGCCGAGCATATCATAGGCTCCTCGGCCGAGATTGAGCATGTTAGAAAACTCATCGAGAAGGTTGCCCCCTCTGATGCCCGAGTGTTGATTACGGGCGAGAATGGTACGGGTAAAGAGTTGGTGGCAAGATGGTTACACCTGAAGAGTGCGCGTGCCTCGGCTCCATTTGTCGAGGTGAATTGTGCCGCTATTCCTTCCGAACTTATCGAGAGCGAGCTCTTCGGGCACGAGCGGGGAGCTTTCACATCGGCCATCAAGCAGCGCAAAGGCAAGTTCGAGCAGGCAAACGGCGGGACACTCTTTATGGATGAGATAGGCGACATGTCACTCTCGGCGCAGGCAAAGGTGCTGCGTGCCTTGCAGGAGCAGAAGATAAGCCGCGTGGGTAGTGATAAGGATGTCACAGTGGATGTGCGTGTTGTAGCTGCTACCAACAAAGACATTCGAGCCGAGATAGCCAAGGGGAACTTCCGCGAGGACCTCTACCATCGCTTGAGCGTAATACTTATAAAGGTGCCACCTCTGCGTGAGCGTGCGGGCGATGTTGCCGAGCTGGTTGATTATTTCATTCAGCAAATATCGCATGAACATCACTCCTCGCTCAAGAGCGTCGATGTAGCCGCAATTGAGGCGTTGAGTGCTATGCCTTGGACGGGGAATATTCGTGAGCTGCGCAATGTCGTAGAGCGGCTGATGATTCTCAGCGGTGAGAGCATCACACTCCATGATGTGGAGCTATATTGCTGACAAAATAGCCTTTAGCTGCGATGCGGAGTCGGCTATGTAGTCGGCTCCTGCCTCCTCTAACTCGGTGCGTGAGCGGAAACCCCAGCTCACACCTACCGATACGATGCCTGCCCCTTTTGCAGTTTGTATATCTACGGCCGAGTCACCCACCATCACGCATCTTGTGCGCTCGATGTCGGCGGCCTGAAGAATCAAATCGACCAATGCCGTATCGGGCTTTAGTGGCACACCCTCACGATTGCCGCAAATCATCACAAACTCGGTATGGGGAAAGAATTTCTTTATCAGTTTCTCTGTTCCTGCCTGAAACTTGTTTGAAGCAACGGCCAGCTTTACGCCCTCCTTAGATAGACCGTTTACAAGTTCCACGATGCCTTGGTAGGGGTGGGTGTGGAGGTCGATATGGTCGATGTAGTAATTGACGAAGTCACGGCGTGCTGCCGCCACATCCTCCTCGGTACGCAATTCGGCGGGCAGGGCTCTTTCAACCAGGCGCATGATGCCATTACCTACAAACGAACAGTAATCCTCAAAACTGTGCGTAGGCAGGTTTCTCAGTCGCAACATATGGTCACAACCCGTTGCAAGGTCGCCAATGGTGTTGAGCAGAGTGCCGTCAAGGTCAAATATCACAAGTTTATTGTTCATCTTTTTACTCTCGTTTATATATTTTCCAGCCTATGGCTGCCACAAGGATTGACATCAGCGGGCTCACGATGTTGAAAATGCAGTAGGGCATGTATGTAAGTGTTGCCACACCCAGAACAGTTGATTGCGCCATTCCGCACGAGTTCCACGGTATAAGCACCGATGTGACCGTTGCCGAATCCTCCACGCTACGGCTCAGAAGCCTATCCTCGAGTTTGCGCTCGCGGTAAAGTTCTTGGAAGAGATTTCCCGTTAGGATGATTGATATGTATTGGTCGCCAGTAGCCATGTTGAAGAATAATCCCGAGCCTATGGTCGAGCCCACAACACTCACCGTGCGGCGTGCCATGCGTAGGAAAATCTGCGAGATAACCGACAGCATGCCGCTGCCGTACATTACACCACCGAAACACATGGCGCAAATTATAAGCCAGACGGTATTCATCATGCCTCCCATGCCTCGTGTGGCGATGAGCGCGTTCAGTAGTTCGTTGTTGGTCTGTATGGATGTTGCCGTAGTGGCAGAAGTGACGATGGCCTTAAAGGCATTCAGAGCCGTGAACGAGTCGGCCTGTGTTATCTGCAACACTATCTCGGGCTGCGCAATCACCATGGCTATGGCTGCCATGAATACCGAGGCAAAGAGTGTGACGATGGCAGGCAGCTTCTTGATGATTAGGAAACCGGTGAGAAGCGGCACAATAAGCAGCCATGGTGATATGTTGAAAGTCTGCTCAATGCCCTGCTCTATGGCTATTGAGTCGGCGAGAGATGCCGTAGCTCCATTTATTCCGGCAATGGTAAATGTTACTATTGCAATCACGAGCGAAGGCGTGGTCGTAAAGAGCATATACTTTATGTGGGAGAACAGAGGCACTCCGATGGTTGATGAGGCCAGCACCGTGGTGTCGCTCATGAGTGATATTTTGTCGCCGAAATATGCGCCCGATATGATGGCTCCCGCCACCCATCCATCCTCAAATCCCATGGCGCGACCAATGCCCATCAGCGCAACTCCGATTGTGGCAATGGTGGTCCACGATGAACCTGTGAGCAGTGATATGACGGCGCAAATTATGCACGATGCGGGCAGGAATATCGAGGGGTGCATGATTTTCAGCCCGTAGTATATGAGCGTGGGAATGATTCCGCTCGCCATCCATGTGCCTGCGATGGCTCCGATGAGCAGCAGAATCAGGAGTGCGGGCGTTGCGTTACGCATGTTCTCTACGATGGCATCCTCCAGAGTTTGCCACTTTATGTGGTAGATGCCTATGGCGAGGGCCGTGCAGATTGCCGAGGCGGTGAGAAGTGATAATTGGCTGCCGCCTGCTATGGCATCTCCGCCAAAGAGATGTATCGTAAGGGCGAGGAATATAACCAGTACAGCCAAAGGAATCAGAGCCACGGCAATCGAGGGACTCTTTATTTGTGAGTTTTTCATATTCAAAAAGTTATAACTCCGCAAAGATACTCAAAACCGAGAAAACCCAAAGCAAATCGGTAAAAAGATGTAATATAAAGGCAATAAGTGAAAGATTTTTTTCTATATTTGCATAAAATAGGATTTTTATGTTACGACTCTCTCTTGTTATAGCCACATATAATCGTTCAGCATCACTCCTGACAGCTTTGCAATCGGTCGTTGAGCAGTCGGCTCCCAAAGAGCAGTGGGAGTGTGTAGTTGTGAATAATAATTCGACTGACGACACAGAGCTGCGTTTTGCCGAATTTGCCCAGGCGCATCCCGATGTGAACTTGCGCATGGTCAAGGAGTTGCGTCAGGGCCTCTCATTTGCCCGCAATCGTGGCATTGGCGAGAGCGAGGGCGAGTATATAGCAATCATTGATGATGACGAGCGCATTGCTCCCGACTTCATCTCATCATACATCAACTTGTTTGACACCACGCCCGATGCTGTGGCGGCAGGAGGTCCCATCGTGGCAGAGTACCCTTCGGGCAAGCCTCGTTGGATGTCGCGCTTTACCGAGCGACCCATAGCCAACACCATGTATTTTGGTGACAAGGTGTGCCTGTTCCCCAAAGGACGTATCCCGGGTGGCGGTAATATGGCACTGCGCCGCTCTGCCGTAAGACGTTACGGAGTGTTTGACACCTCGCTCGGTTATGTGGGTGAGCAACTTATCGGTGGCGAGGAGTGCGACCTTTTCGAGCGATTGCAGATTGCCGAGGCGAAGTATTACTACGTTCCGGGGGCTGTCATGTATCACATCATCCCCAGGGAGAAGCTCACGCTTGATTACCTCTCGCGCCTGAGTTATAATGTGGGCGTGAGTCAGTTGCGTCGTGCCCGCTACTATCACCGCATAGGCAGGGTGAAGGCCAAGGAGTGTGTGAAATGGGTTGCAACGCTTTGTCTGGCGGCGTGGTATGTCGTTACGTTGCAGTGGAACAAGGCCAAGCATCTGATTGTCATGCGCAGGCAGATTACGCGTGGACTGTGGAGTAAGAATATATAGTTTTATGGCGAGAGAGCTTTCTGCGGCGGAGTTTGCTGACGCGAAACCGCACTATGAGATTTTGGATGGATTGCGTGGTGTGGCTGCGCTGCTGGTGGTGTGGTTTCACATCTTTGAGGCTCATGCTACATCGCATCTTGACCAGGGTATTAACCACGGCTATCTTGCTGTGGATTTCTTTTTTATATTGTCGGGTTTTGTTATAGGCTATGCCTACGATGACCGCTGGCGGAAGATGGGCGTGTGGGAGTTTTTCAAACGCCGATTGATACGCCTGCATCCTATGGTTGTGCTGAGTGCCCTTTTGGGTGCTGCCATGTTCTATACCCAGGGGTGCGAGGTTATGCAGGTGGGTAACATAGCGATTGGAGTGCTGCTTATGGCCATGGTCATGAACATGCTGCTTATTCCGTTGTCACCTGCGGGTGATATTCGTGGCTTTAACGAGATGTACCCTTTGAATGGGCCTTCGTGGTCGCTTCTGTATGAGTATCTGGGCAATATATTATATGCTTTCGTGCTGCGCTTCCTGCCTACTAAAATCCTTGCTGTGGTTGTGGGCCTGGCGGCTGTGGGGCTGACGTGGTTTGCCATGTTTGGCGAACTTGGCGACCTGTGTGCAGGATATGCCATGACCGAGATGGATATGACGGGAGGCTCGTTGCGATTGCTCTTCTCGTTTGGCGCCGGCTTGTTGATGGCTCGCCTGTTCAAACCCATAAAGGTTAAGGGTGCATTCTGGATTGGTGCAGTTGTTTTTGTGATATTGTCGGCGTTACCTCGTCTGGGCGGTGAGTCGCACTTCTGGATTAACGGCTTGTACGACAGTTTGTGCGTTGTGGTGGTCTTTCCGTTGCTGGTGTGGCTGGGAGCGTCGGGCAAAACCTCTGACCTCCTCTCTTCAAAGCTGTGCAAGTTTCTGGGCGATATTTCTTTCCCGTTGTATATGGTACATTACCCGTTTATCTACCTCTATTATGCGTGGGTGCGAAACCATCCCGCCAACTTTGTCGAGTCGTTGCCCGAGGCGTTGGCTCTCTTCTTTGGCTCAATTGTGCTGGCTTGGTTATGCCTGAAATTCTACGATATTCCTGTGCGTAGGTTCCTGATTTCGCACATGGCAAGAAAATGATTGCCTCTTAGGCGCATGTTTGTGGTGCGGACAAGGTAGTGCGGGCGCACCATATATAATCTCATAAGGGGCTTAATCGGCATATCATAGCGTAAAATATACCCTATGGTTTGGTTTTCGGATGGGGGGAATCTACCTTTGTTATGGAAACCAATTTTTTTTGTTGTGCTATGAAACGTATCTTTTTGCCATTGTCGTTGATGGCTCTTGTCTGCTCATGTTCTCCAATGCTCTATTCGGGAATATTTCCCGTGGGAGAGAAGATGCAGAGTGTCGCACATGGATTGACGCCTACCGAGGATCGAGCCACGGGACTGTATGGCTACCTGAATAATGTAGGAATATGGGTCATTGCGCCGCAGTTCAAGTCGGCGGGTAGTTTTAGTGATGGTATGGCACGTGTGAAGAAGGGTAATTACTACGGAGCCATTGATCCGTTAGGTCAGTGGATTGTGCAGCCCGTGTTTACAAGCAGTGTTGATTGTGACGATGCGATAGGCTCAATTCGCAAAGGTCGTTTGGCGGGCATTGAGATGTGGGCTATGGAGGACCCCGCAACGGAGCTTTGCGGCTATTTGAACCATTTTGGAGAGTGGCAGATAAAGCCGCAATATGAGTCGGGGATGGATTTCGATGGCGACGGCTTTGCTGTGGTGAAGGTTAAAGGTGGTGGCTGGGGTGTCATCAACCGCATGAATCAGTTTGTCATCCAACCCAATTTCGATCATAAGCATGAGGCGCAGTCGGCTCTCGCGCGCCTGAAGAGATAACTTGTGATATACGGAAAATAAAGATGGGCAGAACATTCTGCCCATCTTTATTTGTGTTATGCCTGTGGAGGTGTCTGCTCACCTTCAACCTGCTGTGTCTGCTCAGCCTGCTGTGCTTCAGCCTCCTTTTTAGCCTTGTTGCGGCGCAGGAAGAACTGCACAATCCACTTTATCACGTAGAATGCAGCAACAAAGACAAATGTCAGAATAAGCACTACGATACCCACGGCCTTGGCAGCGTCAATCTTAGATTGACAGTATCTTCACAATATCCATATCTCTGAGGTCCATCTTCTGCTGATGTGCGACAGCCTTCTTGAACGGAACGTAAACCAGCTCGCCATTCTTTATGCCAATCATCACATTGCGCTGGCCTTCCGACAGAGCTTCAATGGCTATTGCACCCATCTTCGAGGCGAGGATGCGGTCCTTGGCTGTGGGTGAGCCTCCACGCTGCAAGTGGCCGAGGATGGTCACGCGGGCATCAAACTCGGGGAACTCCTTCTTGATACGCTCCTTCAGTCCGAGTGCGCCTCCCGTAGCCTTGTTCTCCGCCACCAGCACAATAGCCGATGACTTGCTCTTGCGGAATCCGTTGTGAATAAGTTCCGCCAGCTGGTCAACCTCGGTCTCACGCTCGGGGATGATAGCCGCCTCGGCACCCGATGCGATTGCACCATTCAGGGCGAGGTAGCCCGCCGTGTTACCCATCACCTCCACAAAGAACAGTCGTTCGTGGCTTGTAGCCGTGTCGCGCAATTTGTCCACCGCATCAACGATGGTGTTCAGGGCTGTGTCGTAGCCGATGGTCTCGTCAGTACCGTCAAGGTCGTTGTCGATGGTACCTGGCAGACCCACGATGGGTACATCAAACTCGTCGGCGAAGAGCTGCGCTCCCGACAACGAGCCGTCACCACCAATCACCACCAATGCGTCGATGCCTGCCGCCTTCATGTTCTCGTAGGCCTGCTGGCGACCTTCCACCGTGCGGAACTCCTTGCTGCGGGCAGTCTTAAGGATTGTGCCTCCCTGCTGGATGATGTTGCTGACGCTCTGCGACTTGAACTCCACAATCTCGTTTGTAACCAGACCATGGTAACCACGCATGATACCCTTCACCTTATAACCATTATATATTGCAGTACGTGTGACCGCACGAATAGCTGCATTCATACCCGGAGCATCACCTCCCGAAGTAAGAACACCGATACATTTGATAGCTGCCATAATATTCTGTTTTTATTTTCCTTTGGCAAATTTAATGAAAATAATTTGATTTATAGGTATGCAATACATCATTGCACAAAAAAAAAGCGAGGAGCAATCCTCTGTGCCGATTCTCCTCGCTGTCAAAAATAATGCTATGATTGGGTTTTGACCATTTGTTTTGCTAAAGTTCCCACCTGTTAAGGCTCACTGTGTGGTATAATCTGTATCTGTCCTGTTCGGTTGGCCTCTTCAGCAGCTTTGTTTATTGCATCTTTATGCTTGTCAACTATCTCTATCGCCTTTTCAACCTCCTTCATCAACTCCTCGTGTGCCGAATTTATTGAGTCGGGTGAGATGTAGAACTCGTCGCTTGTAGAGTTCTGTTTGCGCCAGGCGTCAATCTCCTCTTGCGAGAACTCCTTGTAGAGTATCTCCTCGTCGTGTTCAAAGACAGAGTTAAATACGTTCTCTATCGAGTTCTCGAAACTCGCTTTTGATTTTATTGCCGAGAGTGTCATGCCAACGAGTGATATAATCCACAGTATGAATACTCCGAGCAGCGCCTTGCCATTTGGCCGTTGTGACACAAGTAGCATGATTATCAGGTATATAATCGTCAGCAACGGAATTATCACAACAAAGAAGAACATCAGCAGAGAGATGCCCGTAGGAAGGTCAAATCCCAGCATCGGAATACCGGCCAATGCCACCATGGCCAATACACATACGCCCAGAACCATGCCCACAAGCAATATTGCTGCCAATATCTTCAGACCTATAAGCAGAATTTTGCCAATGACGTTTACTATATCGGCGAGCAATGTGCGGGTCTGTTGCTCTGACGTAGGATTCTGCACATTCTCGCGTATGCTGTCGGTGGTTATGCGCTCGCCGCGCATCTCCAGCTTCTGACGCGCAGTTGAGGCGGGCGGTATGGTGAACCACATCACTATATAACCAAGTATTACAAGAGCTGTGAGTTGTCCTGCAAATCCTTCAATCCGCCCCATCCACAGCAGATTTATCTCGCCAAACAACCATATGAATATGGGCGCAAGGGCTACAAGACGTATCCATGTAGGGTCGGTGTCAAAGTAGTTGGCTATACCCGCGCAGATGCCACCAAGTTTATTGTTTTGCATATCGCGATATAGACGACGGGGTATGCGTGGGTTGCCGTTTTGGTCGGTGGTCTCGGCCTGACGAGGCTCGCTCTCGTGGTCGGGTTGCTCGTTGTCAATCTCCTCGGCAGAGCCAAGCTGTTTGATGATGTTCAGCACGAGTGGACGTGTGACAATCGCTTCGGCAGGTACTGCCGAGAGTATAAGTTCGGCTATGCGAGCCTCAATGTCGGCTACAATCTCCTCGCCATCGGGGTCATTGCGGTAGGCGTCGTTGAGTGATTGTATGTATTGGCTGAGTGTGGCGAAGGCGTCGTTTTCAAATGTGAATGATATGCCCGCCAGGCTGCATTTCTTTATCTCGTTCATACTAAAAGGCTCTTTAATGGATTAGAACTTCTTGATTGAGCCTCCGCTTGAGGTCTTGATGTGCTTTATCTGGCAGTCGCCCGTATATTTTACGTCACCACCCGATGTTGCCGTAGCAGTAAGTGTGCCGTGACACTTCAGTTTTATATCGGCGCCTGATGATGAGTCGGCTGTGGCACTCTCGGCACTTGAGTTGGTTGAGATTATATCTGCGGCAGATGATGCACGGGCAATGAGCTTACCATTGCAGTTGAGCGTAGCCTTGCCACTTGATGATGCCTCCACCATCGCATTAACGGTTGCGAGTTCCGAGCAGAGTATGTCGCCCGATGATGTCACCTCACCCGAAAGTGTTGTTGCTGCGCCACTCAGTTTTATTGTTGCCGAAGATGATGCCCAGAGTGAAATCTTCTCGGCGAGTACCGAAGCCTTGATATCGGCCGAGGAATTGGCGTTCATGGCGCAGAACGATGTCTGAAAAGCTCCATGCACGCTGCTCGATGATGTGGCGTGAATGCCCACTTCCGGGTTCTCGGTACGGTTTACCACGATTTTTGAACTTGATGATGCACGCAGGAAGAGTTTCTTCTCACTCTTAAGAGTTGGCATGATGTGCACTTCAGCCGAGGCGCGGCACTCCACGCGTTGCAGTTTATCGTTTCTGGGAATAGTCACCGTCACATTTATGTCGCTGTAACTGTTGCAGTTGGGTTTCTCAACTTTCACATTGAGAACGTCACCCACAGCCTCGCACACAACCCACTCCATGACGTTGTCATCGGCGGCAATCGTTGCTTGGCTGCCCTCCTGGTCTGCCATCACCACATTTACGCATGTTGTGGCAAGGATTGCGGTGTAGTCATTCGAGATTGTTATCTCCTTTGTGATGATGTTGCCCGAACCACGCAGCTGGCGTTTATTGTCGCGTGCAGCAAATGTTGCTGTACATAGTGTCAGGGCAGCCAATGTAAGCACAAGTTTAAGAAATTGTTTCATAGTTTGAGAGTTTGTTTGATAATTGTAATTTGTATGTTGATGTAATAGTTGATGCGTTTTACTCTTGCTCCTCGCGCCCGCCGTGGCGGATGATGCGTATCTGCTCGACCATCTCGTCCCACGCCTCATCCAGAAGCGCAAGCTGGCGGTGTCCCTCCTCGGTGAGCATATAGTATTTGCGTGGCGGTCCCTGTGTGGATTCCTGCCAGCGATAGGTCAGAAGTCCTGCGTTCTTCTGGCGTGTAAGGATAGGGTAGAGTGTACCCTCGACAACAATCATCTGCGCCTGTTTGAGCTCCGAGATGATTTGCGGGGCGTAGGAGTCTCCTCGTGAGAGTATCGAGAGGATGCAATACTCCAGGATGCCCTTTCGCATTTGTACCTTTACGTTATCTTCATTCATAGCTACGCCTTGTTTTGAGTGTTAAACTCAGGATTAAATTGTGTTGTGGGCTCCTCACTGACTACAACCCACATGATGACGTAGAGCAGTCCGGTTGAGAAACCTGCAAAGAAACCCACAATGAATATTATGCGCACCAGCGTCACATCAATCGCGAAGTAGTTGGCAATGCCGCTACATACACCTGCTATTGAGCGGTTGGTGCGTGGGCGGTAAAGCTTGCGTGGCTCCTCGCCTGGGAAGCAGTGGTTGCCCTGCTTGTCGCGCATAGGACGGTACGCCTGGCCAAAGAGTTCGGGGTCGCCAATCTGATTCATCACGCTGCGCACTACGCTGTATGTGATGACCATCATGGGCGAGGGAACGCGCTCGCGGAAAATCTCAGCAATGCGACTCTCGATATCTCCAAGTGTCTCGGTGTCGGTGGGTGAGAGGCGGCGGCCTATATCATCGAGGTAGGCAGTAAGAGTCTGGTAGGCATCCATATCCATGGTGAATGCCTGCTGTGCGATGTTTACATTAATGGTTTCTTTCATCGTTGTTGTAAATTTTCAAAAAGAGATAATTGTAATAGTTTGGTAATGCAAATATATAAACTTTTTGGTAGTTTGCAATACAAAGTAGTGGAAAATTTCACACTCTTCATAATTTTTTTTGTGATAAGGGAGAATTTTCGGGCTATACCTTATAATATAAAGCGTGCCAACCCTCGCTTGAGAATTGGCACGCTTTGGGAAGGTGCGGTGTGATGTTATCCGCAGTGGAAGTATTGATTGACGAGTTGAAGCATAGCCTCGTTGTCGCCCTCAATATCCTGTCGCAGAGTGGTGTCGTTGTATGAACGCAGATGTTTCATGATGCCGTCAATCATGGCGGGGCTGAATACGTTGTGCTTCTCGAATATTGCACGCTGACGCTCCAGACAATCGGCCGACGCTGCGCAGCTGTCGGGCAGTTGTGCCAGGCACTTAAGCTTATCCTCGTTCTCTTTCTGGTGGATATTCACATTCACATAGGTCTTGTCGGCAATCTCAAGCGCATTATCCATCTCAAAGCCATGACGGCATGCTACCGCAAGACCTGCTATAAGCTGGTAGATGTCGGCAGAGCCATCTGGTGAGCGCATTTCTACGGTCTGCTTCTGCGATGTGTCGTAATTGCTTGCTGCCTCCAGCGGGTTTGCCTTCTGACACATGTCGCTGTCGGTTGCCCAGCCCAGTGGCACACGCACCAGCACAGAGCGGTTGCGGTCACCCCAGCATATATTTGTCGGAGCCTCCTGATGTGGCACGAGGCGGAAATAGGATGTAGGGTTGGTGTTGCCGAAGGCTGTGATTGATGGCGCAAGTTCCATCATGCCGGCAATGGCGCGACGGGCAGTTGCCGAGAGTGTGCCGCCCTCGAGCATCTGATTTTGACCATCCTTTGTGATGCGCATGTGGATGTGTAGGCCCGAGCCAGCTTTGCCAGTGGTAATCTTGGGTGCAAAAGTGATGTCGTAGCCGTACTGATAAGCGAGGTTGCGGATAATCCACTTCGCAATCATCAGCTGGTCGGCAGCATTTTCGGCCTTGACGGGCAGGAACTCAATCTCGTTCTGCTCATATATGTTGCCATTCAGCGAGAAGTTTCCCACCTCGGAATGACCATACTTAATTTGTCCACCCGCCTGTGCTATGTATGCCATACACTGCGTGCGGAACTCGTTGAACTTGGCGTAGGGGGCTGATTCGTGATAACCCTTCTGGTCGGTGGCGGGGAAGATACCCTCATCGGGAGCTATCACGTAATACTCCAGCTCGCCCATGGCCTCAAACTCCATCCCTGTTACATCTTTGAAGGCCTTGCACGCCTTGCGCAGCGTATGCTCTGGTGAACTCTCCAGCGGCTCACCCTCCTTGTTGAAGTAAGAGCAGAGCATGGCAAGCGTAGGGATTTGAGCAAAAGGATCAAGAAATGCTGTCGAGAAACGTGGTACGACGTAGAGGTCGCTGCTTCCCGCCTCGATGAAGGGGAAGAGGCTTGAGCCATCTACACGCTCGCCACACGTTAGTATCGCATCGAGATAAGCGGCATTGTTGATGACAAAATTCAGTGTCTTAAGTCGGCCGTCAGCTGCCGGATACATGAAATTGACCATCTTAATCTCGTTGTCCTTGATGTAACGGATTATGTCGGCCTTGGTGAACTCGTGGCTTGGCTTGCAGAGGAAGCTGATAAGCGAGTTTGGGCACATTTCTAAATTTTTGCTCATAGGGTTATAAGTTTTATGTTTATATTCTTCTATACAAATATATCATTTATTACTTAAATCACAAAGTATTGTGCCCTCTTATTGGCAATATATATACCACATACCGATGATTGCGGATACATGGCTCCGTTTTCTGTGAGACTTATGCCAATCTGACTGACATCCAGCAGCTCAGCCACAGGAAATATGGCGTGCTGGTCGGGCAGCGAAGGGTAGCCGATGGCAGGGCGTATGCCCTGATACCTCGCTTGGAAAAGCTCCTGCACAGAGAGTTGCTCCTCGGGTGCATACCCCCACAACTCCTTGCGCACCTTTTCGTGTAGCCACTCGCTCGCAGCTTCAACCATGCGGTCACACAGAGCCTGCAACATCAGGGCGCTGTGCTTATCTGCCGCTTTCATCTGCTCAAGATGCTTCAAAAGCGGTTGCGAGATGGTTATGGCAAAGGCTCCCACGTTGTCCTTAAACCCATCGGGCGCAACAAAGTCGCATAGCGAGAGTGCTACGCCATCGGCATTTGGTGCGCTCTGGCGGGGAGTAATAATCTCGGTGTAGTGCCCTCCCTCGTTGCAGCAGGGGCATCCTGCGCCATGCTTCAGACGAATGGCGTGAGGTGTGGAATAGGCCTCGAAGAATCCTAAGCGTGCCACCAACGAGAACTGCTGTTGCTCAAGGCTACGGAGCAACTCTTCGGCCTCGGCCATCAGCTGGCAGGCTTCGTCGCTTGCAGGGCGCACACGCCACAGATTATAGAAGTGCTTCCAATTGATATAGGGGCGAATTTCGCTGATTGTGATATGTTCAATGGTGCGCACACCCGAAAATGTGGGTTTGGTGAATTGTTCCAGCTTCCAGTCTATCTTCAGGCGGCTTGTAACGCTTGCCTTCGGTTGAAGGCTTTGCTTGCGGCGCAACAGCTCCTGCTCGCTCTTGAGCGCCGAGATGGTAGCCTCGCGTTGCTCGCCCAGAAGCTGCATCGCAAGAACAGGGTTTTGTGCCGCATCCTTTACATGGAACACCGCTCCGTCATACAAAGGGGCTATCTTCACCGCCGTATGCAGTGCCGAGGTTGTCGCTCCGCCCACAAACAGAGGAACGCTCACTCCTGCGGCCTGCAACTCGCGCGCTACGTGACACATCTCGTCAAGCGAGGGGGTGATAAGACCACTGAGTCCGATGAAATCCACTTCATGCTCCCTGGCAGCCTTCACTATCGTATCGGCATCGACCATCACACCCAGGTCTATCACCTCGAAGTTGTTGCATGCAAGTATCACACCCACAATGTTTTTGCCTATATCATGAACATCGCCCTTGACCGTAGCCAGAAGGTAACGACCCGCCTTCGTGGAGGTGTGAGCCTCGCGAGAGGCCTCGATGTGGGGTTGCAGAATATCCACGGCGCGCTTCATCGTGCGGGCACTCTTGACCACCTGTGGCAGGAACATCTTGCCCTCGCCAAAGAGTTTGCCGATGCGGGTCATACCCTCCATAAGCGGCTCCTCGATGATGGAGGCAGGGGTGGGGTATAGGGCGAGAGCCTCCTCAATATCCTGTTGCAGGAACTCGTCATCACCACGCAGCAGAGCCTGCGCCAGTCGTTCGGCAAGGGGTGTTGCGTGGCGGTCGGTGGTTGTTGTGGTTTGGGTTGTCTCGGCTCGGAACTCCTCGGCAGCGGCCATCAGACGTTCTGTGGCATCGGCTCGGCGGTTGAGTACAACATCCTCCAGCACCTCAAGCAAAGGGCTGGGTATATCTTCATACATCACTGCCGTTGAGGGGTTTACGATGGCCATGTCCATACCCGCCCTGATAGCGTGGAAGAGAAATACAGCGTGCATTGCTTCACGCAGGTAGTTGTTTCCCCTGAGTGAGAACGAGAGGTTGCTCACACCTCCACTCACTTTGGCATGGGGCAGGTTACGATGTATCCACTCCGTTGAGCGGATGAAGTCGAGAGCGTAGCTGTTGTGTTCGGCAATGCCTGTGGCGATGGTTAGAATGTTGGGGTCGAAGATGATATCCTCGGCGGGGAAGTCAATGCGCTCGGTGAGCAGGCGGTAGGCACGATGACAGATGGCGATGCGCCGCTCAAATGTTGTGGCCTGGCCCTGCTCATCAAAAGCCATAACCACCAAAGCTGCTCCCGCATGCTTGATTTTCTCGGCACGCTCAAGGAACAGCTCCTCGCCCTCCTTTAGTGAGAGTGAGTTTACAATCGCCTTGCCCTGTATGCACTTCAGCGCAGCCTCTATTACATCAAAGCGTGAGGAGTCAATCATCCACGGCACGCGTGCTATTTCTGGGTCGGATGCCATAAGGTTAAGAAAATGACACATCTGCTTGCGAGTGTCAAGCATGGCATCGTCCATGTTTATGTCAAGTATCATGGCTCCGTCATGCACCTGTTTGCGGGCTATTTTTAGAGCCTCGTCGTATGCGCCTTCGTTAATCAGGCGCAGGAACTTACGGCTGCCTGCCACGTTACAACGCTCTCCCACATTGATAAAGCCGTTGCCCGTGTGGAAGGCGTCAAGGCCCGAGAGCCAAGCCTGCTTGCCCGGGTTTATACGGTGGGGTGCGGAGTTTGTCACGGCATCTGCCACGGCCTTTATGTGCTGGGGTGTTGAGCCGCAGCATCCTCCCACGATGTTCACCAGACCAAGTTCTGCAAACTTCATGATGTGACGTGCCATAATCTCGGGCGTCTGGTCATACTCGCCCATCTGGTTGGGTATGCCCGCATTGGGATATGCGCTTATGTAGCAGGGAGCTATATGTGAAAGCTGTTTCAGCAGAGGGAGCATCTGCTCGGCTCCAAACGAGCAGTTAAGTCCCACGCTGAAAGGGTTGAAGTGTGCAACCGAGCAGAGGAACGCCTCTAAAGTCTGCCCGGCCAACATCCTGCCTGCGGCATCAGCTATCGTTACCGACAGCATCACGGGCAGACGGCGTTGTCTTGAGGTGAACACATGCTCGGCAGCGGTGAGTGCCGCTTTGGCATTAAGCGTGTCGAAGAGTGTTTCAATCAGTAGAATATCCACTCCACCCTCCACAAGTGCATCTATCTGCTCGGTGTAGGCCTCAAGCAAAGAATCAAAATCTATGGTGCGAAATGCGGGGTTCTCAACGTCGGGCGACATTGAGGCTGTCTTGCCCGTAGGACCTATGGAGCCTGCCACAAAGCGAGGCTTGTCGGGCGTGAGTGCCGAGAAACGGTCAGCCTCGGCGCGTGCAATCCTGGCTGCTGCTATGTTCATGCGGCGCACAAGGTGAGCAGTTTGATACTCCTGCTGCGATATGCGCTGGGAGTTGAACGTGCAGCTCTCAATGATGTCGGCTCCCGCCTCAAGGTACTGGCGATGTATGGCCGCTATGATGTCGGGACGGGTGAGCGTGAGGATGTCGTTGTTACCCTCAAGATTTACGGGATGGGTGGAAAATTCAGCCCCACGGAAATCCTGCTCCGTGAGGTTGTAACGCTGTATCATTGTGCCCATCGCACCATCAAGGATGAGTATGCGCTGGCGGGCTATATCATAGATGTTCATAACTAATATACGGCTTTGGCAATGGCTTCAATGCTTGCTGCGGCATTCATCGAGTAGAAATGTATGCTGGCTACGTTGGCGGCCTTTAGCTCACGCGCCTGCGCAATACCCCACTCAACGCCCAGGGCCTTTACGTCGTCGTTTGTGCGGCAGCGACGGAACTCCTTTGCCAGCTCCTCGGGCAGATCGATGTGAAATGTCTTGGGCAGCAGGGTCTGCTGTGTGAGTGATGTGAGGGGCTTTATGCCTGGAATGATAGGTACATTAATGTTAGCCGCACGACACTGCTCCAGAAATGAGAAGTAACGTTTGTTGTCGAAAAACATCTGTGTGACAACATACTTTGCGCCGGCGTCAATCTTGGCTTTCAGATGAGCAATATCACTCTCCATGTTCATCGCCTCCTCATGCTTCTCGGGGTAACCTGCCACACCAAATGTGAACTTTTCACCCAGCGGCTCATGCTCCTTGCCATTGAGCATTCGGCCCTGGTTGAACTCCTCCACCTGCTGACACAACTCAACTGCGTGCGTGTGACCTCCCTCGGCAGCTATGAAGCGGTTGTCACCTCTGGCTCTGTCACCTCGCAATACCAGCAGGTCGGTGATGCCCAAATACTCAAGGTCGATGAGCTCGTTCTCAAGCTCTGCGCGCGAGAAACCACTGCAAATCATGTGGGGTACGGTGCGGATGCCGTAGCGTCCTTTCAGTGCCGCAGCAATGGCTACTGTGCCGGGGCGTGTGTGTTCGGTGAATCGCTGGAATATGCCATCACACATGTCGCGATAGAATACCTCGGTGCGATGGGTGGTGATGTTTATATATGCGGGGTTGAAGGGCATCAGGCGGTCAATGGTCTTATAGACCTGCTCGATGCTCTTGCCGCGGACGGGAGGCAGCACCTCGAATGAAAAAGCCGTAGTATGCTCGGTGGAAAGAAATTCTGCAACGCTATTCATAACCTAACCAATTATTTAATGCAAATTTATAAATTTTTCTGGAATTATTATCCATCAGTAATATTATAAATATAATTCCTGGCGGAGAATAATATTTCGGGTTTTGATGTATCTTTGTGGTGGGTTAGTAACTCTACACCGTTTTATTGTTATGGAGCAAGAGATAATCAATGATAAGAAGGTTGTGCTGTGGAATGCAAACTACACCAAGGCGTGGGTGTCGAATTTTATGATATTCTTTTCGTTCATGTTACTGACGCCTCTGCTTCCATTGTATATGGCCGAAGAGTTTCATGCCGACAAGGATTTGATAGGTCTTGTTCTGTCGGGTTATACTCTCACGGCTCTTCTGGTGCGCCCTTTCAGTGGTTATTTTGTCGATAGTTTTCCACGCAAGATGGTGCTTTTGGTCAGTTACTTCTTCTTCATGGCCCTGTTTGCGGGTTATATTGTAGCGGGCACGGTGGCATTGTTTGCCATTGTACGCACGCTGCACGGCTTCCCGTTTGGTGCCACAACCGTGGCGAACAGTACGGTAGCAATAGATGTGCTGCACCCTGAGCGTCGTGCCGAGGGCATAGGTTATTATGGGTTGAGCAACAACATAGCCACAGCCATAGGCCCTACGGTGGCACTGCTCATATATCAGGCTTGCGAGAGTTATGATTTGCTCTTTGTCTTGTCGCTTCTGTTTGCCTTGTGTGGACTTGTAATCAGCGCAACCCTTAAACTGCCTAAAAAGGAGCTTGTCCCCAACAAGCAGAAACTCTCGTTAGACCGTTTCCTATTGCTGAAGGGCTGGAGTCTGGGTATCGCCATGTGTTGTCTCTCGTTTTCGTATGGAGTGCTGGCAACCTATCTTGCCATATATGGCAAAGAGGAGCTCGGTATAACGGGTGGTACGGGGCTGTTCTTTATGATTCTCTCCATAGGTCTGATATGCTCGCGCCTGGTGGGAAGTCGTACGTTGCGCAAGGGTAAAGTGGTTGAAAATGCCTCATTCGGAGTGATGGTGTCGGTGTTTGGATATCTGCTCTTTGCGGCGGTACACAATCTGTGTGGGTATTACGGTGCGGCTCTTATCATCGGCCTGGGTAACGGGCATATGTTTCCAGCATTTCAGACCATGTTTATCAATCTGGCTTCGCATGAGCAGCGCGGCACGGCCAACTCCACATTGCTCGTTTCGTGGGATATAGGTGTAGGTTTGGGCATCTTGATAGGTGGTGCGCTTGCCGAGTACTGGAGTTATCACGCAGCATTTTGGGGCGCATGGGTGGTAAACCTTGTGGGTGTGGTGTTCTTCCTGCTCGTCGCCAGAAAACTTTACCTAAAGTACAGGTTGAGATAGAATAAATATCGTTATACAACGACTAAAAATCGGGCGTGACCACATAGGTGAGTCACGCCCATTGTTTATCACAAAGGTTTCAGCACACACATTGCTTCCATCAAGTGCCGACCTTATCGGGATATTTATCCTCAGAGCGGTAAGCGGGACTCGAACCCGTGACCCTCGGCTTGGGAAGCCGATGCTCTACCAACTGAGCTATTACCGCAAGGAGTGAGGTGCAACCAAAACGGTGCGTCTTAAATGCACCTCACTTGTTATGCAAATTTATACAAAAATTATCAATCAGCAATACGCTACTTGGCTATATTTGTGATAGCTTCCAGATTCTTGGGGTTTGTCGCCTTCTTACCCTCTGGTGTGTAAACATACTCCAGGCGGTCGGCATAACGCTCCTCAACCTTGCCGCGTACAACCTTCATTGTGCTGTTCACCAAGCCGTTCTGCTCGGTGAAAGGCTCGCCAACGATAGCCACAGCGCCTGGCAACCAGCGGTCGGGGAACTCATCGGCATACTCGCCGCCTGTGCGATATTTGTCAATCTCGGCTGAGATAGCCTCGGCAACCTTCTTCAGTGACTCCTCATCATCCTTGCCGCCGAGCATTGCGCGTACAGCATCGCGGTTAGGTACTACGATAGCCGATGTGAATGGGCTCTGGTTGTTGTAGATGATAATCTGGTCAATGAGCTTCGACTTGTCCACGATAGCCTCCTCCATGCCCTCGGGACTGTACTTCTCGCCATCGGCAGCAATCAAAAGGCTCTTGAAGCGGCCCAGCACATACAGGAAGCCATCCTCGGCCATATATCCCATATCGCCTGTGTAGAGCCAGCCATCCTTGACGGTCTCGGCAGTAGCTGATGGATTCTTCCAGTAGCCTGCCATAACGTTCTCGCCCTTGATTACAATCTCACCCTTAACTCCACAAGGCATCTCGTTGCCGTCGCCATCGAGAATCTTAATCTCAAGAGGCTGGATAACCAGACCTGACGAGCCGAAACGGTGCAACTTCTTGCCCAATGAGTTTGCCGAGATGATTGGTGTAGCCTCTGACAGACCATAGCCCTGCAACATAGGCATGCCTACGGCGTAGAAGAAACGCTGCAACTCCGAGTCGAGCAAAGCTCCACCTCCTACAAAGAACTTGATGTTGCCGCCAAAACCTGCACGCACCTTCTCGAAGAGAATCTTGTCAAACAGAGCAACCAACGGCTTCAAGATAAAACGCCAGCCCTTACCCTTTGAGTAGCCGTCCTGGTTATACTCGTAGGCAACCTTCAAGGCGAAGTTAAAGAGTTTCTCAACCTTTGGTCCCTGCTTCTTTATGGAAGACTCGATGCTCTTGCGGAAGTTCTTCGCCAGGGCAGGTACCGACAACAATACGTGAGGTTTAACCTCCTTGATATTTACTGGTACATTCTTCAATGTCTCCATAGGTGTACGACCTACCTGTGTGGTAGCAACCGAAGCTCCACAGGCAACCATGATGTAGAAGCCTGCAACGTGAGCGAAGCAGTGGTCGAGTGGCAGGATGATGAACATGCGATAGTCCGATGGAATGGAAATGCGTGTCAAGGCCTGCTCCACGTTGGCTGTGTAGTTGCGGTGAGTGAGGATTACGCCCTTTGGGTCGGCTGTTGTACCCGATGTGTAGGTGATTGTGGCGTAGTCGTCATTCTGTATATTGCGGCCTACCTTCAAGAACTCCTCCTCGTTGGTTTTGAGCCACTCCTCACCCTTTGTCATAAGCTCCGAGAGCATCATCTCGCCCTCCTGCTCGGGAGTGGCGTCAGAGAAGATAATCACATTCTTAACAAGAGGCAACTGCTCACGTATGCTGCGAATCTTGGGCAGCTGGTTGCGTGATACGAAGATTGTCTCCACATCGGCATGGCGCAGACGGAACAGCAAATCGTTAGCCTCCTCCAGCTTAATTGAGAGGGGAACGCTGATAGCACCTGCATACAACAGGCCGAGCTCCGAGATAATCCAGTTGTTACATCCCTCGGCAAGAATTGAAATGGTCTGCTTGGGTTTCACTCCAAGTGCAGCCAGACCGGCACCCACCTTCAGTGCGAGTTCGCGTGTCTGCTTGTAGCTTGTGGGCTGGAAAGCTCCATCATGCTTTTCTAAAAGGAAATCCTTGTCACCATACTTGGCAACCGATGACTCAAAAAGGTCGATAATTGTCTTTTTCATATAGTGTGTTTTGTGTTTTAATCCATCTTAAGTACTGCTAAGAATGCCGACTGTGGTACCTGTACGTTACCCACCTGACGCATACGCTTCTTGCCGGCTTTCTGCTTCTCCAACAACTTGCGCTTACGCGATATATCACCACCATAACACTTGGCAGTCACATCCTTGCGCACAGCCTTCACTGTCTCGCGAGCAATAATCTTGGCTCCAATGGCCGCCTGAATTGCGATGTCGAACTGCTGGCGTGGGATAAGCTCCTTTAACTTCTCGCACATCTTGCGACCAAAGTCGTAGGCGTGGTCGGCGTAGATGAGTGATGAGAGCGCATCAACAGGCTCGCCGTTAAGCAGGATATCGAGCTTGGCGAGTTTTGATGGTTTGTAGCCTGTGCGGTGGTAGTCAAACGATGCGTATCCCTTAGATATGCTCTTCAACTTGTCGTA
The DNA here is from genome assembly GCA_017421945.1 of Alistipes sp. Lineage (GTDB taxonomy): Bacteria > Bacteroidota > Bacteroidia > Bacteroidales > Rikenellaceae > Alistipes. The sequence goes on along the minus strand of JAFOHD010000011.1, from coordinate 6,102 downwards.
GAAGTCGAAGACAATCTCCGACAGAGGCATGTCGAAATTCACCTCCACGCGGTCCTGCGTGATGAAGTTCTGATTCTTCAGCACACCGCGCTTGTCGATGCAGAGCTTGATGACAGCACCCAGAAAATCGGCCTTGGTGATAATCTGCGCATTGATATATGGCTCCTCAATGGTTGCAATCTTTGTTACCTCGGGCAATCCCGATGGGTTATGCACCTCCAGCACATCGCCCGAAGTGGTGGTGATGCGATACGATACGTTTGGTACGGTGGTGATGACATCCATATCAAACTCGCGGTATAGTCGCTCCTGGATAATTTCCATGTGTAGCAGACCGAGGTAACCGCAACGGAATCCGAAACCGAGCGCAAGTGAACTCTCGGGCTCGAAGGTGAGTGATGCGTCGTTGAGCTGAAGCTTCTCCAGCGAAGCACGCAAATCCTCATATTGGTCGGCCTCGACAGGATATACACCCGCAAAGACCATTGGTTTCACATCCTCAAAACCTGCGATGGCCTCGGTGCAGGGCTTCAGCATGGTGGTGATGGTATCACCAACCTTTACATCCTTCGAGTTCTTGATGCCCGAGCAGATGTAACCTACGTCACCGGCTTTAATCTCCTCGCGAGGGCACATCTTGAGTTTTAATACTCCCACCTCGTCAGCGTCGTAGTCGTTGCCTGTGTTGAAGAATTTTACGTGGTCACCCTTGCGCAGAGTACCGTTGAATATGCGGAAGTAGGCGATAATGCCTCGGAAGGGGTTGAACACCGAGTCGAAGATAAGTGCCTGCAACGGAGCATCGTCATCGCCCTTGGGTGCTGGAATGCGCTCCACAATGGCCTCGAGTACGTCACCTACACCCTGACCTGTCTTGCCCGACGCCAGGAGGATGTCCTCGTCCTTGCAGCCGATAAGGTCTATAATCTGGTCCTTCACCTCGTCTACCATTGCCGACTCAACGTCAATCTTGTTGAGTACGGGGATAATCTCCAGGTCGTTGCCGATGGCAAGATAGAGGTTTGATATGGTTTGTGCCTGAATACCCTGTGTGGCATCCACCACAAGCAGTGCGCCCTCGCACGATGCAATGGCACGGCTCACCTCGTATGAAAAATCGACGTGACCTGGGGTGTCAATAAGGTTGAGAACATATTTTTCGCCATTGCGGGCCGTGTACTCCATCTGAATGGCGTGGCCCTTGATGGTGATTCCCTTTTCGCGTTCGAGATCCATATCGTCAAGTACCTGCGACTGCATCTCTCGCTGATTGAGAGTGTTTGTGAACTCCAAAAGACGGTCAGCAAGAGTCGATTTGCCGTGGTCGATATGGGCTATGATACAGAAATTACGAATTTTTTTCATTGCATATAATATATGTAATTGCGCAAAGATACACATAAAATTCAAATTAATAGTATCTTTGCCTGTTCAAAACAGGTAAAGAGATGAATTTAGTCACAAAATATGCTCATTTGGTGAAGTTTTCGCACACAATTTTTGCAATGCCTTTCGCCCTGATGTCGTTTGTTTATGCGGTGAAGTCAAGCCCTGAAAATACGATAAACAGCAATCCTTATTGGTGGGTGGTTCTGTTGGTGCAAGTTGTTATGTGTATGGTCTTTGCACGTAATGTGGCGATGGGATTCAACCGCTGGGCCGATTGGAAGATAGATGCCAAAAATCCTCGTACAGCAAACCGTGAAATTCCCGCAGGCGTAATCTCTCCACGTGCGGCGATGTGGTTTGTGGCGGGTAATGCGGTGCTGTTTATTGCGACGGCTGCAACTATAAATTGGCTCACGGCGGTGCTTTCGCCCGTAGCTTTGCTTGTCATTATGTCGTATAGCTATTGCAAACGCTTTACATCGCTGGCCCACATGGTGTTGGGCCTGTCGTTGGGTATAGCTCCTGTGGGTGCATACATAGCCGTTAGAGGCGAGTTTGCCTTGGTTCCCTGTGTGCTGGCGTTGCTTGTGATGACATGGTGCGGTAGTTTCGATATCATCTATGCGTTGCAGGACAGGGAATTCGACATCAAGCAGGGCTTGCACTCCATTCCCTCGAAGTTTTCGGTGCGCACATCGCTCTATATAAGTATTGCTCTGCATGTTGTGAGCATAGCGGCTCTTGGGTGGTTTGTTTTTCTGATGCCACGAAGCGTGTTGATATGGGTGGGTGCGGCAATCTTTACCGCCATAATCATCCTTGAGCATATCCTTGTCACACCCTCGCGTCAGCGAAATATAGGCATCGCCTTCGGAACGTTGAATGGTCTGGCAAGTACCACGCTGGCTGTGTTTGTTATTCTGGGACTTCTATTGGCGTAGTGTATGTGGCTCTCGTTGGCATTTCTCTCGGCGGCGTTGCTGGGTTTTTATGATGTGGCAAAGAAGCAGGCTCTCAAGGATAATGCCGTGCCTGTGGTGTTGTTTCTTAATACGCTGTTTTCCACTTTGTTGTTCTCTCCGCTGTTAATCTCTTCGGAGCTTGGCTTGGGTTGGTTTGACACATCGCTGTGGGGTTTTGAGCCGATAGATTTTGCGGCTCATTGCAAGATAGCCTTGAAGTCGGTGATTGTTCTCTCGTCGTGGGTATTCGGCTACATTGGCATAAAACATCTGCCCCTGACTATCGTGGGACCTATAAATGCCACACGACCCGTGCTGGTGTTGCTGGGCGCTTTTATATTATTTGGCGAGCGTTTGAATCTTGTGCAGTGGGCAGGAGTAGGCTTGTCGCTGATGTCGATATTCCTGCTTAGTCGTGCAGGGCGTAAGGAGGGTATCAACTTCGTAAATAATCGCTGGATTATGTGTGTTGCGGCAGCGGCTGTGCTGGGTGCTGCGAGTGGTCTTTACGACCGCCATATTATGCGCGAGCTGGAACCGTTGGCTGTGCAGAGTTGGTATAATCTCTATCAAGCTGTGATGATGGGTATCACGCTGGTTGTCATATTATTGTGTGCGGGTAAGGAGTCGCTTCGGTGGCATTGGTCATGGGCAATTCCTATGATTTCCATCCTGCTCTCGGCAGCCGATATGGCGTACTTTGTGGCTTTGTCCGAGGGGGATGCCATGATATCTGTGGTGTCGATGGTTCGCCGGGGCTCGGTGGTGGTCTCTTTTGCGTGTGGGGCAATGCTTTTCAGGGAGAAGAATCTGCGTGCCAAAGCTGTTGATTTGGTCTTTATTCTGATGGGTATGGTGCTGTTGTGGCTCGGCAGCAGATAGTCGGGGAAGGATATTTTTTACCTAAAAGGTAAATAATTGGGAATTATTGCTTATCTTTGTAGTTTAGTAGCGAATAAATATAAAAAACGATATACTATGGAAATTTCTTTTAATTGGTTAAAGAAGTATATAGACTTAGGCGATTTGACAGCCCAGGAGGTTGCCACAATCCTCACCGACATTGGCTTGGAGGTTGAGGAGCTGAAGAAGGTAGAGACCATCCGTGGCGGTTTGCAGGGTGTTGTCGTAGGCTATGTGGCAACGTGTGAGGACCACCCCGACTCCGACCACCTTCATGTGACTACGGTAGATGTGGGTGGTGAGGCTCCCTTGCAGATAGTGTGTGGCGCACCTAACTGCCGTCAGGGTTTGAAGGTGTTGTGTGCAACAGTGGGTGCGGTACTTTATCCGAATGGTGGTGACGAGGAGTTTAAGATTAAGCGCAGCAAGATTCGTGGCGTGGAGTCACTCGGTATGCTTTGTGCCGAGGATGAGTTGGGTATTGGAGAGTCTCACGACGGTATCATGGAGCTTCCTGAGGATGCTCAGGTGGGTATGCCGGCGCGTGACTACCTCAATGTCAAGGATGACTATCTCATTGGCATAGGCCTTACACCTAACCGTGTGGATGCGGCATCACACATCGGTGTTGCGCGTGACTTGGCAGCTTACTTGCGTTCGCAGGGTAAGGATGTGAAGGTTGAGTTGCCATCGGTTGAAGAGTTCAAGGTGGATAACCACGACCTTGAGGTTGAGGTCGTTGTAGAGAATCACAAGGCAGCACCTCGCTATGCTGGCGTTACCATCACCGACTGTAAGATTGCACCTTCACCCGAGTGGATGCAGAACGAGTTGCGTGCTGCGGGTATCAATCCAAAGAACAACCTTGTGGACATCACCAACTATGTACTTTTTGAGTTGGGACAGCCGCTGCATGCCTTTGATGCCGATAAGATTGAGGGCGGCAAGGTTGTTGTGAAGTGTTGCGAGGAGGGTACACCTTTCGTTACTCTTGATGGCGTTGAGCGCAAGCTTTCAAATGAGGATCTGATGATATGTTCGGCCGAGCGACCAATGTGTATTGGTGGTGTGTATGGCGGATTGGATTCAGGTGTGAGCGATACTACCGTAAATATTTTCCTTGAGAGTGCATATTTCAATCCTGTGTCAATCCGTCGCTCGGCAAAGCGTCACGGTCTTTCAACAGATGCTTCATTCCGCTTTGAGCGAGGAATCGATCCAAACATACAGGTTTACGCCTTGAAGCGTGCCGCACTTTTGTTCAAGGAGTTGGCAGGCGGTAAGATTTCGAGCGACATTATCGATATCAACCCTGAGCCTGCGCAGGATTTTGTATTTGAGCTCTCCTTGGATAGAGTAAATTCTCTCATAGGCAAGGAGATTCCAGAGGCTACTGTGCGTACAATTCTTGAGGCTCTTGAGGTGAAGATTCTTTCGGAGCAGGGGCGTGTGTTGACTGTTGCCGTGCCTCCTTATCGTGTGGATGTGCAGCGCGAGGCAGACCTTGTTGAGGATATACTTCGTATCTACGGCTATAACAATGTTGAGATTCCCCAGGCGGTACACTCTACATTGTCGTATGCTCCACGTCCTGACAAGAATAAGCTCATCAACCTTGCGGCAGACCATCTGGCTGCTACGGGTTACACCGAGATTATGTCAAACTCGCTCACTAAGGCTGCGTACTACGAGGGTCTTACATCCTACAAGCCAGAGAATTGTGTTAAGATTATGAATCCATTGAGTGCTGACCTTAATGTCATGCGCCAGACACTTCTCTTTAATGCTTTGGAGGCTGTTGCGCTGAATATCAACCACCGCAATGCCGACCTTAAGATGTTTGAGTTGGGTAATTGCTACTTCTTTGATTCGGAGGCCGATGGCTCGGAGAATCCGTTGGCGCGATATAGCGAGAAGTATTGTATTGGTTTGACCGTTACGGGCCAAGACGCCGCTCCTTCGTGGAACGTGAAGGGCGCTGAGGCGTCGTTCTACACTCTGCGTGCTTCGGTTGAGAAGTTGTTGCGTCGTTTTGGTATCGACATCTACACGCTGCGCAGCGAGAGTTTGCAGAGCGACCTCTACTCTGATGGTCTGGGTATCATGCAGGGCAACCGTTGTGTGGCACAGCTCGGTGTAGTAGCTCCTGCCGTGTTGCAACGTTTCGATATCAAGCAGGCGGTCTATTTCGCCGAGATTGACTTTGAGCTGATTACTCGTGCTGCGAAGAAGCAGCGTATCGCAGTTGAGGAGTTGTCGAAGTTCCCAGAGGTGAAGCGCGACTTGGCACTGCTCGTTGATAAGAGTGTTACATTCCACGAGTTGCGCAATATAGCATTTGCTACCGAGAAGAAACTTCTAAAGCGTGTGACTCTGTTCGATGTTTATGAGGGCGATAAGCTCCCAGCTGGCAAAAAGTCTTATGCTTTGGGCTTCACTCTTGAGGATAAGAATCAGACCTTGAATGACAAGGTTATTGAAAAGACCATGGCAAATCTTCAACGTCAATTTGCGGCAAAGGTTGGTGCTGAGGTGCGTTCATAACAATTTTGTGAGTTCCTTATAATGAGTGTGGGGGTATGTTCTCCCACACTTTTTTGTTTACTCTCCTGCCATACCTATATTATATAATACACGATATGTTTATGCGAAGAAAAATATTTTTGGTATAATTAACTGATTTTCAGTGGTGGAGTGTGGGTGGATAAAAAAATGGTCAAAAAAACCTTATTAAAAATTTTGAAGAATAAAATAAAATTCTTTACTTTGCACCCGCAAACGGATTAGGCGAATGTTTTACGTTACATTTGCTGGGCGAAAAAAAAGCAAAAAAAAGTTAAAAAAGTTT
>JAFOHD010000081.1 GCA_017421945.1 Alistipes sp. | reverse complement strand
TACTCCGTAGGTTGTGAGATATAGACCATGCCAGGATAGACCATATGCTCCCAGCTCTCGTCAGCCTTGAATGCCGTGATATACTCATCCACCGCCTCAGCCGAGATTTTACCCTCCTTGTGGGGCAGACATATCACCTTGTGTCCCGTAGCCTCGATAGCTCCCGACTCATGTACGGCGATATGGCCTGTCTGAGCTGCCAAGACACCCTCATAGGGGCGGAGCAGGGCGCGAATTACTGTGGCGTTGGTCTGTGTACCGCCCACCAAGAAGTGAACCTCGCCATCGGGCGCATCACACGCCTTGAGAATCTTCTCGCGTGCCGAAGCACAAAACTCATCACAGCCGTAGCCCGTGCTTTTGAGCATATTGGTCTGGAGCAGTCGCTCCAAGATTCGAGGGTGCATACCCTCCATATAATCGCTATCGAAATGTTGCATAACTTTAAATAAAATTTAACCCACTACTTATCTCATTAATTTAATCTCGCTACCCTCACTCGGCGGTGTGGCAGCCTCGTCCACAGCCCATGTTTTGCAAGGTCGGTTGCCCATCACAAGCTCCAAAGTGCCTCCCTGCACCAAATCCTCGTGCGTAAAGTAGGGCTTGTTGTAAGGCTTGCCGTTGAGCTTCGCCGACTGGATGTATTTGTTCTCTGCGGAGTTGTTCACAGCCTTTACGGTGAATTGTTTGCCACCCTGAAGCGCAATGCTCACCTTGTCGAAAATTGGGCTGCCGATAACATAAATCGGAAGACCTGCCGTCACAGGGTAGAATCCCATCGCCGAGAATACATAGAATGCCGACATTCCGCCACCATCCTCATCGCCAGGGATACCCATCAAGTCGTTGCGGAACCACGACTCCATTAACATACGGATACGCTTCTGGGTTTTCCATGGCTGACCCGCATAGTTATAGAGGTATGGGATATGGAACGAAGGCTCGTTACCCATCACATATTGTCCCACATTACCTGTAGAGTCAGGGTTGCGGGCATAATACTCCCACTTTGATTTGTGCAGACCCTCGGAAAAGAGTTGGTCGAGCTGAGCGATGAAACGCTCCTTGCTGCCAAACAGAGCAATCAGATCGCCGATGTTGTGGTGCACATCCCAGATGTATGTCCACGCATTATTCTCATCGTAATATGCTCTGGCACCGATTCCGCCTGAGAAGATATAGTCAAAAGGCTGTATGAAGTTACCCTCGGAATCTTTTGGGTGGAAAAATCCTGTCTCCTTATTGAACAAGTGGCGATAGTTGAAGGCGCGATTGATGTGGAAATAATACAACTCCTTATTGCCCAACTTCTCGGCCATCTTGGCTATGCACCAATCATCATAGGCTGCGGCTAATGTCACCGCCACCGACTGACGCTTCTCGAAAGAGTTTACGCCCTCGACTGTCTCCTGAGCATTCTCCTCGATGGCAGGGAACCAACCGTTTTGGTGGTAGAAATCATCCAGCTCACCCTTAGGTGCTCTGCGCCATGGGATCATCGTCTCGGTCATGACGGTGTGGTGGATACCCTCCAAAGCCTCCTCTAAATCGAAATCTATACCCTTAGCCATAGCATCGGCAAAGATCGCCGCAGCGTGGTTGCCGTTCATGCAGTGAGCGTCACCCGATACGGTAGGGAATGTAGGCACCCAACCCGACTGTTGGTACATTCGGACAAATGAGTTGAGCTTCTGGGTCTGCTCCTTGGGGTTGAGAATAATTTGCAGTGGGTGCAGTGCGTGGTAGTTGTCCCAAGCCCAATCATCGGTCCAGAATGGCTCTCCCTCATCGTCATGTATCTTGCCATCCCATGCGCTGTAGTAACGACCATCCTCCGAGATGTTGATCATGCGTTCGTGTGAACGATAGAGAGCCGTATAGAATGTTGTGCGCTGATCCTCGGTGCCGCCCTCGACCTCGATTTTGGCGAGAGTTGAGTTCCACGCCTCGCGGGCATTGGCGATGACTTTACTTAGGTTATAATCATCGATCTCGGCATATAGATTTTTCTTTGCCTGCTCGACATCTATATACGACACGCCATAGCGGAATGCTACAGCCCCTGCACCTGACTTAAACTCGGCATAACGAGTAGGCTCGCCATCCTTGCCGCTGAAGCTCTCAGGTGCGGTGTCAAATTCCATGTAGAAGTAGTGCTTTGCCGAGCCTATACGATCAAACCCCCACATCTTGTTACCTTCGGCGTAGATCTCTCCGCCCGAACGAAGCTGAATATAACGCCCAC
>JAFOHD010000080.1 GCA_017421945.1 Alistipes sp. | reverse complement strand
GAGAAAACATCATACCCCCTCCCCCTGCGGGTACTCCCCCTGTCTCAGGGGGAGAGAGTGTGTGCTTGTTTTATGCAATGTAATAAATCCTTTGCTACGCCCCACCGCGCAGCAACTCTCCCCCTGAGACAGGGGGAGTACCACGAAGTGGGGAGGGGGTATGAGTAAAGTAGCACTCCAAATCACCTTCTGTTATACTAAGGACGAGGTATGACACAAAGTAGCACCCGCAATCACCTCCTGTTATAGTAAGGATGGGGTATGACACAAAGTAACTGCAACCACACGAAACTACTTCAAGCCATCCAGTTTATCTTTTACGAGGTTGGTGATTTCTGCACGTATCATTTCAGGAAACTTGAATACGTCTTTATTTTCATACCTAAGTATTGTTATGCCATGCTCATGGGACAGATATGTATTGCGAGTTAGGTCATGTTCGTATCCCTGTCTGCTATAGTGATGGTCACCATCTAATTCTATACATATCTTCAGTATGGGGCAATAGAAGTCTAAGATGTATGGTCCAACGCTGAATTGCCGTCTGAATTTTACTCCACATATTTGTTCTGATTTCAACATTCTCCACATTGTGGCTTCTGCTGATGTGCCATGTGTCCGCAGTGTCTGACGCAGTTGCTTATTTTCTGCACTGTTGAAAATTCGCTGACTATTATCTTGCTTGCTCTTTTCCATATAAGTATAACGCAATGGTAGCCTGTTTATTGCGATAGAGTAGCGTTTTAATATTAGTTCCACCATGCCCAACTCTCCCCCTGTCTCAGGGGGAGAAAGTGTATGCTTGATGAACTGTGATATTCCCATAGTATTGTCCCGCCTCGCCTAACTTTTCTCCTGAGGATGGTGCATATAAAATAAACGAGGTAGTGCCAACGCACTGCCTCGCTTTTTATCATATTGTCATATCTGACGTAGCACCCGTGTCCCCTCCCTGCAGGGAGGGATAGGGTGGGTCTTGTGTCTGATTACAGATTGTCCTTCTCGATATCCTTGAAGTACAGGTATGTGCCGTGCTTCAACTCAGCGGTAGCAGCCTCGTCACAAACGATGATAGCGTGGGGGTGCATCTGCAGGGCAGAGATAGTCCACTCCTGGCTTACACCAGCCTCGATAGCGTGCTGCAGAGCGCGAGCCTTGTTGTGACCGTTACATACGATCAAAACCTCCTTGGCATCCATAACAGTGCCGATACCAACGGTAAGAGCAGTCTTGGGCACCTTGTTTACGTCGTTGTCGAAGAAACGGCTGTTAGCGATGATAGTGTCAGTTGTCAAACTCTTGATACGAGTACGGCTTGTCAGTGAAGAGAAAGGCTCGTTGAAGGCCAGGTGACCGTCGGGGCCGATACCACCCATGAACAGGTCGATACCACCAGCAGCCTCGATAGCAGCCTCGTAAGCAGCGCATTCAGCCTCCAGATCCTCAGCGTTACCATTCAGGATGTGTACGTTCTCCTTCTTGATGTCGATGTGGCTGAAGAAGTTGTTCCACATGAAGCTGTGGTAGCTCTCGGGATGCTCCTCGGGCAGACCTACATACTCGTCCATGTTGAATGTTACAACATTTGCAAACGACACCTTGCCTGCCTTGTAAAGTTCTATCAGACCATTGTACATGCCCAGAGGTGTAGAACCTGTTGGGAGACCCAGTACAAATGGGTCGCTGCTCACTGCCGCCTTGGCGTTAATCTGTGCTGCAACATATTCTGCTGCCCAGCGACCAGCTTCGGCCGCTGTATTTTCGATGATAACTCTCATAATTATATTTTCATTTTAACAAATACTTCAATTGCCTGATACTCGGCCATGCCCAACAAATCGTACAGGCGGGCAGTGTTCTGTGTGCGCTCCTCAGCACGCTGCCAGAACTCACGGCTGTCATCACCTGGGAATGGCACGATGTCCTTCTGCGAGAGGTGACGATAAATGGCATGACGCTTCTTGATGAGCTCCTCGGGACTCAATGGCACAGCCATATCCACCATGCCAATCTCCCACTCCATCCATGCGCCGCGGTAGAGCCATACCACACACTCGTTAATCCACTCCTCGCCACTATCCTTCAGACGGTAAAGAGCCTCCAAAACCGACTCTGTACATACGCGGTGTGTGCCATGTGGGTCGGCGAGGTCGCCCGCAAGGTAAATCTGGTGAGGCTTAACCTCTTGTAGAAGGTTGGTGATAATCTCAATATCCTTATCTGTGCGCTGGCCCTTCTTGATGCCTCCGGTTTCGTAGAATGGCAGATTCAGGAAGTGGGCATTGGTATCCTCATTCAGACCGAATGAGCGTACAGCACCTCGTGCCTCGGCACGGCGTATAGCACCCTTAAGGTCGAGCAGTGGGCGTGGCTCGGGCTCACCCTTCTTCTTTGAGGCAATAATCTTCTTGACCTCCTCAACGCGGTCGCCATAGCCCAACTCACGGGCCGAGTCGATGTGTTGCATAACAACGTCATCGTGTACTGCCACGTTGCCCGATGTCTGGTAAGCCACATGTACGTCGTGGCCCTGCTCAACCAGGCGGATGAATGTACCACCCATTGAGATTACGTCGTCGTCGGGGTGAGGTGAGAATATGATAACACGCTTTGGGAATGGTGTGGAAGCCACGGGGCGTGTGGTGTCGTCGGCGTTTGGCTTGCCGCCTGGCCATCCTGTGATGGTGTGCTGCAAGTCGTTGAATACCTTGATGTTCACATCGCTGTACTCCATACCCACAACATCAAGCATCTCGCCCAATGAGTTCTCGATATAATCCTTGTATGTAAGCTTGAGTATAGGCTTCTGCACAACCTCACAAAGCCAGATAACAGCCTTGCGCACCAGGCGTGGAGTCCAGTCACATGGACCCACTACCCATGGAGCCTTCTTTACTGTGAGATAGTCTGCCGCCGCAGTATCAACCACAGCCTCAATGGCTGGGTGGTTCTGCAACATAGAGGCTGGAAGCAGACGGTTAGAGTCCTTCTCGACTACCTTGTACAGGGTCTGGGCCTTGTCCTCGCCCCAAGCCATCAGGATGATGCGCTTTGCACCCATAACAGTGCTGAGACCCATTGTGATGGCCATCTTTGGAGTGTTCTCGGCGCCGTGGAAGATGCTTGCCTGCTGCTTGCGTGACTGGTATGTAAGCTGCACCAGACGAGTTACAGACTTGGCGTATGCCCCTGGCTCGTTGAAGCCAATCTGTCCCTGCTCGCCCATGCCTATTACCATGATGTCGATGTTGCGAGCCATGCGCTCATACTCGGCGCAGTACTCTGTTACTTTGTCGGTTGGAACTGTGCCGTCAAGCAAGTGTATGTTCTCGGGCTGGAAATCAACCAGATTGATGAAATCCTCGTGGATGCGGAAATTGCGGCTCTGCTGCTCTGAAGCCTTGATGGGGTAGAACTCGTCAAGACTATAAACCTCTACATCCTTGAATGAAACCTTGTCAGCCTCATAAAGCTCCACTAATTTCTGATATACACCAAGTGGTGTGCGACCTGTTGTGAGTCCCAGTGCAAATGGGCGGTTGGGGTTTTTCTTCTGGTGGGCGTTGATAGCCTTCACAATCTCCTGTGCAACATATTCGGCACCCATGCTCTCGGTGTCAAATATCGATGTGGGGATTTTTTCATAGCGGTGGATTATATCCTTTGGAGTGCCATCCATGATTATTCCACCATCGAAAGGAAGAGAATATTTGCTTTCCATAGTTATATATTTTATTGTTTCGTATATTTCAGTACATACATCACGCAAATTTATAAAATTTATTTGATACTTTGTTCCCGAAAAGGTGAAAAAATCCATAAAAGCTGCATCTTGTCAGTAATTGAATGCCAAAAATGCCATGTCGCGATTTTGTTATCGTAAATTTATTGTTTTGTGCGCACTTTTCCTGCTCGGATTGTTGTCTGTTTTTTGCATTTTTCTTATATTTGCTAAAATAAATTTAATATTCCCATTATGAAACGGATTCTTCTTGCTTTGGTTTGCACCACATTGTCGTTATGTGCCGTTGCGCAGACACAGGTTATTGCCCACCGTGGTTTCCATGCCACCAAAAACTCGTTTGACAACACTATCTCTTCACTAAAGCATGCCCAGGAGTTAGGGGTGTATGGCTCGGAGGTGGATATCAACGAGACTCAGGATGGAGTGTTGATAGCCATTCATGGCGCCCGCCATCGCGATATTGCTGATGTGCAGAAGGCCGACTTCGCCGCAATACGAGCCTTGCCGCTGAGAAATGGCGAGACAGTCCCCACCTTTGAGGAGTACCTCGAGCAGGCAAAACGGTCAAAGACAACCAAACTCATCATTGAGGTCAAGAGCCACGCCACGCCCGAGCAGGAGACTCGCGTTGTGAAGAATATTCTGGCGGGAGTGAAGAAACATAAGCTCACCAAGCGTGTGGAGTATATTGCTTTCAGTAAGCATGTGTGTGACGAGTTGGTGAAGCTGGCTCCCAAAAAGACTCAGATTGCTTATCTGAATGGCGAGCTTACTCCTGCCCAGTGCAAGGCTGCGGGTTATACGGGCATTGACTACAACATCAACACCATGAAGAGGCATCCCGAGTGGATTAAGCAGAGCCATGATTTGGGTTTGACCGTGAATGTGTGGACTGTTAACGACACAGCCAACTTACAGTGGTGTATCGACCAGGGTGTTGATTACATCACCACCGACAACCCGCTTGAGGCCAACCGACTGCTCGGTAAGTAACTCTAAATCATAGGCCGCCATTACACAAAATGGTGGCTTTTTTTGTATCTTCGCCGCTGATGAATTATATTTGTCGGATAAATTTTCAGTTATGGAATTGAAGTATAATCTTAACGATCGTCCCGCCGTCAGGGAGTTGTTGCTTTACAGCATGCAGTGGTTTGTGCTGGCTGTCGCGGTTGTCATCACGTCGCTCTTTATAGCTGTGGGCTCGCCTGCCGAGCGTGTGTTGTATGCGCAGAAGGTCTTTGCGCTGATGGGTGTGGCTACCATCGTGCAGGTGTTTTGGGGTCATCGGATGCCTATTGTTGTCGGGCCGGCTTCGGTGTTGCTGGTGGGTATCATTACGGCACTTGCCTCGCAGGGCGATGCGGTGAATACCAATAAGATTTATACCTCGGTCATGCTTGGCGGAGGTGTGGTTACACTGCTTGCGTTGAGTGGTGTGCTGGAGAAGGTGCAACGAGTGTTTACACCTCGCATTGTGGTGGTTATCATGATGTTGATTGCTTTCACGCTCGCTACAACCATCAAAAACCTAATCTTCCCTGCTGCCGATGCTTCGCGTCATGGCTTTGGTCTGTGGTTCATGATTCTCGGCTTGCCGCTTATGACTCTTGCTGCGGTTAGGTTGCGTGGCGTGGCGAAGTCGTTGCTTGTGCCGCTGTCGTTGCTTGTGGGATGTGTGATTTACTATTGTATATATGGTGGTTTTGGCGATGTCGTAGGCAGTTATGGCGAGTCCGAGGGGCGGCTGTTGCTCCCTGCAGTTGAGTTCGACGGCAGTATGATTGTTGCGTTTTTGTTCTGCTATGTGGCGTTGCTGATAAATGATATTGGTTCCATACAGTCGCTTGGTGCCATGCTCGATGCCGATGGGTTGCAGATGCGTTGCCGCCGAGGTGTGGGCGTTACGGGCCTGCTGAATGTGGCTGCGGGTGCAATGGGAGTCATAGGTCCTGTTAATTACTCCATGTCGCCGGGCGTTATTGCCTCGTCGTCGTGCGCTTCGCGTTATGCACTTGTGCCCGCTGCTGTGGGACTTATAGTCTGCGCTTTTGTTCCCCAGCTCATTGCTGTGCTGTCGGCCATTCCCGATACCGTCATCGGAGTCATTCTGCTCTACCTTATGGGTACACAGCTTGCAGCCTCGTTCTCGATGATGACCTCGGGAGGCAAGGCGGTGGGTTTCGAGGATTGCCTTATAATAGGCCTGCCCGTTATGGCTGCCCTGATATTTGGCATCATTCCCATGCAGATTATCCCCGCGCTGCTGCGCCCCATTGTGGGTAACGGCTTTGTGATGGGTGTGATACTTGTCATATTGCTCGAACACGTCATTGTGCGCCGCAAGAACTAATCTTTATCTATATAAGTTGTGTTACAACGGCGCAAATTGGTTGTTGCCGGTAGCGATGCCGCATAACATTCCAACATTTCAATCCTCGGAAAGTCCTTATCGCGTATAGGGATTTTCTTTTTTTATGATTATTTCCTCCACATCTGAAATCCTGCGAAATCACCCATATTTTGCATATTTTACGCATAATATGCAGATGATTGCATAATAAGTATCCTTTCAAAATCAAAGTTTAAGCCCTGAAAATGTTATAATTAGTAATTCTGCGCCAGAATTTAGCTTTATTTATTAAATAATGTTAATTTTATATTAATTTTTTTTGATAATTAGGTTTTTAATACGTATCTTTGTCGATGTATTTTTCATTTTAGGAAGGGTGAATAAATACACAATATTATTTCTAATAAAAAATTAATGCTTATGGTTAGGAAAATTGTACTTTCTATCATTGCAGTTCTTGCAGTTGCTTTCGTAGCATTCGCACAGAACATGCGAGTATCAGGCGTTGTTGTTGATGAAGCAAACAAGCCTGTGGTGGGTGCAACAATTTTTGTTGAAGGTTCCAACGTCGGAGTAACCTCTGGTTTGGATGGATCTTTCATCATTGAGGCACCTAAGGGTGGCGCTCTTAACGTATCTTTTATTGGCTATGAGTCACAAAAGGTTCAGTTGGGTTCGCAGACACAGTACCGTGTCGTGATGAAGGAGGATGCTCTTGCTATCGAGAGTATCTCAGTCATCGGTTACGGTACAGGTAACAAGGTTGGTACTATCACCGGTGCGGTAGCAAAGGTTGATGGTGCTGTTTTGGAGAACAAACCAACCGTAAACGTTGCTGATGCTTTGCAGGGTCAGGTTGCTGGTATGCAGGTTTATACCTCATCAGGTGAGCCTTCTGCTTCATCATCAATCCGTTTGCACGGTACAGGTACATTGTGGGCTTCTTCTTCTCCACTTGTACTGTTGGATGGTGCTCCAATCTCTATTAGCACAATGAACTCATTGAATCCTAATGACATTGAGTCAGTAAATGTGTTGAAGGATGCTTCTGCAACATCAGTTTACGGTTCACGTGCTGCTAATGGTGTTATCTACATCACAACCAAGAAGGGTCAGCGCGACCGCGAGGCTACTGTTACATTCAACGCGCAGTATGGTATCTCTCAGCCTGCTTCTCACAAGTATGAGATTATGTCAGGTCCAGATCACTTGAACTATTTGGAGAAGTATGGTATGATGAGCGCTGGTAATCTTGCTGTTTTCAGAGCCTTGAATCAGAACACCAACTGGCGTGAGATCTTCTATGATGATCAGGCTCCTATGTATCAGGTCGATATGTCTGTAACAGGCGGTTCAAAGAAGACATCTTACTATATGTCAGGTATGTTTATGGATCAGCGTGGTACCGACCGTGGTTCAGGCGTTCATAAGTATGCGGTTCGTGCTAATGTTGAGACTCAGGCTAAGCCTTGGTTGAAGATGGGTATGAATACTGCTATTGCCCACACTGATGCTGATATCTCTCGTGTAACTTTGGAGTCTGCAAATGCTTCTATTTTGGAGTGGACACCAATGGCAGCAATGATGTGGCCTACTTGGGATGCTCCGGTAGATTGGGGTATTACAGGTATTGACCCTGAGACAGGAGATTATATTTTCGAGTTTGGTGATGAGTTGACTTACAATGCTATGGGTCTTGTTAACCCATTGCAGTTGGATAAGTTCTTTAAGAACGAGCGTCACACAACTCAGATTAACGCAACCGGTTTTGTTGTAATCAACCCATTGGAGGGTCTTAACCTCAAATCACAGGTAAGTGCAGATATCTGGAATATGGATGACAACCGTTCACACTCTCCAAATAACTTTGACTACCCAGGTGATGGTTGGCGTTCTCGTCGTCATTACAGCGACTATACAATCACTTACACCAATACTATTGACTACCAGCGTTCAATCGACGATGTACACAATATCTATGCATTGGCAGGTCACGAGTCTATTATGTATCAGTACGAGGGCTTCTATGGTTACAAGGGTGGTCAGACATCTGACAAGATGCTTACTTTGAACAACGGTACAGGTACTCCAAATGTTAGTGATTCATTTACTGAGTACACTTTCAATTCTGCATTTGCTCGTTTGGAGTACAACTACGCTCGTAAGTATTTTGTTGATGCATCAGTTCGTTACGATGAGTCTTCACGCTTTGGTGCAAACAACCGCGGTGCTATCTTCTGGTCAGTAGGTGCTATGTGGGATGTTAAGAACGAGAAGTTTATGGAGAACGCTCGTTGGATTAACTCTTTGAATGTTAAGGCATCTTATGGTACACAGGGTAACGCAGGTATTGACGACTACGCATCTTTGGGTCTTGTTGGTTCTACAACTTATGGTGATCAGGCAGGTTTGGTACTTGATACTAATCAGATTGCTAACCCAGATTTGGGTTGGGAGACTCAGAAGTTGTTTACAGCCGGCTTTACTGCAAGTTTGTGGCGTAACCGCGTAACTGTTGACTTCGAGTTCTACAACCGTAAGACAGAGAATATGTTGCAGTTGGTTCCTTTCCCAGCAACATCTGGTTACCTCAACGGTTACAAGAACATTGGTAGCCTTGTTAACCGTGGTATCGACCTCAAGATTGCTGCTGATGTTGTTCGCACAAAGGATTGGTTGGTTAATGTTTACGCAAACTTGAACTACAACAAGAACGAGATTACTGAACTCTTCAATGGTTACACTGAGTACCCAATGCTTGAGTATGGTATGTGTTACGCTATTGGTCACTCTGCTACTGAGTTCTACTATCCTACTTTGTTGGGTGTAGATCCTGAGGATGGTTACTATATGTGGAGAGGTCCAAATGGTACTGTTGTAAAGGATGTATCTGAGGCTATCTATGAGTTGCAGGGCAAGTCTCACGATCCATCGTGGGTAGGTGGTTTTGGTGTAAATGCTCGTTGGAAGGGTATTTCAGTTGCTGCCGACTTTGCTTGGGTTGCTGACAAGTGGATGATCAACAACGACCGTTACTTCCTTGAGGCAGATGCATTCTCTTCATACGCTCGTTCAGTTGATTTGTTCGACCGTTGGGAGAAGCCAGGTGATGTTGCTAAGTATGGACGTTTTGGTCTTAACACACCTGACAACTTGTTTGACTCTCACCTTATCGAGGATGCTTCATTCTTGCGTTTGAAGAACCTGACAGTAGGTTATGATTTGCCTCGCAATTGGATGGCAAAGACCGGTTTCTTGCAGGGTGTACGCGTTTACTTCACTGCTCGTAACCTCCTTACTTTCACTAAGTACTCTGGTTTCGATCCTGAGGTTGATGCAAACCTTTCTTATTCAGGTTATCCTAACTCTCGTCAGTTTGTTGGAGGTATTCAACTTACATTCTAATTATTGTGTAACATAAAATAGAAACGAATAAGTATGAAAAAATTAGCAATATTATTGGCTTTCTTTGGCCTTACTGCGCTAACCTCTTGCGAAATGGAGAAATATCCAGCAGATAAGCAGGTTATGGATACGGCCTTGGAGACTTTGGCTGACCTCGAGAAGTTTGAGGCAGGTGTTTATTCTACATTCCGTGCAGCTTACAATGTGGCACTTGTACCAAGTGATATGCAGGCTGACTATGTAAACCCAGTTAAGGAGTTCGGTGAGAACTACGGTGCATTGCACCGTTGGGAGTATGGTATCGATGACTACGATATCTATGATATCTGGGTATATGCTTACTATGCAATTGCAAATGCTAACTTTGTAATCTCTAATAAGGATGAAATCACTTACGACAAGGAGAATCCTGAGGAGGTAGCTATCTTTAACACTATCTTGGGTGAGATGTACTTCGTACGAGCTATGTCGCACTTCCTTATCTTGGATAAGTTCGCAGGTGCATACAATGCTGCAAAGGCTGATGAGGCTTACTCAGGTATTCCTATTATCTCTGCATTTAACCCAACCGAGGTTCCTTCTCGTGCAACAATGAATCAGTCTTACGCTTCAATCATCTCTGACTTGGAGACTGCTGAGGATTTGTTGGCAGGTGTTGAAGGTGAGGCAAATTCAAACTACATCACTATTGATGCAGTTTCTGCTGCTTTGGCTCGTGTATATCTTCAGAAGAAGGATTATACAAATGCTTACAACTACGCTAAGGATCTTATCAATGATGGTACATATCCTTTGATTGACACTGAGGCTGGTTTGAAGGCTCTCTACTCTTCTGATAAGGGTTCTGAGGTTATCTTATCATTCTATTCAAGCACAACAGAGTTGAATGGTGTTTCGGCTGCTCGTTGGTTCGTTAATGACCCATCAAACAAGAACCTTGGTTTTGAGCCTAACTTCATCCCTACCCAGAAGATGCTTGACTTGTTTGCTGACGAGGATATCCGTAAGAATACTTATTTCATCGTATCTGAGGATGTTGCTACAACAGATGCTACTGGTGCTGCTGTGACACGTCCAAATTGTAAGATTGGTGGTAGCTACATTAAGGGTGTATATATGTTCAACAAGTATCCTGGTAACCCTGCATTGCAGTCAACTCCTGGTACTAAGAACAATGTAAACGCTATTAAGTTCTTCCGTATCGCAGAGATGTATCTTATCGCTGCTGAGGCTGGTATCTTAGATGCTAACGCTACAACCGATGGAGCAAAGTATTTGAACGACTTGCGCCAGAAGCGTGGCTTGGCTGCTATTGATGCACCTACAATGGCTGATGTTAAGGAGGAGCGCGTTCGTGAGATGATGTTCGAGGGTCAGCGTATTTCTGACTTGAAGCGTTGGGGTGATGGCTTGGAGGTTCGTACTCCACAGGCTCCTATCGATGACAACGTTCTTGTCACAACTGGTGACCACTATGAGTTGCTGACAGTTCCTGCTAACGATTTCCGTTGGGTATGGCCTATTCCTGCAAAGGAGGTATATGCTAACCAACTTTTGAACTCACAGCAGAACCCAGGTTGGAATAGTTAATATCCAACACGGTTTATATTTCCAGCCGCTACCTTCGGGTGGCGGCTTTTTTTTGTCGTTGTTTTGGCGTTTATACATGTTTTAGGGTGGATTAGTTGTGATGTGACGGATATGTTTTAGGGCGTGCTGTGATGGGCGTGGCAGTCTGTTTTTAGGGTGTGTGTGGTCGATATGTTTTTGGCTGCTGCCTCGTAATCAGCAACCACATACAACAAAAAAACTCTGCCCGAAGTGGGGCAGAGCCTTATACAAATGCGAGATGTTTTTATTTTCTTACCACCTCATGTCCAAATGGCATAAGAGCCAGGGTCATCAACTTGAAATGCTGTAAACCAAATGGAATACCGATGATGGTAATGCAGAAGACAACACCCATTAGAAGGTGTCCTAAAGCAACCTCGATGCCACCAAAGATAATCCACAGCACATTCAGCAGCAGCGACAAGCAACCCATAGGCTTATTGCCCTGTACCACCTCGCCACCGAAAGGCCACATCGCAAAGAGGCCCAAGCGCATAACCTTAAGGCCAAAAGGAATACCTACAATTGTGAGGCATAAAATAAGACCTCCCAACAAATACCCTAACGAGAGGAAGAAACCTCCAAAGAGTACCCAAATAATGTTCCCAATAAAATTCATATCCTTCAAAGTTTAGGTTAAGTTATATAAATGTATAAATTCTTATCCAATCAAGAACTCGAAAAGACTTGGATTTGCATTTAAGTATTGGTAATCGATATTATGCTCAAGCATACGCTGCGTCAGCCCCCCGAAATCGTTGGGATTCTGCAACTCGATACCTATCAACACGGGGCCTTTGTCGCGGTTGGTCTTTTTCTTGTACTCAAAGTATGTGATGTCGTCATGTGGACCCAGCACGTTGGTCACAAAGTCCTGCAATGCTCCCGCGCGCTGTGGGAAGCGCACAACAAAGTAGTGCTTCAGCCCCTCGTAGAGCAGCGAGCGCTCCTTTATGTCCTCCATCCTGACTATGTCGTTGTTGCTGCCACTCACCACGCACACAACATTCTTGCCGCGTATCTGCTCCTTGTAGTAATCCAGCGCGCTGATGCTGAGTGCTCCCGCAGGCTCCACGACAATGGCATCGAAGTTATACAGACTAAGGATTGTCGAACATACCTTACCCTCGGGTACCACAACAATGTCGTCAAGCACCTCGCGGCAGATGTCAAATGTCAAATCGCCCACACGTTGCACGGCAGCTCCATCAACAAATTTATCGATATGGTCTAGTGCTGTTACCTCACCACGCTCTATGGCGAGCTTCATGCTGGCTGCCCCCGCAGGCTCCACGCCTATAATCTTGGTGCTGGGCGACATCTGCTTATACACCGCGCCGATGCCCGATGCCAAGCCTCCGCCACCGATGGGTACAAACACATAGTCTATGGCAGCACTGCTCTGTTGCAGTATCTCAAGTCCTACGGTTGCCTGTCCCTCGATAATCTTTGGGTCGTTGAAGGGTGGAATAAAGGTCTTGCCCTCGTCAATGCACGCCTGCTCGGCGGCAGCATTGGCCTGGTCGAATGTGTCGCCTGACAACACGACCTCAATCTCCCCGCCACCAAACATCTTCACCTGGTTAATCTTCTGCTTGGGCGTAGTTACAGGCATAAATATCTTGCCCTTGATGCCGAGTTTGTTGCACGAAAGTGCTACGCCTTGGGCGTGATTGCCCGCGCTGGCACACACGATGCCACGCTCGGTCTGCTCCTTTGTCAGGCTGCGAATCTTGTTGTATGCGCCACGAATCTTGTACGAGCGCACCATCTGCAAATCCTCACGCTTCAGAGCCACCTCGGCACCATATTTTGCCGATAGGTTGTGGTTGTGTAGCAGCGGTGTGGGCTCAAGAATCTCTTTCAGGGTGTGCTCGGCACTCATCACATCGTTAAGAGCGGGGTAGTATCTGTTGCTCATAATCGTTAATGTTATATGTTTGCTGCAATGAAATCTCCCACCTCGGTTGTAGATGATGGTGTCACGCCTTCGGGTACTATATCTTCGGTGACGATGTTCTTCTCGATTGCCAAATCTACGGCACGACGAATGGCTGCACCTGCTTCCATATCCGAGAAGGCATACTCAAACATCATCGCTGCCGACAAAATAGTTGCAATAGGATTAGCTATGTTCTTGCCCGCAGCTTGAGGATACGAGCCGTGTATAGGCTCAAAGAGAGATGTCCCCGTGCCTATTGAAGCCGATGGCAGCAGACCGAGTGAGCCTGTGATAACGCTTGCCTCGTCGGTGAGTATGTCGCCAAACATATTCTCGGTGACAATCACATCGAAGTGACGTGGCTGCTGAATAATCTTCATTGCGGCATTATCGACAAACATATACTCCACCTCTACTGTGGGGTAATCCTGCTCCATAGCCTTGGCAGTTTCACGCCACAGGCGCGATGTTGCAAGTACGTTGGCCTTGTCCACCACTGTGAGCTTGCCACGACGCTTGGCTGCATACTCAAATCCAAGGCGGCAAATGCGCTCAATCTCCGACCGAGAATATACGCATGTGTCGTAGGCCGTGTTGCCATCCTCGGAGCGACCTTGTGGGCGACCGAAGTACATGCCTCCCGTAAGCTCGCGTATGCAGATGAAATCGGCTCCCTCAACCAGGTCGTGACGCAGGGGTGAGCGGTGCAGAAGCGAAGAAAATGTATTCACAGGGCGCAGATTAGCGTAGAGTCCGAGCCTCTTGCGCATGGCAAGCAAGCCCTGCTCGGGGCGCACCTTTGCCTCGGGATTGTTGTCAAAGCGTGGGTCTCCAATGGCACCAAACAGCACTGCATCGGCAGCCATGCACACCTCATGTGTAGAGTCGGGGTAGGGGTTGCCTACCTCATCAATGACGGCAGCGCCCACCTTGGCGTGGGTGTAACTCACCTTATAGCCAAACTTCTCGGCCACTGCATCCACAGCCTTGACAGCCTGGGCTACAATCTCGGGACCTATGCCATCGCCGGGCAGCACAGCAATCTTAATCTCTTTCATATTTCAATATGTTTTATCTTCTCTTCTCAAACTCCTCAATCTCGTGGTGAATGCTAACCAGGTAGTCCACGTCGTCGTAACCATTCATCATGCACTGCTTCTTGTAAGGAGCAATCTCGAATGATTCCTTGTGGGTGGTACCCACAATTTCGATGGTTTGAGCCTCAAGGTTAATCTTAATTTGTGTCGCTGGCTCCTCTTGGACCGCAGCAAAGAGTGCTGACAGCATCTGCTCGCTGACCGTTACGGGCAGCAGTCCGTTGTTCAGGGCGTTATTGCGGAATATGTCGGCAAAGAAACTCGACACAACGGCACGGAATCCCGCACCCTCAATCGCCCATGCTGCATGCTCACGACTGGAGCCGCAACCGAAGTTCTTACCTGCAAGCAGAATCTCGCCTTTATAGAGGGGTGAGTTCATCACAAACTCCTGCTTGGGTGTGCCATCCTTGTCGTAACGCCAATCACGAAACAGATTCTCACCGAAGCCCTCGCGAGTGGTGGCCTTCAGAAAGCGTGCGGGGATTATCTGGTCGGTGTCGATGTTCTCAATGGGCAGAGGTACTGCTCCAGAGATAAGTGTAGTGAATTTATTTCTCATGACTCTTCAACTTCGTTTACATCAGTTCTCTTGGGTCGGTCACAACTCCCGTTACAGCCGCTGCGGCCGCTACCAATGGACCTGCCAGCATGGTACGTGCATCTGGGCCTTGACGACCCTCAAAGTTACGGTTGGATGTGGCCACACAATACTTGCCCGCGGGAATCTTGTCCTCGTTCATGGCAAGACATGCCGAGCATCCTGGCTGGCGGAGCTCAAAGCCCGCCTCCTGCAAAATATCGCGCAGACCCTCCTCTATCGCCATGCGCTCTACCTCCTTACTGCCAGGTACAATCCATGCGGTTACACCCTCGGCCTTGCGGCGACCCTTGACAAAGTGGGTAAAGGCACGCAAATCCTCAATACGGCCGTTGGTACAGCTGCCTACGAATACATAGTCCATCTTTTTGCCTGTCATCTTCTCACCCTCTGCAAAGCCCATGTATGAGAGAGCCTTCTTGTAAGATGCCTTTGATGCTGTGTCCATGCCCTCCGATGAAGGAATAACCGAGCTGATAGCCATACCCATGCCGGGATTTGTTCCGTAGGTAATCATAGGCTCAATCTCCTCTGCCGAGAACGTTACTTCACGGTCAAAGACTGCGTCGTCGTCAGAACGAAGCTCGCTCCAGCGTGCCACAGCCTCATCCCATGCCTTGCCCTGTGGAGCAAATTCGCGTCCCTTGAGGTAGTCAAATGTGGTCTGGTCTGGGGCAATCATACCTCCACGCGCACCCATCTCGATACTCATGTTACAGATGGTCATGCGGGCCTCCATTGATAGTGAGCGTATGGCCGAGCCGGCAAACTCCACAAAGTGACCTGTACCGCCTCCTGTGCCGAGTTTTGAGATGATGTAGAGGATTATATCTTTAGAACATACTCCTTTCTTAAGCTCTCCCTCGATGTTTATGCGCATGCTCTTTGGTTTTGACTGTAATATGCACTGCGATGCCAGAGCCATCTCCACCTCGCTGGTACCTATACCAAATGCGATGCACCCCAATGCACCGTGGGTAGAGGTGTGGCTGTCGCCACACACAATGGTCATACCGGGCTGTGTCAGGCCGGTTTGAGGGCCTATGACGTGGATGATGCCGTTGCGTTGCGAGCCGATTGGGAATATGGTGATGCCCGTCTGTGCGCAGTTTCGCTCAAGGGTTGCCACCTGCTCTGCCGATTGAGGTTCAGCGATGGGCAGGTGCTGGTTAAGGGTGGGGATGTTGTGGTCGGGGCTTGCCGTTACCTGCGAGGGACGGAAGACCTCGATACCACGACGGCGCAAGCCCGCAAAAGCCTGCGGACTTGTCACCTCATGAATGTATTGTCGATCGATGTAGAGTACGCACGAGCCACCATCAATGGTCTTGACCGTATGCGCATCCCATATCTTGTCGAAAAGTGTATTCATCGTTAATTGATTTTTGATATTGCATCAATGAATGACTCTACCGATGCTGTCACAATGTCGGTGTTGGCACCAAAGCCATGATACATCTTGCCCTTGTGCGAAATCTGAATGTGTACCTTACCCAGGTCGTCACTTCCACGAGTGATGGCCTGCACCAGATACTCCTCGATGTGCACGCGGCGTTTGGTGATGTTCTTCACAGCTGTGATGGCCGCATCGACAGGACCGTTACCACACGCCGTTTCGGTGAAGGTGTCGCCATCGAAGCTGATTTGTACGGTAGCCGAAGGTATGCTCGACTTACCGCACACCACCTGCAAACCTGTGAGCTGTATGCTCATGCGGCGGCGTGATGCGGCAGTGCCAATCAACACCTCCAGGTCGCGAGTTGTAACCATCTTCTTTTTGTCGGCGAGCTCCAGGAAACGCTGGTAAATCTCATCCAGCTCATCATTCTCGGGGTTGAAACCTATCTCCGAGAGGTGGTGCTTCAATGCCGCACGACCGCTGCGGGCAGTCAGTACTATGCTTGACTGGTCTACGCCCACATCTTCGGGGTCGATAATCTCGTATGTCTCACGGCTCTTCAGCACTCCATCCTGGTGAATTCCCGATGAGTGGGCAAAGGCATTTCGACCTACGATAGCCTTGTTGGCCTGCACAGGCATACGCATCAGGTTGGATACGAGTTTGCTGGTGGTGATAATCTGCTTTGAGTCTATACCCACCTCAAAGTCGAGATTGTTGTGACACTTGATGGCCATCACAACCTCCTCCAATGCGGTGTTACCTGCTCTCTCGCCCAGACCGTTGATGGTAACCTCCACCTGGCGCGCACCGTTCTGCACGGCAGCCAGCGTGTTGGCGGTAGCCATTCCCAGGTCATTGTGGCAGTGGGTAGAGATGATTGCCTTATCAATGTTAGGAACATTGTTCTTCAGGTAGGCAATCTTTGCTCCGTACTCACTTGGCAGACAATAACCCGTGGTGTCGGGAATATTCACAACCGTAGCACCTGCGGCGATGACAGCCTCCACTACGCGTGCCAGGAACTCCTCGTCTGTGCGTCCTGCATCCTCGGCATAGAACTCCACGTCATCCACAAAGCGACGTGCATACTTCACAGCCTCCACTGCTTGTTCCATGACCGTTTCGGGGGTCATGCGCAGCTTTTCGTAGATGTGGTATGTCGATGTGCCGATACCTGTGTGAATACGTCCTCGCTTGGCAAACTCCAGCGACTGCGCGGCCACGTCGATATCCTTCTTTACCGCGCGTGTCAGGGCACATATTGTGGGGTTGGTCACAGCCTTTGATATCTCGACCACAGAGTTGAAATCGCCGGGGCTTGAGATGGGAAATCCTGCCTCGATGATATCTACACCCAACTTCTCCAGCTGACGAGCCACCTCAATTTTCTCAATGGTATTGAGCTGACAACCCGGTACTTGCTCGGCGTCGCGGAGTGTGGTGTCGAAAATATATACTTTTTCGCTCATAAATTGTTTGCTATCTGTTAGTTATTCTCTGGGCGGAGCTTACGTACCACTGCACCGGCCTGCCACATCTCAGTCTCACGCATCTCCTTGAGCTCTGCCTCGAGCTTTGTGCGGTAGTCGGGCTGTGAGTTGGTGTCAATGCTGCGCTGTGCCTCGTTGCCGCAAGCAACCTCGCTGTAAAGCTCCTCAAATACAGGGCGTGTAGCGTCACGGAACTTCTTCCACCAGTCAAGCGCACCACGCTGTGCTGTTGTTGAGCAGTTTGCATACATCCAATCCATACCGTTCTCGGCGATGAGTGGCATCAGACTCTGTGAAAGCTCCTCAATAGTCTCGTTGAATGCCTCTGATGGAGTGTGGCCATTCTCACGAAGTACCTCATACTGCGCTGCAAAAATACCCTGAATAGCACCCATCAATGTACCACGCTCACTTGTAAGGTCTGAGTAAACCTCACGCTTGAATGTAGTCTCAAACAAATAACCTGAACCTACACCGATACCAAGAGCGATTACTCGGTCCCAAGCCTTGCCTGTTGCGTCCTGGAAGATTGCGTAGCTTGAGTTCAGACCACGGCCCTGCAAGAACATGCGGCGAAGTGATGTACCTGAGCCCTTTGGTGCTACCAGGATTACATCCACATCAGCTGGAGGAACGATACCTGTGCGCTCCTTGTATGTGATACCGAAGCCGTGAGAGAAGTATAATGCCTTGCCAGGTGTGAGATATGGCTTAATCTTTGGCCATACTGAAATCTGGCCTGCGTCAGAGAGCAGATACTCGATGATGGTCGCCTTCTGGCACGCCTCCTCAATCTCGAAGAGAGTCTCACCTTCAACCCAGCCATCCTCAATGGCCTTGTCCCAGCTCTTTGAGCCCTTACGCTGACCTACGATTACGTTGAAACCATTGTCGCGCAGGTTGAGTGACTGACCTGGGCCCTGTACTCCATAACCGATAACAGCGATAGTCTCATCCTTCAATGTCTCCAAAGCCTTTGCCAATGGATACTCTTCACGTGTTACGACGTTCTCCTCAACGCCGCCAAAATTCATCTTTGCCATAGTTGTAAATTTTTTATAGTTTATATTTTAATAAGTTCGTTATTTATCTTCTCGCATGATGCGATCACGTTTCTCGTTTACGTATTTCAGATACTCGTCAAGCAGCTCGCGGCGAGACTTGATGATTGCCACCTGTCCCGAGCTTACAAACTGGTAGATGCCGTGTGGTGCAAGCATACGGTAGAGTTCGTCAATCTCATCCTTGTGGCCGGTCTTCTCCAGTACGATGTACTCGTCGTGAATCTCCAGGATTCTCACGTTATGACGACGTACCATATCCTCCACGTTGCGGCTGCGCTTGACCTTATAGAGTGCCAACTGCTGCATAACCACCTCGCTGGGCGAGTAGCAGAAGACCTTCAGCACATCAACCTTCTTCTCAATCTGCTTAACCAGGTTGGCAACTCGCTCGGGGTCGTTCTTGACCATGATGGTGTGCTTGTGAATACCCTCAATTGCCGAGGGCGATGCCGCGATAGATTCAATATTGACGTTGCGGTGGGTAAAGACTGTTGTAATCTGACTCAACAGACCGACTTTATTCTCTGAAAATATAGTAATTATAAATTCTCTTTCCATCTCAATTTCTGTTAGGCTGTTACTCAAGTCTTATATCATGTACGGGTGCGCCAGCTGGTACCATAGGGAATACATTCTCCTCTCGCTCCACTCTGCACTCCAGCAGGAATGCTCCCTCGGTCGAGTGCATCTCGCGTATGGCATCGTTCAGGTCCTCGTGACGCTCCACGCAGCGGTATGCTATGTGGTTTGCCTTGGCAAGCAGTTCAAAGTCGGGATTCACAAGCTCGGTGAACGAGTAGCGTTTGTCGTAGAAGAGCTCCTGCCACTGACGTACCATGCCCAGATAGCCGTTGTTCATGAGGATAATCTTCACTCCCACCTGCGACTGGAATATAGTGCCAAGTTCCTGCGATGTCATCTGCAAGCCTCCGTCACCAACAAACAGGCATACATCTCTCTCGGGTAAGCCAATCTTAGCTCCGATGGCTGCGGGCAGGCCGAAACCCATAGTTCCCAGACCACCCGAGGTGATGATGCTTCGTGAACGCTTGAACTTAAAGTATTTCGATGCGAACATCTGCTGCTGACCTACGTCGGTCACAAGGATGGCATCCTCAAACTCCTTTGATACAGCATCCACAACCTCACCCATGCGCAAATGCGCACCGCGACGCTCCACGGCAGGCTCGATGACCTCCTCTCGTTCAATGTTGTTGCATACCCTGAACTCCTCAATCCATGCCGAGTGGTCGTTTTTCGAGATACGCTCGGTAATCATCGGCAGCGACTCCTTCACGTTGCCCAATACGGGAACGTCGGCATATACAATCTTGTTAATCTCGGCAGGGTCAATCTCCAGGTGGATGACCTTTGCGTTAATGCCGAATTTCGAAGGGTCACCCGTCACTCTGTCGTCGAAACGCATGCCGATAGCTATCAGCAGGTCGCAGTCACGATTCTTTATGTTAGGGCCATAGTTGCCGTGCATGCCGAGCATACCCACATACAGAGGGTGGTCGGTAGGCAGGGCCGATAGACCGAGCAGAGTCGAAGCGGCGGGTATGCCACTCTTCTCCAGAAACTCCCTTAACTCCTTCTCTGCACCTGCCAGGATTACACCCTGACCAATCAAAGCCATGGGTTTGCGGGCAAGGTTTATAAGGCGCACAGCCTCCAGAATCTGGTTGTTGTCAATGTCAGCGTAGGGCTGGTAGCTGCGGATGAACTTCACGGGCTGGTAGTTGAACTCTGTCATTCCGTTCTGTGCATCTTTGGTGATGTCCACCACCACAGGTCCTGGGCGGCCGCTTGATGCTATGTAGAATGCACGGGCTATGGCCGCAGGAATATCCTCGGCACGCTTTACCTGACAGTTCCACTTAGTTACCGACTGAGTCAGCTCCAAAAAGTTTATCTCCTGAAAAGCATCTGTACCGAGCTGGCCTGATGCCACCTGACCACTGATTAGTACGATAGGGGTTGAGTCGAGCAGGGCGTCAGCCAAGCCTGTGACGGTGTTTGTTGCGCCCGGGCCCGATGTTACGATGCAGACTCCTGTCTTGCCTGTTGCGCGGGCGTATCCCTGCGCAGCGTGAAGAGCACATTGCTCGTGACGTACCAGAATGTGGTTGAGCTTGTCACGATAGTCAAAGAGTGCGTTGTAAACGGGTATGATAGCACCTCCAGGGTAGCCGAAGATGGTCTCCACTCCCTCGGCGAGGAATGAGCGGATGACTGCCTCGGAGCCCGTGATGCGAGGATAATCCTTTGTGGGTTGTGTAGTTGTATCTGAAAAACTTGAAATCATAAGTTTGGATTGTCTGAGGTTACTCTTCTGGAACAATTCTTACTGCGCCCTGGTCGGCAGAGCTTACCAACAGAGAGTATGCTCTGAGTGATTGAGGAACTTGTCGATTGCGGTTTGCGGGCTTGTGTGAGGTCCACGCCTCCATTCTGCGAGCCAGCTCCTGGTCGGTTATGCGCAGGTTGATTGAACGTGAGGTGATATTGATGTCAATTATGTCGCCATTCTCGATGATACCAATCTCACCACCCGAAGCAGCCTCGGGTGATACGTGGCCGATTGAGAGTCCCGATGTGCCTCCCGAGAAACGGCCATCAGTGATGAGGGCGCACACTTTGTCCAGATGCTTCGACTTGAGGTAAGAGGTAGGGTAGAGCATCTCCTGCATGCCGGGGCCTCCCTTGGGACCTTCGTAGCGGATGACTACAACGTCACCTGCCTCAACCTCGCCTCCCAGGATGCCATTCATTGCCTGCTCCTGCGACTCAAAGACCTTGGCCTTGCCCGAGAACTGCATCAATGAGCTATCTACACCGGCAGTCTTTACGATGCAACCCTTGCGGGCGATGTTACCTGTAAGTACGGCCAAACCACCATCTCGGAAGTAGCAGTGTTCCATGTCGCGTATGCAACCTGTGGTGTGGTCGTTGTCCATCTGCTCATAGTATGATGCCTGTGAGCCCAATTCGCGGCTGTAACAATTGGCGGGTGCGCTGCAATACATCTTGCAGGCCTCCTCGGAGAAGTTCTCCGAGCCATAATAATATGTGTCGAGTGTGTCAGCCAACGATGCTGAGTCCACACGCTTTGCCGATGTGTCAATGAGTCCGTTCTTTGCCAATTCACCCATGATGCCCATGATACCGCCGGCACGGTTTACGTCCTGAACATGATAGTGTCCGTTGGGGGCAACCTTGCACAGCACGGGAATCTTGCGCGATAAGCGGTCGATGTCAGCCATTGTGAAATCAACACCTGCCTCATGTGCTACGGCAAGCAGGTGCAGCACGGTGTTTGTAGAGCCACCCATTGCGATGTCGAGCGACATGGCATTCTCAAATGCTGCCTTCGTGGCAATTGAGCGAGGCAATACCGACTCGTCACCCTCAAAGTAATAACGCTTGGCATTCTCGACGATAAGTTTTGCTGCCTTGGCAAACAGGGCTTTGCGGTTTTCATGTGTCGCAACGATTGTTCCGTTGCCGGGCAGAGCCAGACCAATAGCCTCATTCAGGCAGTTCATAGAGTTTGCAGTGAACATTCCCGAGCATGAGCCGCATCCGGGACAGGCGCAAGCCTCAATCTCGTCGGCATCGGCATCGGTGCAACTCTCGTCAGCACTTAAGACCATAGCGTCAATCAGGTCGGCACCTCTGCCACGGAAATTACCAGCCTCCATAGGACCTCCCGATACAAATATGGTTGGGATATTCAGTCGCATCGAAGCCATCAACATACCCGGGGTAATCTTGTCGCAGTTGCTTATGCAAACCAGAGCATCTACCTTGTGGGCATTTGCCATATATTCCACGCTGTCGGCGATAATGTCGCGCGAGGGGAGCGAGTAGAGCATACCATCATGGCCCATGGCAATACCATCGTCAATGGCTATGGTGTTGAACTCGGCGGCAAAGCAGCCCTGCTCCTCGATGAGCGATTTTACATATTGTCCTATCTCGTGCAGATGCACATGGCCGGGTACCATCTGTGTGAAAGAGTTGGCAATACCGATTACGGGCATACCCATCTGCTCTTTTGTCATTCCGTTAGCTCTCCAAAGGGCTCTTGCTCCTGCCATACGGCGGCCTACTGTCGTAATGGCACTTCTGAGTTGATGTTTCATTTCTTGTTGTGTTAATTGAAAAAGCCCCTCTCCTATATGGGAGAAAGGCTTTTATTGTAGTTTATATACACATACGACCTTTCTCCCGTTATCTATGCAAGACCACGAGGATTAGGCTAACGATGATATACAAACTATTTAACATAAATCTCCTAACTTTCTAACCTAAACAAACCACCTGAAAGCAACGTTACACTTTCGTTGTAGTTTGTACGTGCAAATGTAATAGTAAAATTTATTAAAAACAAGAAAAATCATATATTTCTTGCATATAAATGCAACATGATGAATTGTGAAGTTCTAAGAAAGATTAAACATAGAGGTGATTATGAAATTATGAACGAATAATTATTAATGGCACTATGCTTACGAATTGTAAGCGAGATGTGAAATTTTATTATTATACTGTCATGCTTTTCTTATTATCCCCAGCTTTTGTTTTGTTGAGAATGTTATGAGTGTGTAGCCCTGTGCAGATACAGCCTGCGGCTGTTGCCAACCGCCTCGCTGTCAATCTTTTTGGCAGCAATCAATTCGTCGATTAATATGTTGGTTTGGTGCCTCTCAAGCGAGAATGCCACCTCAAGCTCAACGGGATAAGCTGTTTTATAGGTATGCATGAACTCCATTACATTGCTGCGTGAAGGGCCTATGCGGCGAGGCTTTATTTTACCTGCCGAAAGCCGACTGATGAGGGTGTGGAACGTGCCAAGATTCTGGTATCCTCCGATGATTATGCTTGTATCCTCATTGCGTACGATGTATGAGGGGAAACCCGTGATACCATTGCGGCGGCACACCATCCTGTCGTGCGCAAATGCACTTTGAGCATGCCCTGTGGTGTATTCATCTAAAAATGTGGCGGCATCGTATCCCGCCTGTACAGCCAAATCTATCAGTACGTCAATCTGCGAAGTGCGGCGCGACTTGGTGAAAGTAGCCTCGCGTACAAGGTGCAGGAACCGCTTTGCACGCCCGGCATCAATGAGTTTTGCCGCCTGGTAGGCTATGTTTTGCGGAAAGCTTGAAGGGTAACGCTCGGTGAAAAGCTCGAAGTTGTCTGTAACCACGGGCATGCCGTGCCTCGCCGACGCAGCTATCCAGTTGCGGGCAATGATGGCATTGGCCTGCCTGATGCGTTCCGAAGGGCTGGCTTGAATGTCGTAGAGGGTTGATATGTCCTCCACAAGCCCACCCATTATATACTCCACTCCGACCTTGTCACCGTAGAGGAAATCTATCGCTTTCAGCACGGGCACGTTACCCCAGCACCATATGCATACGGGGTCGGTGAATTGATATATAGTGATTTTTTTCATTTTGAATTTTTATTTTCCAAGAGCAATAAATGCGCCAAATGAAGGGCGGAAGAGATGGTTTTGGGGTGTATAATGTGAGTTGATACGATAAAATTGAATAGTATGTTTTTCGTATTACATAAATTTTTGTAAATTTATCCCGCTAAAATTTATAATTATGATTTACAACGAAAGAGATATCCGTAACCAGACGGTTAAAAGGTTGGCTGAAGCAGTTATGGCAGCCGCACGTACAGCCCCCAAGGCCAAGGGTCGTGATTTGGTAGAGGTGGCAATGATTACAGACGACGATATTGAGCGTCTGTCGCAGACCATGATTCAGATGAGCGGCGAGTCGGGCATGAAGTTTTTGTTGCGTGATGCAGCCAATGTTTTGGAGGCTGAGGCTGTTATAGTAGTAGGTATTCAGTGCGAGGAGTCGGAGTGTGGCCTGAACTGTGGTTATTGCGGTTACAAGAGCTGCGCCGAGAAGCCTGCCTGCTCACCTTGTGTGATGAATGGTGTGGATGTGGGTATTGCCATAGGTGCTGCCTGCTCGAAGATTGCCGATTTTCGTCTGGATTCGCGCGTAATGTTCTCGGCAGGATGGGCAGCAAAGCGCATGGATGTGCTTGGTGGGGCCGACCTTGTGTTTGCCATTCCTTTGAGTTCGGCATCCAAAAATCCATTTTTCGATCGTAAGTCTCCACGCAAGGAGCAGCCTGCGGAGCAACCAAAACAGTAATTTAAGACAAGAAATAATATGGAAAGCAAGAAATCAGTTGTGTCATCATTCGATGTTGACCACATTACACTTAAGGCAGGTCTTTATTTAAGATCGGTATATACTATTAATGACGAGTATGCAGTTCACTCATGGGATATGCGTTTCCGTGCCCCTATGGACCACGCTCCGCTGGGTGCTGAGGAGGTGCATACCATCGAGCATCTGATGGCATATTATCTGCGCCTTGACCCCGAGGTGGGTAAGAGCGTGGTGTCGTTCTGCCCTATGGGTTGCAAGACGGGATTCTATCTTTCGACCATGAATGATGTCACAGCCGAGCAGATTCGTCAGGCTTTGGCTCGAGTATATAAGCAGGTATTCCCTCTAAAGTCAAAGGATGATATTGTGGGTCTGAACGAGGTGCAGGGTGGTAACCCGGGCCTGTATGCCATTGCATCTACAAATTTCGCCATGGCGCAGTATATGCGTTCTCTTTACACGCCCGAGCAGGCAGAAGAGGCTGGCATAGGTTCAATCTATAATTGTGCTTGGTAATGAAGTATATTGTTATAGCTCCTACCGAAAGAGAGTATCGTAATGTGACGCTTGCCCTTGAGGGTAGAACTACACAAAATCAATATACAGTTGTGCGTAGTGGTGTGGGTAAGGCCCTGGCGGCAGCGAATACCGCTTTGGCGATAGCGCGTGCCAATGGCGATGTGGATAGGGTTGCTGTTGTAGGTTATGCTGCTTCAACCCTTGGCCGAGAGTGTGGTGAGATTGTTGCACCACGTGTTGCGCGTTATCATGACTGCCGCATCCCGGGTGATTTTGTCCCCGAGCTCACCGAGCCATATCCCCTGCTGGGGCATGACGATGCTGTGGTGTGGACGGGCGATTCGTTTGTTGATGCTCAAATCATCACCCAGGTAAAGTCGCACTATGGCATTAAGTCGGGTCTTTTCGATATGGAGGCTACTGCGGTGTGTCAGGCGGCCGAGTTGTTTGATTTGCCGGTGGTGGTAGTGAAGATGGTGTCGGATGTTCCTGAAAAGGGTGACACCGAACACTCGTATGACGCATTTGTTGATTCTCACTCCGACTTTGGTGCGTTTATTGATTATTTGGAGGACCTTAAATAGAATATATATGTATAGTGAGTTGGCATACGGCCTGTTGTTGCCCTTTGTTGGCACAACGTTAGGTGCGGCAATGGTGTTTCTGCTGCGCGATGAGATGTCGGCATGGGTGCAGAAGCTATTGCTTGGCTTTGCTTCGGGTGTGATGATGGCCGCATCGGTGTGGTCGCTGCTCATACCAGCCATAAACATGACAGCGGAGCAGGGCGGTGTGGAGTGGTTGCCTGCGGTTGTGGGTTTTCTTGCTGGTATGTTCTCGCTACTGTTGTTTGATAGTGTTGTGTCTCACGTTCACCTCGATTCCGCCGAGCCTGAAGGTGTTAGGTCGGGACTTGGACGCTCGGCAATGCTTGTGATGGCCGTCACGCTACACAATATCCCCGAAGGTATGGCGGTGGGTGTTGTGCTTGCGGGAGCCATGACCGAGAGCACAGGCATCACAATGGCGGGTGCGTTGGCTCTGTCGCTGGGTATTGCTATCCAGAATTTTCCCGAGGGAGCCATTGTGTCGATGCCACTGAAACATAGCGTCAAGAGTCGCTGGAAAGCGTTTGCCTATGGTGCGGGCTCGGGCATCGTAGAGCCCTTGGCAGGATTGATTACTATATTGCTGATTGACGTCATGCAACCCATCTTGCCCTATCTGCTGGCATTCTCGGCCGGAGCGATGATTTACGTTGTGGTAGAGGAACTTATACCCGAATCGCAAGATGGTCACCACTCCAACGTAGCTACCGTGGGTGTAGCATTGGGTTTTGCCTTGATGATGTTCTTGGATGTTGCACTGGGGTAGTCAAAGTGCTACATGGCTTGCGGCAAATCTTGTACCGAGTCGTTCTCCTGGCATAATTCTCTGGCCTGAAGAATGGTGTTGATGAGGTTATCAGCCTCACGGCACGATACATATATGCGCGAATCATATATGTCGGTTATCTCCACAAAATTATTCCACTCCGAAGCGTATATGGTGACGATGTCCCACTCCTTGAAGTCGAAGAACTTACCATAGTAGCCGAAAAATCCCGCAGCTCCGAATATCCTTATCACCCACCTCATTTCTCGGTTGCTCACTTTGCGTATTGAGGCTATTTCGCGAATGTCTATCTCGGTGATATCGCAAATACACTGTATCTCAAGACTGTCGTCCAGCAGAACTATACGGCGAGGAATCGAGAGTATCATCAGCGTAGCCAGAGCCATCACCACCGATATAAACCATGCCGAGAAGAATCCTCCTGTGTATAGCAGATATAAAATCACAGCAATGACCGCCACCACGATGAGCGTGATGGTGGTGAGAATCTTTGTTTTGCGGTCAAATGTGTAGTTAAAGCTGCGTTTCATCCTCTGAGTTTAATATTGCCTGGGCGATGATTATATCTTCCGGAGTAGTTATTTTTATATTGTTGCGCTCGCCTTCTACGAGGGTGATTTTACCTCCTGCAGCCTCTACAACCGATGCGTCATCGGTGAATGTGGCAGAGTAGGGTTGGTTGTAGGCAGCACGCAACGTGTCAGCATCAAAGACCTGCGGGGTGTGTACCATGCGTAGCTGTGAGCGGTCGATGATGGAGGAATCTTCCTGCGAAAGTATTCGGAAGGAGTCGGTGGGGGCTACGACGGGAATGACTGCCGTGGACTCTTCGGCCGCCAGCATAAGCTTAATGATGAGCTTTTTCGAAACCAGAGGCCTTACGCCGTCATGTACGGCTATGGTCTGTACCTCGGGGCTAAGGGCTGCAATGCCGTTTTTTACCGAATGGAAACGCTCTGCGCCACCCTCGGTCACACGGTGCGGAGCAATATCAAAACGAGCCGACAGGTTGTGCCACAGGTCGATATGTTGCTTGGGCAGTACAACCACAATTTCGGCTGCGGGCAATGCCTCCGCCATGCGGTTAATCGTACGCCCCAATATGGGCATATTCCCAAGCATAAGAAATTGCTTTGGAAGCGATGCCCCCATGCGATTGCCAGCACCGCCAGCAACGATTATAATACCTCTTTTTGCCATATCAATTTCTTGCCAAAACCGAGTGTGTTGTCGGTTAGTTTCATAAAGTCGGGCTCCAGACGCCACAAACAGAGGTCTGCCACCACGGCATAGGGGAATCTCTTCAGGTATGTGGCTTTGTCATGCTCGAGTGCAGGTTTAATGTTGCCCGTTATCTGCAATCCCTGAATCTTGCCTACGATGCGTGTCTCCAGCACTATGGATGCCGCCACACGATTGTTCTCAAGCATCATCTGGCCATGGCGTGTCGTAGAGTCGGTGGTGAAGATAAATGCGCAATCCGCCTTGTCGTAGGCGTAAAATGCGTTGCAGCAATATGGTGCGCCATCCTGTGTAGCTGTGGCGAGAGTCAGTACATGGTGCTTGGCGATGAATTGAGCTATCTTCTTGTAGTTCTCCATTTTGTAGGTTATTGAGCGACCACGTTTAGGGTGTCCTGCTTTGGAATAACAAGTGAGTCGAGCTGCGTGACAATCATCTCGGGCGTTGCCGTGCCGTTAAGCTCGGCTATGATGCGGTCACGTATATGCTCAAACGCTGCCATGTTCTGTTTCTTGATAGGCTCGGCAGGCTCCTGAGGGACTTTCAGTGGGTCTATGTTTACACCATTCTTCCAGATACGGTAGTCAAGATGTGGGCCTGTGGATGTTCCCGTGCTGCCCACATATCCAATCAAATCTCCCTGCTTGACTCTTGAGCCCTGGTGTATGCCTTTGGCAAATTTACTCAGGTGCAGGTATCCGGTCATAAGGTTGCCTGCATGCTTGATTTTTAGCGTGTTACCACCGCCGCCACCCCAGCCTTTGAATGTCACCACGCCATCGGCTACGGCACGTACGGGAGTGCCTTTCGGTGCGGCGTAATCTACGCCCAAATGGGGGCGATATACACGATGCACAGGATGCAGGCGTGAGCGTGAGAAGCGTGAACTTATGCGTGAGAACTTAAGCGGCGCCTTCAGCAGTTGCTTGCGTAACGATGCTCCGTCGTATTCCCAATATTGTACTCTGTCATCCTGCTTGAAGGGTATGGCGTAAACATCTTTGCCGGCATGGTTGAACTTTGCGCCCCATATTCTGCCTATGCCTACGTGTGTGGAGTCAATTAGTTTCTCGTCATATATCACGGTGAAGTGGTCCCCCTTCTGAATACCGAAGAAGTCCACAGTCCACTGATAAATCTCCTCCATCTCGGCGGCAAGGGCATAGGGCAGGCTGTCGCGCATGATTGCACCCCAGAGCGAAGACTCTATTGTGGCAGAGCTTCTTCTGCGCTTTATGGTGACATCCTTTGCTCCTTTGGTAACGGTCAGCGAATCATCCTTGAAACCGAACACGACATACTCGACAATATCCTTTTCGTAAACCAGATAATCGAGCCTATCACCATTTACGGAATCTTGTGCGATGAATACCGTGTAGGGACGTTCTGCACGAATGTTTTTCAGTGGGAAAATATCCTTTGAAACTTTGTCAAGGCGATCAACCGTGGCTGCTGAAACTCCATATTTCGAGAGAATTTTGCCCATGGTTTCACCCATTTCCACGCTGTCGGTCTGGGTGAGATAGGGGTCTGCCACAATGCCGTAGAGAATCGTTTGTTGCACCTCCTGCTCTTCGGCCGATGGGTCTGTGGAATTGTTTTTGCGACATGCCGATGAGGCAAAAAGTATCGCTATGAGTATGTAATAAAATATCTGCTTCATGATGTACAAAAGTAGTTAAAATTATTAGAATTATGAGAAAAAATATCATTGAAATAGGAGGAAAATTAAAAAAAATAACACTGAGGTTGTTTTCTTGCGAATTATTTGTTATCTTTGACAAAATTGTGTAGTTCGGTTTTCTTTTTGAATAGGTCGATTAGGCACGGTGTAGATGCGATATTGATATGAAAATACTACTAAAATTGGTCTCTTACATATATCGAATGGTGATATCTATTCGCCATTGGATGTTTGATTGCGGACTGCTCAAGAGCGAGAAGTTCAAGACGCCAATTATATGTGTAGGAAACATCACCGTTGGTGGTACGGGTAAGACTCCAACCGCCGAGATGATTATCGATTACATGATGCCGTACTACCGTATTGCATTGCTCTCGCGTGGGTATGGCCGCCGCACAACGGGATATATGGAGGTGAATGTTGACTCTTCGTACCGTGATGTTGGTGACGAGCCTCTACAGATTAAGCTCAAGTATCCCGAGGCGTTGGTTGTGGTGTGTGAGAAGCGTGCCGAGGCTATTCATCGTATCGAGGCCGAGCACCCCGAGATAAACCTTATTGTTATGGATGATGGTTTCCAGCATCGCTATGTTGAGCCACGCATCAATGTGGTTATCATAGATTCCACACGTCCGTTCAACGAGGATGATTACCTGCCTGCTGGCACGTTGCGCGACAAATTGGATTCGTTATATCGAGCCCATTATTTCATTGTGACCAAGTGCGATGTTGACATGAATCCCTTGGATCAACGCATGTGGCGCAAGGATTTGTACAAGATAGCTTATCAGAAGATATATTTCACACGCATAGTCCCTACGCAGGCCGTGTCGCCGTTCTCCCCTGATAATACACTTAACTTTGGCGATGAGGTTATTGTAATGGCGGGAATTGGTAATCCAAAGGTCTTTGTTCGGAGTGCACGTAAGAACTATAAGGTTGTGGCAAAGATGATTTTATCCGACCATCATGTCTATTCTGTTGCCGACCTTGATAATCTTGTTGCACTATTCAAGAAGCATCCTAACGCCAAGTTGTTAACTACCGAAAAGGATGCTGTGAAGTTGCGCAGGAGTCGCCGTGTACCACAAATCATCAGGGAGCGATTGTTCTATCAACCTCTGAAAGTGGAGTTCTTGCAGGGCTCTGATAACGATTTCTTTGCTACGCTCAAGGATGATCTTGACGGCAAGGTACATCTTGGCGATTTGACTATTGGTGGCGAAACCGAGAAATAATAATAAATAGTAAGAGATATGATTAATAAAGTAATTTTGGTGGGTAATGTGGGTATTGACCCCGAGGTGCGCACCACAGAATCTGGAGTTAAGGTGGCACGCCTGCGCCTTGCAACATCGGAGCGTTATACCGATCGCCAGAGTGGCGAGAAGAAGGAATTGACAGAGTGGCATACCATTACGTTGTGGCGTGGTCTGGCAGATATTGTTGATCGCTATGTGCATAAGGGCTCGCAGCTCTACATTGAGGGTCGCCTGCGTACGCGCGAGTGGGTGGATAAGGATAATGTAAAGCGTTATACTACCGAGATTTTGGCCGACAATATGCAATTGTTGGGTAGTAGAAGCGATAGCCAAGTAGCGGCAACTGCTGCGGCAGCCCCAACATCTGCTCCTGCAATGCAACCTGCTGCGCAGTCAGCAGCACAACCATCCTACCAGCAACCAGCAGCGATTCCATCGGTGCAGGATGACCCCGATGATTTGCCATTCTAAGGCGATGTGTTATACATATATCAAGGGCTGCTAACTCGGTTAGCAGCCCTTGATTATTACTTATTCAACCTCTCTTTTTATACACTCAATGCCTACGCGTTGCAGTAGCTTAAGGCCATCTTCCGAGCGGTAGTCATCCAGATATACCACACGTTTTATACCCGCCTGAATAATGAGCTTCGAGCACTCGATACAAGGCGCAGCTGTGATGTATAGCGTTGCCCCGTCGCAGTTGTTGGCACTCTTGGCAACCTTGGTGATGGCGTTTGCCTCGGCGTGCAGAACGTAGGGCTTGGTCTTGCCCGTAATTTCGTCTTCACATATGTTCTCAAACCCCGAAGGCGTGCCGTTGTAGCCGTCCGAGATAATCATCTTATCCTTGACAATGAGCGCACCCACCTGACGGCGCACGCAGTATGAGTTCTCGGCCCAGATGCGTGCCATGCGCAGGTAACGCAGATCTAACTGTCGGAGTTTCTCCTCTTCGTATCCCATAGTTGTTCGAGTTAGGGTGTTGTCACCTCGGTTACAGATTCTTGCCGTGGCAGTGCTTGTACTTCTTGCCACTACCGCAAGGACATAGGTCGTTACGGCCGACCTTCTTCTCAACCTTTATCGGTGCAGGCTTGCTCTTCTCGCCCTGACCTGCTGCAGCCGCAGCTGCCATGCGTGATGCCTGAAGTTTGTTTACATCAACCTTGGCCTTCTGCTGACGCTCCTGTTGCATGCTCTGTGGGTTGTTCTCGCGTGTAGGGATGTATGACTTGTTGAGTATAGCCAACGACTCGCGGTTAACCTTCTCAAGCATCTTGGCAAAGAGTTCGTAAGACTCAAGTTTGTAGATAAGCAATGGGTCCTTCTGCTCGTAAGTGGCATTCTGCACACTCTGGCGCAACTCGTCCATCTCGCGCAAATGCTCGCGCCATGCGTCATCGATGGTTGTGAAGAGTACAATCTTCGAGAAGGACTTGTAAATCTCGGCACCATCGGTGTCCTTGCAACGCTGCAACTCAACAGGTACGTGGAATCCCAAATGGCCATCGGTGATAGGGAAGTGCATGATGCGGTCCATCTGCTCCTTGTTGTCCTTATATACCACCTCCATAGTGTTGCGCACGGTGTCAGCAACAGCCTTCTGGCGGCGTGCAAAGAGTGTGCGCATATCCTCAACAATAAGTTCTACGAGCTGTGCTGGTTTTGCCGAGTTGTATGTAGCCTCGTCAAACGATGGCTTGAGGGCCACCTCACGTATAAGGTCATAACTTGCCGACTCATAATCTACACCTTCGTGCATCTTCACGAAACTCTCGGCATAGTCATACATGATGTTGTTCAGGTCAATCTCAATCTGCTCGCCATAAAGGGCGTGGCGACGGCGGGTGTAGATAACCTCGCGCTGCGAGTTCATCACATCGTCATACTCCAACAGACGCTTACGCACACCAAAGTGGTTCTCCTCAACCTTCTTCTGGGCACGCTCAATGGCATTTGTCATAATGCCAGCCTGGATAACCTCTCCCTCCTGGATACCCATTCTATCCATCATTGCGGCTATACGCTCCGAGCCGAACAGACGCATCAGGTTGTCCTCCAGTGATACGAAGAATACTGAAGAACCCGGGTCACCCTGACGTCCGGCACGTCCTCTCAGCTGCCTGTCAACGCGGCGTGATTCGTGACGCTCCGTACCGATGATG
>JAFOHD010000079.1 GCA_017421945.1 Alistipes sp. | reverse complement strand
TATTATAATTTGACACAGTTTAGACAAATACAAATATCGACCTAATATGAAACGTACAATTCTTAGTATAGCCATCTCGGCATTGTTTGCCTCAATGATGGTTGGTTGCAAGGCTTTGCACACTGTTCAGTCGGGCGAGAATGCAACAGGTAAGCCATACGAACTGGTAGTAGTATGTGCGCAGCAAGCGTGGGTAAGCGAGCTGGGTGACACGCTGCAGGCTATCCTGAAGCAGCCTGTGGCTGAGCTTCCTGTCTATGAGCCTATGTTCGACGTGATGCGCATCCTGCCCAACAACTTCAAGAGCCTCACAGAGCGTCACCGCAACATTTTGGTAGTGAACGTCAGCCCCGATATCAAGGAGCCTGCTTTGGTGGTGAAGTACGACGCAACGGCACACCCTCAGGTCTATATCGTGGCTCAGGGCCCCGACAATCACACTTTGGCGCAGTATGTGAGCGAGAACCGCGACAACCTGCTCTATGTGCTGGAGAAGGCCGAGCGCGACCGCAAGGTCTCTTACGCCTACAACTACCCATCAATACCGCTCACGCAGTTGATGAAGGAGACCTTCTCGGTAAATATGCCTATCCCCGATGACTATGCACTGCGCACAAAGAGCGAGGATATGGTGTGGATTTCACAGGAGTTCCCCACATCGAGCGAGGGTTTCTTTGTCTATAAGTATCCATTCGAGAGTGCCGACCAGCTCAAGGTTGATGCTTTGGTAAAGGCCCGCAACCGTTTTGCCTCACGCATCCCTGGCCCACGCGAGGGTTCATATATGACCACCGTCAGCAAGGTGGTTGACGAGAGCGGCGAGAACTATATCCCCACAAAGCCCGACTACAAGACAATCCGCATTGGCGACCAGCCCTGGGTTGTGATGACTGGTCTGTGGGAGGTGGAGAACTACTTTATGGGAGGTACTTTCGTGAGCTACACCACTGTAAACAAGGCCACCAACGAGGTATTTACCATCGACTGCTATGTCTATAACCCCAAGAAACCTCAGAAGCGCAACCTATTGCGCGACTTGCAGCACCTGGTTTATATGGTCAACTTCCCAACGCAGGAGGCTGCCGCAACCGCACAGTAACAACTCTACACAAAATAGAAATCAGGAAATGCCGAGTGAGAACTTGGCATTTTTTTATTATATTTGTTGTGTGTTCAATAAAAACAGCGTTATGAAGAGACTATTCGTTATTATATGCCTATTACTCGGCGTAATTGCATCGGCCCACGCCACCACAGCCAACAAACTGATTCCCAAGCCAAAACAGATAAAAGAGCTAAGCCAAAAGATGGTGAAGCTAAAGTCGGTGGATATAAAGATTCTACCAACCGATGGCGCACCCGCCGAACAGTACACGCTAAAGACAAAGCGTGGCAAGGCTGTAATCATTGCCCAGAGCAAGCAGGCCGAAGTTTGGGCTATGGCTACACTCCGTCAGCTCACCGACAAGGATGGCTATGTTCCCGAGGTGGAGATTACCGACTATCCTGCATTTCCAATCAGAGGTTTTATGCACGACACAGGGCGCAATTTCCGCGACATTGAGCTGCTCAAGCGCGATATCGACCTTATGTCGAGATACAAGCTCAACGTCTTCCACTGGCACCTGACCGACAACCCCGCGTGGCGCATCGAGAGCCACGCCTACCCCGAGCTTAACGATGCGAAATACCACGTCAAGGGGCGCGATGAGGGTAAATTCTACACCTATGACCAGAT
>JAFOHD010000010.1 GCA_017421945.1 Alistipes sp. | reverse complement strand
TATAAAAGAGATGAAAAGAGTTATAAAGTGTGTGTGCGTACTCTTTGTTGTTATGAGTATTGGCCTTCAAGCTTCGGCGCAGAAGAAGGTTAAGGATTCTAAGACTACGTATGCTCGCGAGGTGTTGCAGCCTTATGTTGATAACGGTCAGTTGTCGGGTGCGATAAGCGTATTCTACAAGGATGGCGTGCAGGAGGTCAGCTGTGTGGGTTATGCCGATGTTGCGGCAAAGCGCCCCATTAAGTTGGATAATGTCTTTATGCAATGCTCTCAGACCAAGGGTTTTTGCGGTGTTACTATCGCCAAGCTG
The DNA here is from genome assembly GCA_017421945.1 of Alistipes sp. GTDB lineage: Bacteria > Bacteroidota > Bacteroidia > Bacteroidales > Rikenellaceae > Alistipes. The sequence continues at coordinate 1,449 of JAFOHD010000010.1, read as the reverse complement.
GTGGAAGAGGGTAAGATTTCTTTGGATGATCCTGTTTCAAAATATTTGCCCGAGTTCAACGAACTGTGGGTGAAGATGTCGAACGAAAATGGCGTGAAGACTCTGCATAAGGCCAAGAACGAACTTACCATTCGCATGGTACTCAACCATACGGGAGGTTTTCCTTTTGAGGCCAGCGTAAAGCGCAACGATGTTCGTGGCGGAGGATGGAGCGGTGGTGCGCCCCTGCGTCAGGTGGCTGCCGTTGCTGCCGATTCGCCCATTGAGTTTGAGCCCGGAACAAGTATTTTGTATTCTAATACCGGCATTGATATCGGTGCTGCAATCGTCGAGGTTGTTACTGGCATGAAGTGGGAGGATTACCTCAAACAGGAGGTGCTGGATCCTTTGGGCATGAAATCAACATGGTTCTGGCCTACCGATAAGCAACTCAAAAAGAAGGTGGAACTCTATGCTTTCAAGGATGGAGCCCCCGCCGAGTGGGTTGAGGAGATGGCATGGCAGCAGCGCCCCTACAATGATTCTCACGTTTTTGCGTCAGCTGGTGCAGGTTTGTGGACAACGGCATTGGATCAGTTGAAGTTCTACAAGATGCTGATGAATCTGGGTGTGGGCGACAATGGTGTGCGTATCTTGAAGGAGGAGACCGTAAAGTCGATTCTTGCTCGTTCGACCCGTCCCGAGGGTATGGAGGGATATTCGCTGGGCTTGAATGCCCCGTATGACGATACCGAGGATTCATGGTTTGGTCATGGTGGTGCATGGGGTACTAATTGCGTTGTCAATTGGCATAAGAAGCAACTCAAACTTTGGGTGATTCAGAGCGCAGGAGGCGATCAGCCATGGAATGCGAAGGTGAACGAGGCTGCCGAGAAATTCTTTGCTCAGCCGTTTGATTCGTCTGGTGTGGATGCATATACGGGCAGAATCGGAGCAAGCCGTTAGGGGGTGAAATACCACGATAAATACATGGGGGACATCGAGAGGTGTCTCCCTTGTGTTTTAGATGGAATAAAAGATTTGCAAATGCAAGGAAATATCATAATGGATTGGTAAGCGTTTTGTTGTGGAAATAATTCTGCTACGGCTTAATTATTAATTATTTTTTTTGTATTTTTGCCAATTATTAAGGCATACTATGGCAGAGAAAGATAAAGAACTATTAGATAATATTGATAACGAGTATAAGTACGGCTTCACAACCGACATCGAGACCGAGACCATTGCGCGTGGTCTTAATGAGGATGTGATTCGCCTTATCTCGGCCAAGAAGGAGGAGCCCGAGTGGATGCTGGAGCGCCGCCTGAAGGCTTTTCGCCATTGGCAGACGATGAAGCTGCCCACATGGGCACACCTTGATATTCCTGAGATTGATTTTCAAGATATAATCTACTACGCTGCCCCCAAGCAGCGCAAGGAGGGTACGATGGATGATATCGATCCCGAGCT
>JAFOHD010000078.1 GCA_017421945.1 Alistipes sp. | reverse complement strand
TTTCTTTATATCTGTTCTTCTAGGCATTTTGTTTCTCCTCCATCAGTTTAATGAATTTATCGAAAAGGTATGCGCAATCCTGCGGACCCGGAGCGCTCTCGGGGTGGAACTGCAACGCATACATCTTGTCCTGGGCACACTCTACGCCCTCGATTGTTGAGTCAAAGACGTTCTCGTGTGTTACAGTAAGCGATGTGCCCTCCAACGAGGCGGGCTCAATGGCATACTCGTGGTTCTGTGAGCCCATGTCGATACGGCCTGTCGCAATGGTGCGTACAGCCGATGAGCCGTGGTGACCACACTTCATCTTGTAAACCTTGGCGCCATATGCAAGAGCGATGAGCTGCATACCGAGTGAGATACCAAACATGGGAATTGTACCCTTTGCCTCACGAATCAAATCAATTACCTCGGTGAGCTCCTCGGGTGAGCCGGGACCGTTAGAGATGAATAGACCATCGGGGTTGAAGGCCATAATCTCTTCGAGTGATGTGTTGTAAGGTACAACTGTCACGTTGCAACCACGGCTTGTGAACGAGCGGATGATGTTGTGCTTGATACCGCAATCAACCGCCACGATGTCGTACTTGTGGTTGGGTGTGCGTGAGAACCATGCCTTACGGCTGCTCACCTTTGACACAAGGTTTGTAGGCTGGGGCGTGTTGTTAATCATCTCTAACGCTGCCTCTGTCGTAGTGTCGATATTTACGATTGCGGCACGCTGTGAGCCCTCGTCTCGGATGATGCGAACAATCATGCGTGTATCAACGCCTGCGATGCAAGGGATGCCAGCCTCTTCGAGTGTCTCCGAGAAGGTCTTGGTGTAGCGGAAGTTGCTGGGATTCTCATTACACTCACGCACCACCATACCGCCAATCTGCGGAGTCTTTGACTCGAAGTCCTCGTCAGTAATGCCGTAGTTACCAATCAATGGATACGCCATCACTACAATCTGGTTGCTGCATGAGGGGTCAGAGAGAATCTCCTGATAACCCACCACAGAAGTGTTGAAAACAATGTCGCATACACGCTCCACGTCTGCGCCATAGCCATAGCCGAGGAACTCGCGACCGTTTTCAAGAACTAACTTTTTTGTAAATGGTTTCATTCGTTTGTGATTTATTATTTTGTTTATCTCTTTTCATATGCAATCTTGCCGTCCACGAGCGTCAGGCAACACTCGCCCTGCAACTCCCAACCCTGGAATGGTGTACTGCGACCCATCGTGAGGAACTTGTCGGGCTCAACGGTAAATGTGGCATCGAGGTCAAATACTGCGATGTCGGCAGCCTCGCCCTCATTTAAGTCTCCGCCCAAGCCAAATATGCGACGCGGTGCTTCGGCCATCACCTCTATGGCCTTCTCCAATGAGATGATACCCTGCTTAACGAGTTTGGTATATATAACGGCAAACGAGGTCTCCAAACCTACAACGCCCATTGCGCTCAGCTCTAAACCACGTGACTTCTCATCTGCGGTGTGGGGTGCGTGGTCGGTAGCTACTACGTCAATCGTGCCATCCTGCAAGCCCGCAACAAGAGCATCTCTATCCTCAGCCGAGCGAATAGGGGGATTCATCTTAAAGCGACCATCCTCCTGCAAATCCCTGTCGCACATGGTCAAGTAGTGGGGGCCTGTCTCACAGGTGATCTTTACGCCACGCTTCTTTGCCTCACGAATCAGTGCAACACTCTCTTTGGTAGAGATA
>JAFOHD010000077.1 GCA_017421945.1 Alistipes sp. | reverse complement strand
ATGTGTAAGGTTAAGTCTGCCGTCAAACATTGTAAGAAGAACACCTTCAATGTCAATAAGCGGATTATAAAGCCTTTTAACCTGACGGATAGTGGACATAAGCTGTGAAAGATAACATCCAATGAACATAATTATAAACAATTTGGGGTTGTAGCAACGACAACCCTCTAAACTTAACACACTTAACTATGAACAGAAAAACAATTCTTGAAGCTTTTAACCAGGCGGCTGCGGCTGTGGGCTACAAGTTCTATTCTGACGAGGAGGGGCGAGCTCCAGTCAGCGTAAAAGAGTATCCTACACTGTGGCTTGCGCCGCCGCAGTTTGTGAAAATGGAGGGACGAAAGCATGGCAGAATAACCTACTCGGTGACCCTGCACGCAATGCGTCAGGGAGCAAAGCATACTGCGGAAATGCGTAACGATGAGTGGGCGGCAATGGAAGAGAGTCTGCTTGAGTTTTTCAACCTCCTCTCGCAACACCACCTTGTGGCTGTGGTTGATAAACTCACCATACGCAATAGTAGCATGAGCCTGACTGCGCATGGCGAGGTGGCGGCAACGGCCGAGGCCGAGGTGGTGACAATCTTTTAGTGAGGGAACTTTTTATCAACTCTAAATATTTGAAAATATGAAATTTACATCTATACCAGAGAACTACGACAGTTTTCACGACCATCTGTTGTATGTTTTCGATACGGAGGCAACGGCTCACGATGTGGAGATTAAAATATTGAACGCCGAGACATCGGAGGAGATAGGAACAAAGCTCATGTACGGCATAACCAAGGGTGAGGTAGATATTGCTCCCTACCTGCGACATTACATGAGCCTTGCAATGCCCGAGATGGTGAACAATTGTGTTGAGCTTGGTCTGGGGCAGAACATAAAGGTGAGGGTCGAGGCCGATGGGGTAAGCTCCGACGAGCGCAGCTACATAGCAGCTAAAGTGGAGTCGAAGAGTGCCTGGCAACTGCTTACCACGCAGTTACATCACCGCACCATGGATTGCGACGAGTTCGACATAATAAGTTATTATGCGCCTGATAATCAGTTTGTCGAAGTCGTGGTAAAGGCTTTTGGAAAGGGTAGTGGAAATGTGATTATAACTCCTACGGCGGGAGGTCAGCGTGCGGTGGCTGTGACGGCGCAGGGCTTGGTTGAGGAGCCTGATGAGTTGAGGGTGACAATCTTAGTTGATGGTGTGGAGATGGAGCAAATCACATACTCGATAAAGCCCAACCTCAGGGGTGCGCGCCGCCTGATGTGGCTCAACGAGAACCATGCCCCCGAGCTTTACACCTTCCCGCTACGCAAGAGCGTGCTTACGAAGGCCACGCGCAAGCACATTGAGAGTGTGTGGGGACGCGAGGCGGCGGCACTTGAGAGCGAGAACGAACTGAAACTGATATCGGCCTATGAGCCACGGGCGCAGATTCAGGCCCTGGCGGCAATCGTAGAGTCACAGAGGTCGTGGCTGGTCAGAGGCGGTGAGTTACAGAGGGTGAACCTGCTCTCGGATAGGGCACTTGTGCCACAATGTGGCGAGATGGGAATGATTGAAGTGGATTTAAGAGCCGCCGAGGAGGGCGTGAAGCTATGGTAGAGATTTTTCTGGATGGGCAACGATGTGATGTGGCTGAGGGCTACACTCTACCCGGCGAGGTGTTTGCGCTGGATGTGTCATCAACGGCCGATGTGGCGAGCCAGCGTACAGGTCGCACCCTGAAGTTGGAACTCCCCTCCACGGATGTGAACGATGCTCTGATGATGATGGCAAAGGACCCATGTGCGGGTGAGAGGTTTAATGCTGCGGAACACAGAGTAGAGATAAGGGTTGATGGGGTGGCGTTGATGGAGGGTGTGGCCGTGCTGGAGGCCATGGAGTATCGCGAGGGGGCTCTTTGCTATAAACTGAAGGTGCGCTCGGGAGGTAGCGACTGGGTCAAGAGTGCTGCCCTCACCAAGCTCAGCAATGCGTTGGAGTATGAGGCAACGCTCAATGGTGACACCATCTCCGATAGCTGGAAGGGAGATAAGAAGGTGCGATTTATGCCCGTGTGCTTTGACGATTATAGGGTGCCTTATAGCGAAACATCGCTCTATCCGCCACAGCGTGTGATGACCGTGGCCGACTACTTCCCATTTTTGTCAATACGTTACTTGGTGGCAGCTGCGGTCGAGAAGGCAGGGTATGAATTGGCGGGCAGTTGGATAAATAGGGATGACTTCACGAAGTTGCTGATGAGCGGCCGCTATCCTCAAACCGGTGAGGCTTCGGTGACGCGCCTGAAGAACTTTGCAGGCTTTGAGGCCGGGCGAACATCCTCGGCACAGGCGCAGGCTAACGCTGCGGGGCGTGTATGGCTCACATCGCAGGTGCTCACATCTTCACTCGGAAACCTGGTGCAGACAACCGAGGGCGAGGGGTTGTATTGCAACAACGGGTCGCTGACGATAACTCAAAGCGATGGTGTTGTGTATCATCCCGCAACAACGCAAACCGTGGGTTTCGAGTACTACCTGAAGTATAAAACCGATTACCGCATAATGTCGAGAACCAGGCTGAAATGTTTCGACTCGATATATCTGGGCAGCGGTTGCGACATGAACTTTCAGGTGGCAAACCCATTCAAGGACCAGCGTTCGTTGTTGCAGCCCAACATGGAGTATCAGTGTATAGTCTTCGACCACGTTGAGGGCATGCGCTATCGTATGCTGTGCTACTACGGCTCGTCACGAGTGGAGGTGTGTCGCGATGTGGGAGAGAGGTTCAGCTTCACGACGCCGATGGTGGGAACGACCTTGACAGGAGTGTTGCAGCAGATTGATTCCAATGGTGTGATGTCTAACTATAAGGGTGATTGGGCCATATATGAGGGATATGTATCCGAGATTGGCGAGATAGAAGTGGAGGTTACGTTGCAATCGCCGCCCGAGACCGTAACCCCTTCGGGTAGGAATTTTAACCACCTCTACCTGCATGGTGCCGAGCCGGGGCAGAACATCACCCTGTTGCCTGAGTGTCGCTTGCGCCCCATCTTCACTGCCTCGCCGGCCTTGGGCTCAAACCTGAAGTTCGAGGATGTGGCAGCACATGATATTCAGCTTATCGAAGTGGTGGAGGCGCTGCAACAGATGTATAACCTAAGAATATACACCGATGAGACTTCGCGCAAGGTCTATTTGCTGCCATACAATAGCTTCTACCGTAGTGATCTGCACGACTGGAGTCATAAGGTTGATTTAGGGTCGCCCATAGAGGTTGAGGATGTGGCACTTGGTGAGAGTGAACGCTTTACACTCGCCTATCGCATGGAGGGTGATGGAGCTGTGGCGCGTTTCAACGCCCAGGCCGAGAGCCCCTTTGGTGAGTGGTCGTCGGATATCGAGTCGAGAGTGACCGTGCAAGGTGAACGCCGACACACAAACCCTCTCTTCACTCCTACCATCTCGACTCAACCATTTGCTGACATCCCCAATGCGTGGGTGTTGCAGGTGGGTGACCGCGATGCCGATCAGGTGGGTGCGGTGTCGGTTCGTGTGGTGCGTTACGAGGGTCTGCTCTCGTTGCCCGACTCGCAATGCTGGGGTTTCCCCACCTACGAACAGCGTTATCCGTATGTGTACTTCCACATGCCCAATTTCCGCACACTCTGCTTTGAGGACCGTGATAATCTGAGCGGTATGCACCGATACTACGACAAGGAGCTACAGCAAAAGAGCCTGCGTCGCCGTGTGCGTCTGACCCTGCACTTGTCGGCTCTCGAACTGAAATCGCTGGCTGAGTGGGAGAGCAAGGGGGCAAACCTGCGCTCGACATTTGTGCTGAACCTCTCGGGGCAGCGTGCAACCTACAACCTCGAGGCGGTGGAGAGCTACGATGCGGCCACGCAAAGAGCTGTGTGCCGATTTATTAGAACATTAAATGACTAACTATTAGAAACTTATGCAAACAAAAATCACAATCAGAAACGAGGCACAGACGTGCTACATCGACATTGAAGGTACTATTGGCGTGGAGCGTGACGGCGACTCATCGGCCGTGGCAACCTACGAGGCTTTCCGCCGCGAGGTGGAGCGCATAGCCCAGGTGGCAGCGCAGCATGTGGTGGTGAACATTCGCTCGACAGGGGGCGATGTGAACGATGCGCTGCTCATATATGAGGCTCTGCGCAATCTGGATGCCCAGGTCACCACACGCTGCTATGGTTACACTGCCTCGGCGGCTACAATCATCGCCCAGGCGGCAACCGAGGGTGGGCGTGAGATTTCAGCCAACGCCATGTACTTGATTCACCGCTCGATGTGTGCCATCGATGGTAACTCTGTGGAGCTGGAGTCGCGTGCCGAACTGTTGAAGAAGACCGACGAGCGTCTGGCGCAGCTCTACGCTCTGCACTCGGGAGGTGACGCTGCGGAGTATGCTGCACTGATGGCCGAAAACAATGGCGAGGGTAGTTGGCTCACGGCGCAGGAGACCATCGAGGCAGGTCTTGCCGACAAACTCATCGACTCGGCCTTGCAGCCGGCCTTGCAGCTTGAAGCCGTTGAGAATGACGACGTTGTGGAGTCGGATATGCCATTGGCTAAGGCTGCGAAGAGTACTGCACCTCATACGCACAACATACCCAAGCAGGTGCAGCGCGTGGTACACTCGGCCGTGAGTGAGTTGCTGCGATACCTCTTCTCGCGTTTCACCTACCGCTGGAACGAGTGGATGGATACGTTGCGTGAGCGCAGTGGCGAGAGTGCCGAGGAGCGTGAGGCGCGACGTGCAGAGCGCAAGGCACGCCGTGCAGAGCGTAAGGCAAAATGCGGGCAACAGGAGGATAATAGTGCGCAACCTACACCCTCCGCAGAGCCTGAGCAGCCTGCCCCCGCGGTCGGGCCTGAGCCTAACTCTTCAACGGCGGGTGAGGTGAAGGATGCAACAACCTTGCAGCCAACCACCTCGGCAATCGCACTTGACGAGGGACAACGCCTCTATAAGGCAACCTCGGTCAAGGATGTGGAGGACCCATTGATGAATCCTGCCCACTCTTCATCAAACCAGAAGGCTTACATGGACGATGTGAAGGCCTTCTACCGATAACCGGAATGATTTGCGCGCAAAATAAATGTATAACAAACAAAAAACCAATTCATTATGTCAAACATCATTGTAAATCCAAAGAACTACACAGGTCACGAACTTGAGACAATCTTTTTCCGCCCTCTGCTTACGGGCCCTTCAGCCGAGTCGCTCGGCATCCGCATCCTCTACAACATGCCTATGCCTACGGTGGTGCAGATGTGGGACCGTCAGGGCAATGTACTCACCCCCTTTGACGAGCAGTCGTCATGGAGCGGAGGCACAAAGACAACCCACTACCAGAAGACAATCCCTATGTCGAGAGTGAAGGCCGAGAATGCCTTTTCGGCAAGCGACTACTTCTCGACAGTGTTTGAACTTATCACAAACCGCCCCGACATCAACATGGAGGATTTGTCGGGCACCGAGCTTGAGGCTGCCGAGACAGAGCTGTTCCGCCGTGCCATTGCCGACAGCATCCGCATGAATCTGTGGCTCGGCGATAAGGGTGGCACATTGGCAACGGGCTACAACAGCTTTGATGGTCTGTTGAAGATTGTCAAGGAGCGTATCGCTGCCGACCAGCTGCATTACAGCATCAGTGACCTCAGCAGCGAGTTGGAGAATAGCTCTGTTGTGGAGGTGCTGGATAAGTTTATCCACAATGCCAGCCCACGCCTGAAGGGTTTGTTCGATGATGGCGAGGTGGCGTTCTTCGTGTCGCCATCAATCTATCGCCTTTACGAGGCGTACCTCGACACCAACTACGGTAATGCTGCCTACCACGACAACCAGTATGGCCGCAAGCAGTTGATGTTCCACGGATTCCCCGTCATCGAGATTAACCTCGAGCCGGCAATCACATCTTCTTCACTCTCGAAGGACTTCGTGATTTTCACCGACCGCCGCAACCTTGTGATGGCGGTGAATACTGCCGACAGCCCTGGCTCGGAGGTGCGTATGTGGTACAACCCCGATGAGATGGAGAACCGCCAGCGTGCCGTATTTGCCATCGGCTGCGAGATTTTGGACGAGGAGCTTGTGTCGGCAGGTATCAATGCTTAAACGAGGTGAGCCATGGCAAAGCAACAATATAAACCCATAGGAGGTGTCGTGGCTGCCACGCTCTATCCCGCAGGTGGGGCTCTCTCGTTTGAGGAGTTGCAGGCGGCGCAGGGCATTGATGTTGAGCTTGTTGATGATGGCTCGTCGTATGAGGAGCTGTTCTCGGCAGAGAAGGGTTTGGTGAGCGTGCAACACACGCTCACCCTCTGCGCCGAGCGTAGTGTGGCAATGCCGTGGCTCGATGCCGAGTTCCTGACCCGATGCACAGTGGAGGGTGTTGTGGCACACATCAGCGAGGCCAACGGCAGCGAACTGTGGGTGGGCTGGAGCGAGAAGTTCGGCTTCGAGCAGGCTCTGCGCCTTGAACGTATGACCTACCTGTCGGGCCACACTCCGCACGAGACACCCCACATAGTGCTGAAGCTCACATCCAAGGATGTGGAGTCGGCAATTGTTTAATCTTAATATTTGGAAATATGGAAAAAACTCTAACCAAGAGCCTTGTTGCGGTGGGCAACCGCAGCCCCGAACCCCTGTTTGCCATGTCGCAGAGCGTGGTAAGCAATGATAAGTATTGGCGGTGGGGCGATGACAATCTGATGCCCACGGCGTTGTCGCTCATGTCGCGCCGCTCAACCACCCACCGCCGCATAATAAACGACAAGGCTGACTACATTGCAGGCAAGGGCTTCTCCTACGACGAGCAGCAGCCCCTGCTTCGGGCTCTTGTTGCCCGTGCCAATGGCGAGGGCGACACGTTGCGTAGCGTGGTGTGCCGCTTGGCATTCGACAAGGCACTTATGGGAAACGCTTTTATGGAGGTGGTGACCGACGAGCAGCACTCGTTCCTCTCGTTCTATCATCAGGATGCCTCACGATGCCGCCTCTCGCGCAATGGCGAGCATCTGATACTTCACCACGATTGGAGTCGCTTCACCGAGCAGGAGGCGCGCACTCTGCCCCTCTACCCGCGCTTTGAGAAGATGGAGGATGGCTCGCTGCGCTCGGTGGTGCATTACAAGGAGTATGAGCCTATGTTCTCACACTATGGCGTGCCGAAGTATATCGCAGGTATGGGAGTGTCGGCAATAGCCTACAAGACAGATTGTTGGAACATATCGCGCCTCGACAACTCGTTCCAGCTCTCGGGAGTGATGATGCTCGACGCCTCGATTGACAACGAGGCCGAGGCCGAGCGCATTGTGCAGGCTGCCGAGCGTAGGTTTGCAGGAAATCCGGGTCAGGTGATGTTTGTGGTGCGCGAGGGGCAGGAGAATGACAACTCGCGTTTCATACCCGTGGAGTCGCGCAACGAGGGTGACTGGAGCGAGCTGCACGACCAGGCAACGAGTGACATTGTAATCGCACACTCGTGGTTCCGTTCTCTCAGCGGACTGGATTACTCGGCGGGCTTCAGTGCCGAGCGCATACTGCACGAGTACGAGGTGGCACTCAACACGGTCATCCTTGCCGAGCAGGAGGAGTTGCTTGCACCCGTGAAGCGCATCATAGGCGAAAAGTTGGGTGTGGATGCCTCATCGCTGGAGATTATAAACCGTCCTCCGACACGCTCTAAGCCTATCTACATGAAGGTGTGGGAGGCCCGCAAGGCCGACGGCCTGGAGTACGACCCCGATGACGAGGAGCAGCAGGCATTTCTGTCGCAGATAACCAAGTATAACGTAACAAAAATCGGATAGTGATATGAGATACAATATTATAACCCCCGAGCAGGTGGTGGCTATGGCATTCAGTGATGGCGAGTATGTAGCTTCGGAGGTAATCTCTGAAGCCGACATCGATACTGCCATAGCGCGCTGGGTGAAGCCCATAGTGGGTGAGGCTCTGCTTGAGGCGGTGGCGGGAGGCAGCTATGAGGAGCTGTGCGTAGAGTTGTTGCAGCCCGCTGTGGCCTGTGCTGTGCGACTGTTTGTTCAGCCACGCCTGAATGCCTCGACATCGCAGATGGGGCTCACTGTGGCGGTGGGGTCGCACCAGAAGGCGGCGGATGAGAGCCTGCGAGAGTCTCATCTCAGAGCCTTGCGGATGCTTACCCGCACGGCGTTGTATAGCCTGTCGGAGTATCTTCAGGCTCATGGCGCAGAGTTTAAGGAGTATAACCCAAAGGAGAATGTGTTAAATCGTTGTAGTTGCAATGGAGGCTTTGTTCAAATATTTTAGTGGCTGCGGCGTGGCTCTCGTGGCACTCTTTGCGCCCATCGTGCCTCTGGTGTGGTGTGTGGTGGGTTTCATCGGCGTGGACTTTTTGACGGGAGTGCTGGCATCGCGTGCCGATGCCCATGCCGCGGGGCAGAAGTGGTACTTTACAAGCCATGCGGCGTGGCACACAGCCCAGAAGCTGGGCTTCACGATAGTGGCATTGGCGATGGCTTACCTTATCGACAGTCAGATGCTGGACTTTATGAATCTGCACCTGACAAAGCTCTTTGCAGGCTTTGTGTGTGGTGTGGAGATGTGGTCGTTCCTCGAGAATGCCTGTCGCATAAGTTCGTCACCTCTGTTGAACTACATCAGAAATTATGTGCGTGGAAAAGTAAAAAAGGAGGTGGAGGATGAGTAGAGGCATAGATAACTGCAACCCGGGCAACATACGTCACTCACGCATCTGTTATCAGGGCGAGGTGCAACCTTCGCGCGATAGCTCGTTCAAGCAGTTTCGCTCGATGGCGTGGGGGTATAGAGCCATGTTCATATTGCTCGACACCTATCGTCAGAAGTATGGCCTGAAGAGCATCCGCGAGATGATATCGCGCTATGCACCACCCTCGGAGAACAATACCGAGGCCTACATAGCTGCGGTGTGCGACATGACAGGCATGGGTGCCGATGAGCTGCTTGACACTCGCTCGCGGCGCGACATGATACCTCTGGTGTCGGCCATGTCGAGGGTTGAGAATGGCACAGCCGCCCGCTATGACGAGGTGGAGGAGGGATTTCAGCTTACGGGCTGGGCTACTTCATAAACACGAAATAGACCGCGGCAATCAGGCAGCAGAAGGCAGCGAAGTGGTTCCATTGCAGGCTCTCGCCACGGAACACCACCGTGGTGAATACGGTGAAGACCACCAGCGTGATGACCTCCTGGATGACCTTGAGCTGCATGAGTGTGAAGGGGCCTCCGTTGCCCACAAAACCTATGCGGTTGGCTGGTATCTGGCACGAGTACTCGGCAAGGGCTATGACCCATGAAAAGAGTATGACCATGTACAGGGGCCACGATGATATGAGCTTCATCTGCTGCAACTTCAAGTGACCATACCATGCGAAGGTCATGAAGATGTTGGATACCACGAGCAGAAGAATGGTGTATAGAATCTTCATCTTGAGTGGGTTGAATTTTTTAACGGCGCAAAGATAAGACAACTATGCGAAAATTCAAATTTTAGACAGGCTAAACGGCTTTGAGTTTAGTCTGTCTTTTTTATTTATACTCCATAGTGCCACCGTAATAAGTAGATAGGCCGTGTAGATGAGCCAGCAGCTCACCTCGCCTATTTGCACTGTGAAGTTTATTGCATCTTCTGTAGCGCACCACTTGGCCATGTGGTTCATTGCACCCACCGTAGTCTCCACCACCCAGCTCGCCACACCCGCCAAAGGCGGTATGGGCAGAAGTATCCACATGAGCAAGGTCATGGTGGCTATGCTACACAGGGCAACCATTGGCGCCCCGACCACAATACCCCATAGCGAGAACTTGCCAAATAGGTGCGACGCCAGAGGCAGGGTTGCTATGTTTGCCACAAGGCTCACGACTGAGGCACTTATAATCCACTGCATGGCGTATCGTGCTACGTTCTTAAGAGGCCCGAGAATGGGGTGTTGTCGTTTAAGGTGTTGCGGTAAGGTCTGCTCATTACCACGAAATATAAGGCGTAGCAAAGGCACAGCCCACTCGACGATGGCTGCCACGGCAATGAATGAGAGCAGTAGCCCCGCATCATATATTGTTCTGCCGTCCCATAATATCATTACGAAGACGGTGAAACATAGCGAGTTAAGGCGCATATTCCCCGAGCCTAACATCAGCGATAGTTGAAAAATGGTGAGCATAGTGGCTGCGCGCACAACCGAGGGAGAGGAGTGAGCCATAAGGGCATAGCACCAAATCAGAGTACACGCCAGCAGGCTGCGCAGAACAGCTCCGCCCCGAAATCTCGAGAGGGGCAGAAGCAGAAGATTGATGATGACAAAGACAAATCCCACATGCAGACCCGATACTGCCAGTAGGTGCGAGCCTCCCGAGAGTGTGTAGTTGTGGCGTTGTGAAGGGGTTATACGACTCTGACGCCCGATGCTTATAGCCGTTGCAATGGATTGCGTGGATTCACTGAGTGACAACTTCCCAATACGTAACTGCGCCTTCTGCTGAAGCCATGCGCCTAACATAAAGCCTTCACGAAGGCTGATGATATCTTGCTGCTGAACCTTTATGCTCCCCACCACACCTTTGCGAAGCATGTAGCTGCCGTAGTCGGTTGAGGGATTATGGCTTCTTACCGAGCCTTCGATGACAATGTGTCCGCCTTCGCAGCATTTTGCTGCGAGGGGAGTAGTGACCCTTATGGACGAGTGGCTGCGGCGTAGTACGCCTAATTCGTCGTAGGCTAAAAGTGTCGAGGCGAATTGGCGCAAGGAGTCATCTTCATGTGTGATGTGTTTGAGCCTTAGTTCCATGCAGGTGCGATGCGAGGGTATGTGCTCACCCTCACGCCTGAGGGATAATGACAAGGCTCCTGCCAGGAAAATAGCAAGGGCCAGGAGAGTGAATCTGCGCCACTTAAGGGCTGTCAGAAAGGATATCGGGAAGAGTATGGATGCGACCCACAGCGGCATGCCCGTTGCATCGGCACACAGCACTCCCGCCACCACGATTGGCAGAGCCACCACCATAGGCATTTGGCGCAGCCGTTGCAATATATTCTCCAGCGGTGTGGTCATGTCCGGCAAAGAGTATGCTACTCGTTATCCTCGTCGTCAAAGTAGAAGCCATCCATCAGAGCGTCAATCTCGCGTCGTTCCTTCTTCGTTGGGCGGCCTGTGCCTCGCTCGCGGAACACAAAGACTGTTTCGCGTGGTACGGTGAGCTTGTCGAGTTCCTCCTGTGGGGTTATGTTGATGCAGTATTGGGGTACGTTCTTCGCGCCCTGACGGCTTGACACCAATTCCAGCACCTTGTACTGGTAGGTTATGGGCATCTTCTTCACCGATATTATGTCACCCTGCTTCACCTCGCGTGAGGGTTTGGCATAGGCTCCGTTTACCAATACACGGTTGTTGCGTATGGCGTCGGCAGCATCGGAACGGGTTTTGAACACCCTCACCGCCCACAGGTATTTATCTAATCTTACATCCATTGTTTATTCGGTTGTGTGCGAGCCCTCCTCGGTTTGGCGGCTCACACTCAGTATCATTCCTAAACTTATAGCCGTGAAGAGCAGCGACGAGCCTCCGCGCGATATAAGCGGCAGGGTCTGCCCTGTCTCGGGGAAGATGTTCACTGTCACCATTATATGCAGCAGAGCCTGACTTGTAATCATCATCGCCAGCCCCAACGAGAGCATCGACGGGAACTTCTTCGGGCAACGGTCAAATATCTCGATAGCGCGGAAGAATATCCACACATAGAGGGCAACGAGTATCAGCGACAGGACTATGCCATACTCCTCGACAAAGAATGCAAAGGCGTAGTCACTTTCGGGGTGAGTCATCTCGACACGCACGGCACTTTGTCCGGCTCCACGTCCCATCACGCCGCCGTTATGTATGGCTATCATCGAGCGTTCGGTGTCGGCCAAATCCTTTGCCATCACTTCGGTGCGGTCCTCGGTCCAGATGTTCCACCACGTCGAGAAGCGTCCCTCGGCGGTCTCGCTACGACCCAGCCCCAGCAACATCATCATCATGAACCCTGCTGCGGCCCAGCCCACTATGCGGAACAGGTCGGCCCACTTCACACGCCCGATAAAGAGCATCACAAGCGACAGCGCACCCACAAGCAATGCCGACGAGGTGTGGGCAGGAATAATCACTGCGCAACTCACAATTATGGGGAAGAACAAGGGCAGCGCACCCTCCTTAAGGATACGTTTTTGCTTGGGCTCACCCCAACGCCAGAACATCATGGTCGGCACTATGCGTATGTTGCGTATTGTGGATTGCTTGTCGGCGAGCACACGTGCCAGATACATTATCGTACCCACCTTGAGCATCTCGGAGGGTTGAAACTGAAAGCCAAAGATGTTAATCCAGCGAGCTGCATCGTTGGTTCTGACTCCCAACATAGGAGTCGCAGCCGCCAGGGTTAGCCCCACGGCAATCCAGAATATCCGTTTAGACCATGTGCGGAATACGTTGCTGTTTATGCGATGTACCAGAATGATGGTTACCACACATCCCACCAACATAAAGAGTTGCTTGCGCAGGAATGCTGTTGTCGAGGAGTCCGAGTTGGGCATGTAGGCCATCTTGGCAGTAGAAGAGTATACCACCAAGAGCGATATAACCATCAGGGCGGTGATTATTACCCACAACACCTTGTCGCCTCCGAAAAGTCGTTTGGCTCCCTCAATCGCTCCGCCATTGTTGGGTATGAGGTCGGGACGTACAGCCACATCATCTGCGGGCGCAGACTCCTCACCCGTGCGATGACGCTTTACGTAGTCGTCATAGTTTATATCTCTCTGCTCTGCCATTCTCTGTTACTTCAAAATATTCTCTTTAACCCACTGCTTGAACAACTCGCCTCGCTGCTCGTAGTTCTTGAAGAGGTCGAAGCTGGCGCATGCCGGCGAGAGTAGCACTACATCACCCTCGGTGGCTGCGCCCCGTGCCGCCTGCATGGCTTCATCGAGCGATGAGCAACTTATAACCTGAGGCACTACGCCTGTGAACTCTCTTACGAGCTTTTCGTTGTCAAGACCCATGCACACCAGACACTTCACCTTTTGGCGGGCAAACTCCTTCAGGGGGGTGTAGTCGTTGCCCTTGTCTGTGCCGCCGGCAATCCACACCGTGGGGCGTGTCATGCTCTCGAGTGCGTACCACACCGAATCTACGTTGGTGGCCTTCGAGTCGTTTATCCACTTTATGCCGTCTCTCTCTCCCGCGGGCTCCAGGCGATGCTCCACGGGGCAGAAGTCGTATATCGAGCGTGCAATCTGCTCCTCATCAACACCTGCCGCGAGCGTAGCCAGGGCTGCGGCCATGGCGTTGTAGGTGTTGTGCAGGCCGGCAATTTGCATCTTCTGGCAATCAATCTTTACGCTGCGCCCGCCCACCGTTGCCGTGAACTCCTCGCCATCGAAAAAGGCATCCCCCGCACCGCTTGCCACAGCCGCTTTGGCCGCAAAGGGGAGCTGGCGCATGCGCAGCGAGTGCTTGTCCGACATAATCTCGGTGGCAATGACCTCATCGTCGGCCGAGTAGATGAAATGGTTGAGCGAGTGCTGGTTGCGCACAATGCGCATCTTTGAATCGACATAGTTCTGGAAGCAGTAGTCGTAGCGGTCGAGGTGGTCGGGCGTGATGTTCATCAGCACAGCCACATCGGCACGGAAGTCGTACATGCCGTCGAGCTGAAACGAGCTCAGCTCCAGCACATACCAGTCGGCGGGCGATGTTGCCACACGATAGGCGAAGCTCTCGCCTATGTTGCCGCCCAGAGCGACGTTCAGGCCGGCATCACGCATAATCTTGTATATGAGCGAAGTGGTTGTTGTCTTGCCGTTTGAGCCCGTGATACATATTGTGCGCGACTTGCCCATGTAGCGTGAGGCGAACTCCATCTCTGAGATTATGGGCGTATGCTGCTCGCGCAGGGCCTTCACCACGGCTGCCTTCTCGGGTATGCCGGGCGACTTGATGACCTCGTCGGCCGAGAGTATGCGCTCGATTGTGTGCGAGCCCTGCTCCCACTCTATGCCCCACTCGTCAAGAATCGTGGCATAACGCTCTGCCACCTTGCCTGCATCCGAGAGGAATACGTCAAAGCCCTTCTTCTTGGCCAGCACCGCCGAGCCGTAGCCACTTATGCCGCCACCTAAAACTACTATCTTTTTCATCGTTATCGCATCTTAAGAGTTACTAAAGTGAAGGCGCACAACAGCATCGAGATGATGAAGAATCGCATCACAATCTTCGTCTCGAAGACACCCTTCTTCTGGTAGTGGTGATGCAACGGCGACATCAGCAGAATACGCTTGCCCTCGCCTGTCTTGCGCTTGGTGTATTTGAAGTAGCCCACCTGCACCATTACCGACACCGCCTCGGCAAGGAACAGTCCGCACATCAGCGGCAGCAGCAGCTCCTTGCGTATGCAGAGCGCAAAGACAGCGATGATGCCTCCGATGGAGAGTGAGCCCGTGTCGCCCATGAATATCTGCGCCGGGAATGAGTTGTACCACAAAAATCCCATCAGCGCACCGCACATGGCAGCTGCAAAGACCACCAGCTCGGCACTCTCGGGTATGAACATAATGTTCAGGTAGTCGGCATAGATGATGTGCCCCGAGAGATACGCCAGCGCACCCAGGGTGATTATTATCGGCACCGACACCATCGAGAGCAGTCCGTCAAGTCCGTCGGTGAGGTTTGCTCCGTTCGACACTGCCGTGACGACAAATATTGCCACGACAATGTAGAGTAGCCATGTGAGAACATCCACACCTCCCACCAGCCAGCCGTAGTCAAATTCGTTGTTCTTGATGAAGGGGATGGTTGTCTTGGTGGTCTTCTGGGGTGTGGGGCTCATCACCGTACGTTGGGTTTGTGTGACTATGGTCTGTCCCTCCGAGTCAAGATATACGGTCTCGGTTGGAGATGCCACCTTCTCACGAATGACAACCTCCTGCGAGAAGCACATCACCGTGCCGACGATGATACCCAGGCCCACCTGCCCCACAATCTTGAACCTGCCTTTTAGTCCATCCTTGTTGTGGCGGAAGGTCTTGATGTAGTCATCCAAAAAGCCTATGGTGCCAAGCCACAAGGTTGAGATTATCATCAGCAGAATATAGACGTTGTTGAGCTTACCCACAAGCAGTATGGGCACCAATATGGCCATGATGATAATCACTCCACCCATGGTGGGAGTGCCCTTCTTCGAGAGCTGACCCTCGAGTCCCAGGTCGCGAATCTCCTCGCCTATCTGGTGACGCTGCAAAAAGCGTATTATAGCGCGGCCAAAGAAGATGGTGATGAGCAGGGCTATGATGATGGCTACCGCCGAGCGGAAAGATATATATTGGAACATACCCGCGCCGGGCAGGTCGTAATGCTCGTCCAAAAGACGGAAAAGTGAGTAAAGCATATTCTAATTTTTTGTTTTATTCTTCGTTAAACGTAATTCATAAAGGGGTGTGAACCTCAATTTCTCATTCCAAAGGCATCCCGTAACACCTCCCTGTCGTCGAAGTGACGTCGCTCGGTGCCTATAATCTGATAGGTCTCGTGACCCTTGCCGGCGGCGAGGATTATATCTCCCTCACGTGCCAGCATCACGGCCGTGCGCAGAGCCTGCTCGCGGTCGCTTATGCGCAGTGTGCGTGAGCCCTCGGCCTTGCCCTGCTCCATCTGGTCGAGAATCTTCTCGGGGTCCTCGGTGCGAGGGTTGTCCGAGGTGAAAATCGCCACATCGGCCTCGCGCGAAGCTATGCGACCCATCTCGGGACGTTTCGTGGAGTCTCGGTCGCCGCCGCAGCCACAGACAACTATAAGTTGCTGACCCTTATGGCGTATCTCGTTTATCGTTGAGATGACATTCTCCAGCGCATCGGGCGTGTGAGCATAATCAACGATAGCTGTTATGCCACTCTCCGAGCGCAGAGGCTCAAATCGGCCGTTCACCTTTTTCAGGGCACTCATTGCCTGCAACACCTCGTCACTCTCGGCACCCAGCAACATTGCTGCGCCATACACCGCCACAAGGTTATAGGCGTTGAACCTACCCAGCAGCTGTACCCACACCTCGCGCTCGCACACGTCGAGCAACATGCCGTCGAAGAGCATCTCCAGCACCTTGCAGCGGAAATCTGCCATCGAGCGCAACGAGTAACGGCTCACCTTGGCCACGCAGTTTTGCACCATCACCTCGCCGTTGCGGTCGTCGATGTTGGTCAGGGCAAACGAATGTTTGGGCAGTGAGTCGAAGAACATGCGCTTGGCCTTGATATACTCGGCAAAGGTGCCGTGATAGTCGAGGTGGTCGTGTGTGAGGTTTGTGAATATGCCGCCCCTGAAGTGCAGACCTCGTATGCGCTCCTGCACCACCGAGTGCGACGACACCTCCATGAAGCAGTAGTCGCAACCCTCGTCCACCATCTCGCGCAGCATGGCGTTCAGGCGTATGGTGTCGGGCGTGGTGTGTGTTGATGCCACCTCGCGTGAGCCGATGCGATATATGACCGTTGAAATCAGTCCCACCTTATGTCCCATCATGGTGTAGAGGTCACTCAGAAGCGTTGCCACGGTGGTCTTGCCGTTTGTGCCCGTCACACCCACCAGCTCCAGCTCCTCGGAGGGGTAGTCGTAGAAGGCTGCCGCCATGTCGGCCATGGCGCGGTTGCTATCCTCCACAACAACGTAGCTCACCCCATCGTTGAGCTGCTCGGGCAGCTGCTCGCACACGATGGCTGCGGCGCCCTTGTCGATGGCTGCCCCGATGTAGTTGTGACCGTCGCTCTGTGTACCTCTTACGGCAAAGAAACAGTCGCCCTCCTCTATCTTGCGTGAGTCATATTGCAGAGCCCTGATTTCAGGGTCGCGGGCTGTCGTGAACTGCACGACCGAGGCTGACAATATCAACTCGCTAAGTTTTTTCATATCCTGGTTGTTTTTTATCTCAGTGTAATACTTACGTTGCCTCCCGAACCTATGCGCTCGCCGGCACGTATGCTCTGCGTGCGGACTGTGCCGCTGCCTGTAAATGTCACCGTCAATCCACGGCTCTCCAGTATGTAGAGCGCATCCTTCAGTCCCATACCTACCACATTGGGCATAAGCGAGTTATTCTCGATGGTCGAGATGCTTACGTTGTGCAGCGTGTCGGTGCGTGCCACGCCCCAGCCCTCGCGGTCGGAGAATGATACGTGGGGAGAGAACTTGTCGGCCACACGCCTTACGTTGGCTATTGCGCCACCCTTCACGTGGTGGGGGTAGTGCTTCTCACGTGAACTCGCTACCTGCTGGTGCCACTCCTCATCGCGGTAGTATATGTAGTTGGTTATATCCCTCACCACGGGACCCGCCAGCGTAGCTCCGTAGTGGCTACGGCGTGTCTTTTTATTGGTGAAGATAGATGTAAGTATCGTATATTTAGGCTTGTCGGCAGGGAAGTATGCCGCCACCGAGCCCATGTAGTAACCGTCGGCATAGCTAGCACCTCCTCCATCGCCACGCTGTGCCACCTTTGCCGTACCCGTTTTCGATGCTACACGGAAGGCTGTGGTGTCGCGGAAATATAGTTTTGTGGTACCCGTGCGGGCGGTCTCCACCAGACACTCATGCACAATCTTCAACGCCTCGGGAGAGCATATCTGCTCGTCCATAACCTTTATGGGGAACTCCTGCACAGTCTTGTCCCCCCGCCTTAGCTCTTTCACCAGGCGTGGAGCGACCATCCTGCCACCGCCCGCCACGGCGTTATATAACACGGCCATGCGTATTGGAGGCAGCTCGATAACATATCCATAACCCATGTTGGGCAGAGTAGATGCCCACCATCGTTTTTTGTTCTTGGGGTCGGGTATATAGGGCAATTTCTCCTCCATGTCGGTGAAACCCACATCTTCGCCCAGATGTAACTTCTCGCCGAGGAACTTCACATATCGCTGGCGGTCGGAGTTGTAATTCTCATATATGGCGCGTGCGAAATATACATTCGAAGATTGCGCTGTGGCGGTCTTCATGTCGATCATGCCTCCGCAGTTGTGGTCATCCTGCACCATTGCCGTGTGGTGACCAATCGCGGTTTTGCGACCCTCGTTAGCATCGTAACACTGCGTGATGGGCAGCTTGCAATCCTCGGTCAGGGCCAGCAGCGAGGCGAGTTTGAACGTCGAGCCCGGCTCTATGCGGCGGTTGAAGGCGTAGTTATCCTTCTCGTAATATATGCCGCTCTCGGGGGCTGTCTCGCCCAGGTTGGCAAGTGCCAGAATGTCACCCGTCTCCACATCCATGATTATGGTCGTGCCCCATATAGCCTGTTCCTTGACCAGCTGACGGCGTAGTGCCGCATCGGCCATGTGTTGAAGCTCGGCGTCGATAGTGGTGATGATATCCAAACCATCCTCGGCGTCAATGCTGTCGCCATGATGTACCAGGGTTGAAAATCCCGGAGCTATGCGCTGGCGCAGTTGTATGCCTATTGTTCCGGTGAGCTCCTTGCTGAAGATGTTCTCAAGCCCATATTGCCCACGGCGATTCTCCATATCCTCCTTGTTCACGTTCTCGGTAATCTTACCTATCGTGCGGCGAGCCATCTCGCCATAGGGGTATATGCGTTGATCGACAGGCTCACGGCGGTAGGTCATGCCCATGTTCCAATTTAGGATAGGGTATTTACGCAACACCTGCCACTCGTTGAAATCTACGGCGCGGGGCAGAATGTTCACGGGGCGATGGTCGCGGATGGTGTCATATATGGGAATCTTTTGCAGTTCGGCATTTGTCACAGCATCCCATATACGTTCCCACAAACCCTCACGCATGGCAACGGAGTCTCTCACATGCACAATTTTGATACATGACTTGCGGGCGTTCATCAGTGTGCTGTAATACTCCTTGGGTGAACGGTCCTTGAAGAATAGGCTCAAGAGCTTGGCAAGCGAGTCGGCATGCTGCGAGAAGAGCTCGAGCGAATCAAAGCCTTCGCTACCCATGTCGAAGTCTATGCGGTAACGCTGTATTGATGAGGCAAGGGGTGCGCCGTTGCGGTCGAGGATTGAGCCTCGCAGAGGCTGAATGGTATCGCGTACAAATATGCGCTCCTCGAGTTTGTCGGCATTGATTGATATTTCGGGGCTGAGGAAAATGACCCAAATAAGACGTAGGGCAACGCCCAGTCCGGCAATAAAGAAGACTACATACAACCACTTTGCGCGGTCGTACATCTCGGCTTTTACATCTATTTCAGGTCGTTTCTGTGCCATTTTACTCCTCGATAATTTCTCTTCTTCTGCGAGGCTCCTGCATTTTGATACCTCGCTTTTCCAACTCCTCGACTATTGCAGCATGAGTAGTGCGTTTGTATAGTTGCTCGCGCAGACGTATCGAACGCTCGCGCAGAAGCTGCACCTCGCGCTCCAGGCGTGAATACTTTATGTCGGCATAGAGCGTGGCAAACATAATCATGATGCTCACCAGCGAAGCTATGGCTATGGCTATCAAGTGCCCGTAGTGCTTGGCTACGGAACTGTTCTGCAGGATGCTTCCCGAGAAAAGCTGGTAGAAGAGGCGTGAACGCTTCAGCCGTTTCTTTGCCTCGCGGCGTGTCTGCTCGGCTTGTATGGCCTCCTCCTCTTCGATATCGCGCTCGATATCCTCCTGTGCTGCGCCACTCTGCATGCGACGCACCTCGTCACGCACGCGGCGGCGGAACTCCTCGTCCTGCTCTTGCTGGCGCAACTCCTCCTCGCTCAGGGGGTTAAATTCATCGCTTACAGGTGTCATCATTTACAATTTTATAGCTGCACGCATCTTGGCAGAGCGTGAACGTGGGTTTCTCTCTATCTCCTGGGCCGAGGGAACTACCGCCTTGCGGGTGATAACCTCGAATGGTGTCTCCACACGCCCATAAAAATCCTGCTTTACCTTGCCCTCGAAGTTGCCGCTGCGCATGAAGTTCTTCACTAAGCGGTCCTCGAGCGAGTGGTACGATATCACCACCAGCCTACCTCCCGGGCGCAACACCTTCAGAGCCTGCTCCAGAGCCATCTTCAGTGCCTCCATCTCGCCATTTACCTCAATGCGGAAGGCCTGGAAGAGCTTTGTCAGGAACTTCGACTCGTCACGCTTGGGGGTACATGGACGTACCGCCTCGACCAGCTGCGCTGTGGTGGTTATGGGTTGCAGCTCGCGGCTGCGCACGATGCACGATGCAATCTTCCATGTGGTGTCCAGCTCGCCATACTCCTTGAATATGCGCCCCAGCTCCTCTGCCGTGTAGGTGTTTACCACATCTGCGGCTGTGCGTCCTCCACGCTGGTTCATGCGCATATCGAGTGGGGCATCTCCTCGGAATGAGAATCCTCGCTCCACAGCGTCGAAGTGGTGCGACGAGACTCCCAGGTCGGCAAGTATGGCATCCACCTGCTCAACGCCTCGCACTCTGAGCTGAGAGCGCAGAAAGCGGAAGTTGCTCTCCACATAGTTGAACCTCTCATCTGCGGGGGCATTTTTCAGCGTGTCGCGGTCCTGGTCGAAGGAGTATAACCGCCCATTCGCACCAAGTTGCGACAGGATGTGACGTGAGTGCCCTCCGCCACCAAACGTAAGGTCGCAGTATGTGCCATCGGGGGTGATGTCCATCAGCGCGACAGACTCCTCCAGCAGCACGGGAACATGGTATGTAACAGTGTCTAAAGACATATTTGTATTTACATAGGTATATTTGGTTGTAAAGTTAGCGATTTTGGGATAAATAATCTCTATTTACGCCCAAAAAACTGAAATGAGAGTTTATTTTTTTCTCTTGCAACAAAAAGCGAAGGCTACCTGAATGATGTCGGTAGCCCTCGCTTTGGGATATTTCCCTGCAAATGAGTGTTGAAAACGGTTTACATACGCTCACTTGCAGGCATGCGTTGTCATATTGGTTGTTTACGTCTAAATGATACCGTTACTCCTCTTTTTCGCGGAAGATGTTGAAGCGGCGCAGGGCGGGGTTGCGGCGGCTTAGGATAAAGCTCTCAAGCAGCAGCAATGCCAGCGCAACGGCTATAAAGTATTGATACTGTTCGTTGTACTCCTCGTAGCGCACGGTCGAGAGTTCGCTCTTCTCCATCTGGTTGATGCTCTTGACAATCTCCTCCAGACCGATAGACTGCTTCGTGGCTCTGACGTATGCTCCACCTGTGGCTGAGGCAATCTGCTCAAGAGTCTGCTCATCGAGCTGCGACACCACCATCTCGCCATTCTCGTCCTTCACAAATTCGCCGTCAATCTCGATTGGGGCACCTTCGGGGGTACCTATACCTATTGTGTAGATGCGTATTCCCTCCTGTGTGGCCATCTGCGCCACCTGCTCGACGCTCTGCTCGTGATTCTCACCGTCGGTTATAAGCACTATCACACGGCTGTTGCCGCTCTGGCTTGAGAACGAGAGCGAGGCGAGTTGCAGAGCCTTGCCTATGTCGGTACCCTGCTCGGCTACGAGCGTGGGAGATATGCGTTTGGCGAATGCCTGAGCCATGCGGTAGTCCGATGTGATGGGCAGCTGCACCTTGGGCTCGCCGGCAAAGACGATTAGACCCACGCGCTCTTGCTGCAAACCCTCAAAAAGCTTGTTTATGGCATACTTGGTACGCTCCAGACGGTTGGGCTCGAAGTCCTCGGCGAGCATTGAGTTTGATACATCGACAACGAGCATCATCTCCACACCTCGGGCTTTCTGCTCGCGCAGCTTTGAGCCTAATTGTGGGCGTGCCGCAGCCACCACAAGGCATGCAAAGGCCGCAAGCCAAATCCACAGCTTCAGCCGCAGGCGGAAACGTGAGTAGCCGGGTGTGAGCTCTTTGAGCAGAGCCGTGTTGCCAAAACGTTCCATGAGTCTCTGGCGGCGGCGCATCACAAGTGCAAAGACCACAGCCAGCAGGGGTATCAACGCCAGCAGATATAGCAGTTCTATGTGGGCAAATCTGAACATAGGTTATGGTATTCGTTTAAGTATTATGTGGGTAAAGACAAACTCCAGCATCAGGAGAGCTATGGCTGCAAGCAACAGGGGCAGGAACTTCTCGTGGTAGAGCGTGAGGTCGGTGACCTCCACCTTGCTCTTTTCCAGCGTGTTAATCTCGTCATAGATGGCCTTTAGCTTATCTTTGTCGGTGGCACGGAAATATTTTCCACCCGTGCGTGAAGCTATCTCGGTGAGGGTTTGCTCGTCAATCTCGACATCCATCAGCTGGTAGCTTATCTCGCTGAAGTGGTCAATTACGGGATAGGGTGCCTTGCCTTGCTTGCCCACACCTATGGTATAGACCTTGATGCCCATGTCGGCGGCTATGTCGGCAGCCATCAGAGGGGCTATCTCGCCTCGGTTGTTCACGCCATCAGTCAGCAGAATCACCACCTTCGACTTCGCCTCGCTCTCACGCAGGCGGTTGAGTGCCGTAGCCAAGCCGTTACCTATGGCCGTGCCATCCTCAATTATGCCGCTGCGCACGCGTGCGAGCATTGTTTGCAGGGTACTCTTGTCGGTGGTCAGAGGGCTCTGTGTGAAGCTCTCGCCCGCAAACACCGCCACACCTATGCGGTCACCCACGCGGTCCGAGATAAACGCCGCAGCCACCTCCTTGGCAGCCTCCAGACGGTCGGGCTGGAAGTCGCGGGCAAGCATTGAGCCCGAGATGTCTATCGAGAGCATGATGTCGATACCTTCGGCATTTGTGTGGCTGCGCTGCTCCACAACCTGGGGGCGTGCCAAAGCAACCACCAGCAGTGCGAAGGCTCCCGTGCGAAGCACAAACGGTATATGACGCAACCAGTAGCGCAAGGTGCGGGGAGCACCCTTCACACCCTCCAATGTGGAGATGCGTATGGTGGCACCGCCTTGCAGGGTGCGGTAGATGTAGTAGGCAATCATTGGCACTATAAGCACCAACAGCCACAACAGATATGGATTTGCAAATCTCATGATTACCAATTCTTTTTACCTCGGATGATGATACCCTTCTTCTTCTCGTCGAGCTTATCCTGGGTCTTGTCCTCCTGCGCCTGTATGGCGTTCAGGAGTTGTTGCTGCTGCTCCTCGCTCATGCCGCTTCGGGGCTTCTGCTGACCCTGTGGAGGTTGCTGTGGCTGCTCTTTTTGCTCGTTGTCGCTACCCTTATCCTCCTGATTGTTATCTTGCTTGTTATCCTGCTTGTCTTGATTTTGCTGGTTCTGGTTGTTGTCTTGCTGGTCTTGGTTCTGGTCCTGATTTTGGTCGTTCTGCTGATTTTGCTCCTGATTCTGGTCGTTCTGCTGGTTCTGCTGTTGATTTTGCTGCTGTTCAAGCAGTTTCTTTGTCAGGGCATAGTTGTACTTTGCCTCCATATCATCGGGGCGCAGAACAAGACTCTGGCGGTAGCTCTTGAGAGCATCTTGTAACTTCTGCTGTGAGAACTGCGAGTTGCCAAGATTGTAGTAAGCATCGGCACGCTCGTCGGCTGTGCGCAGTGAATCGGCCGCTGCGGCTTGTAGCAGACCTTCAGCCTGGGTGATGAATCCCGCGCTGAGCTTGGCCTGCGACGAGTTGGGGTCGCTGTATGCTGTGGTGTCGGCCATAGCCCTGCGAATCAGCGCATTGCCCAAGTTATAGCGAGCCTCGAAAGATGTCGAGTCGTAGTTCAACGCTTGCTGGTAGGCATCCGAACTATGGGCGTAGCGTTCCTTGTTGAAGAGTCTGTTACCCTTGCGCACCAGCCCTCTCTCGGGCATGTTCTGTGCCGAAGCCATCGCAGCGCAGATAAGTGCCACGAGGGTGAATACTATATGAAAACGATACTTCTTCATTGTCATTTGTTTTTCTCTTCCTCATCCTCCTCTTCGGGTTGAGGCATGGTCTGGTTCACAAACTCCCATGCGGCGCTGTATGCAGCCTCGTTCTCCTCGGCTTCGGGCATCGCCTTGGCAAACTTCACAAGGTCGGCCGAGCTCAGTATGTCGTTCAAGTCCATCGACTGCTTCTGCGGAATATCAATCTTGCGCATAGCCTCGATAATCTCGTCCGAGGTCATCTCCAGGGCTCCCACACCCCATGCACCTGCGATGTAGGCACGCAGGATGTCGGTGAGTGTCGAGTAGTAGAGCTTATGCTTGCCCTCCTGCCACAGACGCTCGCTGTGGAGCTGGCGCAAGTTGCGCAGGGCAATCTCATGTGGCGGAAGTGGTGGCGCAGGGCGGAATATGTCGGAGAAACTCTTGCCGTAGTGCGCCAGTATGCGGCGCGCTATGATGTAGAGCAGTATCAAGACGATGACGGCCACGATGCTCCATGTAAGGTATCCCGAAATCTCGCCAACCTTGAACTTCAGCGTGCGCTGGGGCTTAAGGTCGAAGATGGTGTGCGATGTGGAGTCAATCTGAAATGTGGTGACCAGCAGTTGCAGGGTGTCCTCACCTCGCAGCGTGTCGATGATGTTCTTGTCGGCATACATCACCTCGGGCACCATGCGGTGAATACCCTCCTGGAACGCCGCCATCAGGTATCGCTTGCGTAGCTTCAGTTTGCGGCCCTCGCGCGCAAGAGTGTCAATGGGGCAATCCTCCACAATCTCGTAATATTCCGAGTTACCGTTCTTGTAATCAGGGAAATACACCTCCTGCATCAAGTCCTTCTCCACCTCAATCGAGAAGTTGAAGCGGTCGCCTATGCCGATAGAGTCGGGTTCAACGCTGCCGCTTATCTTGGGAGCATTGGCAGGTATTACGCGCTCCGAGGGTTTTACGCCCGAGGGCTGCTCCTGCTCGGCGAAGGCTGTGTTGCATAGCAGAGTCAAGGCTGCGCAGCAGATAATCTTACCAAGGCCCAGCCTCAATTTTGAGGCTCCACGGTTGAGTGCGGGCAGAGAATGTCTGCACTCTTTGCCGGACTGCGAGGCGGCAATCTGGTTGGCGTAATTTTTAATATAAAGTTTTGAATTTCCCATTATCTCTGCTTGAAGAGTTTAATAAGTTCGGCAACATAGTCGCCCTCGGTCGAGATTGTTGCGGTGTCGATGCGGTTGCGGCGAAGCAGCTCCTCGACCTCGTCGCTGCGCTGCTGCCAGCTCTGGGCATAGTGCTCGCGCACACGTCGTGACGAGGTGTCAATCCACTCCTTGCGTAATGTCTCGGCATCCTCAAGTTCGATGATACCCACATCGGGCAACTCGGCCTCACGCCTGTCCCACACGCGTATGCCCACAAGGTCGTGCTTCGAGCCTGCAATCTTCAGCGCATCCTCCAGCGGAGCCTTGTCGCGGCGCGAGTTCATGAAGTCCGAGAGGATGAATGTCGTGCAACGCTTCTTGCTCACACCCGTGAGGAAACGTATAGCCTCGGATATGGCTGTGCGCGAGGACTCGGGCTGGAAGCTGATGAGTTCGCGTATAATCATCAGGATGTGGCTCTTGCCCTTCTTTGGCGGGATGAACTTCTCGACCTTGTCGGAGAAGAATATGCAACCCACCTTGTCGTTGTTCTGCGCCGCCGAGAATGCCAGCACGGCAGCAATCTCGGTGATGACGTTCTGCTTCATGCGCTCGGTTGTGCCGAAGCCTCGTGAGCCGCTCACATCCACCACGAGCATCATCGTCAGCTCGCGCTCCTCCTCATATATCTTTATGTGGGGCTTTGACGAGCGTGCTGTCACATTCCAGTCGATGTCGCGCACATCATCGCCAACACGATACTCCCTCACCTCGGCAAACGACATACCACGACCACGGAAGGCAGAGTGGTACTTGCCCGCGAAGATATCGTCGGAGAGTCCGCGCGTCTTAATCTCAATCTGTCGTACGCGCTTGAGTATGTCTTGCTCGGTAAGGTGCATTAGGGTACAATAACGTTGTTGAGAATCTCGGTGATAATCTGCTCTGAGGTGATGTTGTTAGCCTCCGCCTCGTAGGTGAGACCTATGCGGTGGCGCAATACATCGTGGCACACAGCACGCACATCCTCGGGGATGACGTAGCCGCGACGCTGGATGAAGGCGTAGGCACGTGCCGCCTTTGCCAAGGCGATAGAGGCACGGGGTGAGCCACCATAGGCGAT
>JAFOHD010000076.1 GCA_017421945.1 Alistipes sp. | reverse complement strand
TCACACGGTGATAAATTTTAGGGTGCGCAGAATGAAATTTCCTAAAACGGATGCTGCGCACTTTTATTTAAGATGAAAAGTTCTCCGTTTTTTAACGGAAATTTCCTCCCACGCCCTTATTCCTAAAATTCATCTGCCGTGATTGTGGCTTGTCGCAACATAATACTTCGGGTATTATACTCCACCCGTAGCGTGAAACACCGACGGTCACACACACGCAGCCAAACGCTCGCCCCCCTGTCGCAAAAACTTCGTTTTGCGCTTAAATCGGCTGAAAAGGGGCGAAAAATAGCGTTTCTTGAAATTTATTTTTACAACACATGATAAAATAGGCCTATAAAATTGTTTATTTGCGAAAAAAGCACTACTTTTGTTTATTAAAATAGATGCGCTGAAGACGCTAATTTTACGATTTTTTTGAATTTATGATAAACGAAGAAGAAAAGAAAGACGAGTTGGTGGGTAGGATTATTCCCATAAATATTGAGCAGGAGATGAAAACCGCTTATATCAACTACTCGATGTCGGTTATCGTGTCGCGTGCGTTGCCCGATGTGCGTGACGGCTTGAAGCCCGTGCATCGACGTATCCTCTATGATATGAGCCACGAGTTGAATCTCTACTCGGACAAACCTACTCGTAAGTCGGCACGTATTGTCGGTGACGTACTTGGTAAGTTCCACCCCCATGGCGACAGCTCGGTGTACGAGGCTATGGTTCACATGGCGCAGGAGTGGAAGATGCGTTATCCGTTGGTTGAGGGTCAGGGTAACTTCGGCTCTATGGACGGCGACAAGGCTGCGGCCATGCGTTATACCGAGGCACGCATGCAGAAGATTACCGACGAGGTGATGGCCGACATCGACAAAGATACCATTGACTGGACCACAAACTTTGACGACACCATTGACGAGCCTACGGTGTTGCCAACCAAGATTCCGTTGCTGCTGGTGAACGGCGCAAGCGGTATTGCTGTGGGTATGGCTACCAACATGGCTCCCCACAATCTGGGCGAGGTTGTGGATGCTTGCTGCGCATATATCGACAACCCCGAGTGCGAGTGCGAGGAGCTGCTGAAGTATGTCAAGGGCCCCGACTTCCCTACGGGAGCGTTGATTTATGGCTACGAGGGAGCCAAGCAGGCACTGCTTACAGGTCGTGGCCGTGTCATCATGCGTGCCCGCACCGAGATTGAGACCACTCCTTCGGGTCGTGAGTGCATCGTGGTTACCGAGATTCCCTACATGGTCAATAAGGCCGAGAATATCGTCAAGAAGATTGGCCAGATGGTCAATGAGAAGAAGCTCGAGGGTATCTCGTACATCAACGACGAGAGTGACCGCAAGGGTCTGCGCATAGTCATCTTTGTGAAGAAGGATGCCTCGGCGAATGTCGTGCTGAACACACTGTTCAAGAACACCGAGTTGCAGACCTCGTTTGCCGTGAACAACATTGCGCTGGTGAATGGCCGTCCTATGTTGCTTAACCTCAAGGATATGATTAAGCACTTCATCGACCACCGCCACGATGTTGTTGTGCGCCGCGCACGTTTCGATTTGAGGAAGGCGCAGGAACGTATGCACATCGTCAAGGGCTTGATTGTTGCGCAGGAGAACATCGACGAGATAGTGCAGATTATCAAGTCATCGCGCAGCACCGACCTTGCCAAGCAGGCCTTGCAGGAGCGTTTCGGCCTGAGCGAGATTCAGTCTGCGGCCATCGTGGAGATGCGTCTGCGTCAGCTCACAGGCTTGGAGCGTGAGAAGCTCGAGGCCGAGCATGACGAGCTGGAGCGTAAGATAAACTACCTGAGCGAGGTGCTGGCGAGCGTCGATATGCAGATGCAGATTATCAAGGACGAGCTTGTGGAGATAAAGCAGAAGTATGGCGACGAGCGTCGCTCCGAGATTGTATATTCGTCGGAGGAGTTCAACCCCGAGGATTTCTATGCCGATGACGACATGGTTATCACCATCTCGCACATGGGCTACATCAAGCGCACGCCTCTGGCCGAGTACCGCATACAGAACCGTGGTGGCGTGGGCATGAAGGGCAGCGCAACGCGTGACGAGGACTTCATCGAACACATCTACGTTGCGTCGATGCACAACACGATGATATTCTTCACCGAGAAGGGACGTTGTTATTGGCTCAAGGTATACGATATTCCCGAGGGCGCACGTTCTTCTAAGGGACGAGCCATACAGAACATCATTCAGATTGAGCCCGACGACAAGGTGCGTGCCTACATCAACACCAAGAACCTGGGCGACGAGGAGTATATCAACAACAACTACATCGTCATGTGTACACGTGAGGGAGTTGTCAAGAAGACCCGCCTGAAGGAGTACTCGCGTCCACGACAGACAGGTGTGAATGCCATCGTCATCCGCGAGGGCGACCAGCTGCTGGAGGCCAAGATTACCAGCGGCAATGCCGAGATTATGATTGCGGCAAGGGGCGGCAAGGCCATCCGTTTCAACGAGAGCAAGGTGCGTCCTATCGGCCGTGTGGGTGCCGGTGTGAGGGGTATCGAGCTTGACCCAGGCGACGAGGTTGTGGGCATGATTTGCATCGAGCCCGACTCAAAGCAGGATGTGCTGGTGCTGTCGGAGAATGGTTACGGCAAGCGTACTGACCTTGACGAGTACCGCATCACCAACCGTGGCGGTAAGGGAGTCAAGACCATCAACATCACCGAAAAGACGGGTGATTTGGTTGCTATTCAGGCTGTGAGCGACGACAACGACCTGATGATTATCAACCGCTCGGGAGTGACCATCCGCACCAAGGTTGACCAGATTCGTGTGGCGGGCCGTGCGACGCAGGGTGTGAAGATTATCAACCTGCGCGAGGGCGATGTCATTGCTTCGGTTATGGCTGTTCCTATGAGCGAGGATGAAGAGCCTGCGGAGAATGTGGTGGCAACCGAGTCCACCCAGCCTGAGCCCGCGACAGAGCAAGCCACCCAGGCGGAGGATGCAACGCAGACAAACGAATAAAAATAAATAATTTTAACGGTTTCATTAAAGATTAATTCTATGAAAAGATTAATTTTTGCGGTGTTGGCTGTAATGGTTATGGCCTCGCCAATGGCAAATGCACAGAAGGTCAATAAGCAGGTGCTTCTTGACAAAATCACCAAGTCGGATGCGTTGGTAAACGATGCAAAGAAGGGCAAGAAGGCTGCTACATGGATTGCTCGCGGTGATGCCTACTTCAAGGCTGCCATTGACCCTACCAAGGAGTTGTTTGCAGGCGTTGAGTATCCTATCGTTGAGGTAGCTATGGGAGTTCCCGAGTCAAAGACCGATGGTGTTGTAATCAACAATGTTACTTATACCGAGATGGTTTATCCATGGGTTAAGATTTACGTGGCTAACAACAAGGTAATCACATGGGAGCAGACTCAGTTTGTAAAGGAGGGTGAGCTCATCATGGAGGCTTTCGCCTCTTACATGAAGGCTTACGAGCTCGATAAGAAGCAGGCAGGCAAGGTAGAGCTTGCATTGGGCCGTTTGGCAAACTTCCTGTTGCAGACAGGTAATGCATGCCAGGACCTTGCGAAGTGGGGTGCTGCAGCCGAGAATTACTACAAGGCATACTACATCAAGAGCCACTGCGCATCCAAGGATCCAAACGATGCACAGTATCTCTACTATGCTGGTTATTTGTGGGTTCTCGATGGTAACATCGGCTCAAAGAACCAGGCATCTTATAAGAAGGCTGTTGAGGTGTTCGACAAGGCTTTGGCTTTGGGTTATACTGACGAGAAGGGTGATATCTACCACTTCCTCTACCACGCCTACAACGGTCAGACCGACTCGGCTGTTCGCGCGGCTAACATGCAGCGTGCAAAGCAGTTGTTGATGGAGGGTCTTGCAAAGTTCCCATCAAACGACAACATCATCGCAGCATTGATTGACGTCTATACATCGGGCGACAACGTGGGTGACCCCTCAGAGCTCGTTGATATGATTGACGCCGCTTTGAAGCGTGACCCCAAGAATCGCGACATGTGGTTTGGTCGTGGTAAGGTGTTCTTTAACCTGAAGAACTACGACGAGAGTATCGTATCGTTCAAGAAGGTTATCGAGCTGGAGCCTACCAATGCTCAGGCAACATTCTTCATCGGTTACTTCTACATCGCTAAGGGTGATGCTATGGGTGAGGAGATTAACAAGCGCGACTATAAGAGCAATGCCGAGTGGAAGGCCGACTCACAGAAGGTTACCGAGACCTATAAGGAGGCTGTTCCATTCCTCGAGAAGGCTTATGAGCTCAATCCAAAGGATTTCTCAACTGTTGAAACTTTGAAGATTCTTACCTTCAAACTCCGTGACGAGGATGGTATGATGTATAAGTACACAAAGTATAACAAACTATATGAGGAAATGAAGGCTCAGCAGTAGTCTTTTACCTCATATCTCCCTGTTTATATTTGCGGCTACCTTCGGGTAGCCTTTTTTTTGTCGGTCGGGGTGCTATTTTTCGCTGCTTGTGTGTGGCTGTTAGCGTTTCACACTCCGAGTGGGGTATAATACACGCAGTACTATGTTGTGACAAGGAAACCACGGCAGATGAATTTTAGGAATAAGGGCGTGGGAGGAAATTTCCGTTAAAAAACGGAGAACTTTTCATCTTAAATAAAAGTGCGAGGCATCCGTTTTAGGAAATTTCATTCTGCGCACCCTAAAATTTATCACCGTGTGATTTTCGCACTACCTTTTGTCAGCAAAAGGTAGTAACAAGAGAGAATCTCTTGAAATGTTATAGCGCATAGTATGGCTTCTTGTGTGTCGCTGTCAGTGTTTCACGCTCCGAGTGGAGTATAATACCCGAAGTACTATGTTGCGACAAGCCACACCCACGCCTACGAATTTTTGTGCCGAAAAATAAATAAAATATCAAGATTGCTTGCATTTTGTTAAAACAATATTTAACTTTGTGTAAACAAAGTGTAATAAAATTCAATCGCTATGAAACGTTTGCCTAAGACTTGCCCTTCGTGTGGCGATGTGTTGAGCGTCAGAACCATGCACTGCGCCAAGTGCGAGACCACTATTGAGGGCGACTACGCCCTGCCCCTGCTTATGCGCCTGAAGGAGGAGGACCAGGCCTTTGTGTGCGACTTTGTGCGATGCAGTGGCTCGCTCAAGGAGATGGCGCAGAAGATGGGACTTAGTTACCCCACGGTGCGCAACCGACTCGACGATATTATCGCGTCAATGAATCAGCTGGATGTCAAATAGTTAAATCGTGCAGATATGAACAAGATTCTTAATCCATTCCGTTATTTGCCTCTGCGCCAGGCTCTGTGCTGGGGTACTGTGGCATTGATTCTTAGCTCAATACTTACGTGGCAGTGCGGGCTGCGCCTCACCTCGCTCACGCAGGTGGATTTTGGTGGCGGTGCGCTGTGGCAGGCTACGCTACGTCAGGTGGCGGCGTGGCTGGTCTTTGCCGTCATGCTGTATGTGGGTGGCGCTGTGGCGTCGAAGTCGAAGGTGCGCTTCTGGGATGTCGCAGCCTTCAACCTCTTTGCCCGCATACCTTTCGACCTCTCGTTGCTTATGTTTGTCGTGCCAGCTGTTAAGAGTATCATGGGCTATGCTGCCGATATGAACCTTAACGCCATGATGCAGCACCATGCGCTGCTGACGGTTGTGGGGCTGGTGGCTATGGTGATGTGTGTGTGGTACTTCTATTGGTCGTATAAGGCCTTTGCCGAGTCCACTAATGTGAAGAATGGGCGTGGTGTGGCCCTGTTCATCGTCACCTACATAGTTGCACAAACTGCCGTGGTCTATCTGTTTAGACTCATATAAGCAGGCTGCCATAAAGAGTTGGGGGTTGCACCAAATGGTTTGCAACCCCCTTTGTTATCTCTCCCTGAGTGTGATTATGGCCATGTCGCTGTGTGTGCCTATGCGCATCGGAGGGCCCCACAATGAGAGCCCGCTCGAGACGTAGATGTGGGCGTGTGACCAGCGGCGGTAGCCATGACTCTGCTCATACATGAGGTCGGTGAGCAGGCTGAGCGGGAACACCTGCCCGCGGTGTGTGTGCCCCGAAAATTGGAGGTCAATCCCCAGCGAGTCGGCCTCGGACAAGTGGTAGGGCTGGTGGTCGATGACTATGATGGGCATGCTCCTATCGCACTCCTCAAGCAGATGCTCCAGTGGCTTGCGGTGGCGGTTTGTGCGGTCGTCGCGGCCTATAATCTGCACGCCGTTTTGCAGCCTTGCAACGCTGTCGCGCAGCAGGCGTATGGGCGTTTGCCCAAGCAGTGCGGCGCACTCCTCGATACCACTTATATACTCGTGATTACCCAAAGCCATATATATTCCCTGTGGGGCTTTCAGCTGGCTCAGCTCCTGCTGCATGTGCTGCTCACGCACGGGCTTCGTGCTGTTGTCGATGAGGTCGCCACCGATGAGGATTATGTCGGGCTGCTGCTCGTTTATTAGCTCGACATATCGTTTCAGAGCCTTCTTGTCGGTTCCGTAGCCCAGATGCACGTCGCTCACAGCCACGATGCGCAGCGGCTGCGTGAGGGGCTTGTCGAACTCTATGTCGATGTTCTCGATGCGTGGGTGGTGGTAGTTCCAGTTGCCATACACGAGCAGGCACAGCGTGAATCCCAAGGCGTAGTAGAACCCGTTGAAGTGGGGTAGTGCCAGACGCAGCAAATCCACCACAACGAGCGACAGCACCATGTAGAGCAGAAACACCATCCACACCGAGCCCACGCCAAAGAGCGCGCGTGCCACCACCTCGGGCAGGGACACATTGCGTGTGCCGAGGGCTATAAACAGAGAGAAAGCCACCAGCCAGAACATTATTCCAAACACCACCTTGCCCCACGTGGGCAGGTGCTGGAGCTGTTGCAGCGAGCGAATGAACAGGTAGATGTTGCCGCCCATGTAGGCTATCATCGTGGCAAGGAGAATTGTTTTCATGCGGTTTATGTTTGGTGCAAATATAACGAAAAATCGGCAACACCCTATGATGTTGCCGACCTAAAATATAGCTTTATGAGGTTTACTTTGTGGCAGCCTCCAGACGCTTCATCATCACAAACATGAAGAGTGCCGACAGCAAGCAAAGCACGATAAAGATGCTCCACACGCCAACTAATGGCATGTCATTCCAGAATGATGCTCCTACCTTTGTTAGGTAGTTACCAATAGCAGTAGCTGCAAACCAACCACCCATCATTAGACCCTTGAACTTTGGAGGTGCAACCTTCGACACGAATGAGATACCCATTGGTGACAGGAATAACTCTGCGAAAGTAAGAACCAAATAAGTGTTGATAAGCCAACTTGGTGATACCAATGTCGCAGCTTCACCAGCTACCTTCTGAGCATCAGGCGTAAGCAAGCCGATAGAGCCGTATGCCATGACCATAAAGCCCAAGGCGGCAATTAACATACCGTAAGCAATCTTGCGTGGAGCTGAAGGCTCCTTACCCTTTGATGCCAAATATCCAAATACGGCCATTGACACAGGGGTCAGAGCCACAACATAGAATGGATTGAATGACTGGAAATATTTCTCATCAACAGGAACTGTAAGGCCAACAGTATTGAAATACTGCCAAGCCAAGAATCCTAAAGCAGCCAATACGATGCCGGTTGAAATAGCTTTACCCTTAGTTGTCTTGCTCTGGAAAATTGAGAATGCTCCATAAACGAAAGCAATGATGGCAACCAAGTTCCAAACGCTAAACAGCATATTCATAGCTCCGGTAGAAGTCTTTTGCGTAAACTCGTTGGCAAAATAAGTAAGTGTCAAACCATTCTGGTGGAATGCCATCCAAAAGAAGATTACAACGGCAAATACCAAGCAGAGAGCAACGATACGAGATTTTGTCTCAGCAGGAGATAGCTCCTCGACGGGAGTTTCATCCTTAACATCAGCCTTCTTTGCATTGCCACCCTCAACATGCTTAAAC
>JAFOHD010000075.1 GCA_017421945.1 Alistipes sp. | reverse complement strand
TGGGCACAATGGCATAGAGCCACTCCATACCTCCAAATCGCCGTGAGGAATCAACGTTCCCTTGGTAGTGAAGGTTGCATTTACGCCCTTCTGCTTATCGCCATAGTACAAATAGTACTCATAGCTACGGTTACCATCTACGCCCGTAGCTGTAGCTGTGTAAATATTATCCGATGAGAGTGTAGCATCCACTACCGACCAATCTGAGAAAAGGGTTGGAGCCACTTCGCGATAATAAATCTTCACATCGCCGGCCGCGCTATTATTTACATAGGCCTTAAGTGTTGCCGTTGCAGACCATGCATCCAGCACCGACATTGAGAAAACACCCTCACCAAAGTAGGTTGCATCCAACTCACCCTCAACACCCTCGACATCAATAGCTGTAAGTGTTACAGTTTGATCACCGGCCTTCAACGCACCGATGAGTTTGTCTCCCAAGGTTACCGTCCAATTAAGATTCGAGCCCTCGGTTGTCTGCTCCACACTAAAATAGCCGTCGTTGGTATTTGTCGCGCCATCAGCTGTAGAGTAGGTGTAAACCTCTTCACCCACCTGAATCTTCATTGTGGCAAGTTCGCTAATAGCCTTCACGTCGTATGTCAAAGCCTCCATACCCTCGTAAACTCGAGCAGAAACTGTTCCTGAAATCTGAGGCTCTGGCTTGAAGACCAATTCGTTATTCTGAACTGTCTCACTCTTGTCAACATCTACGCTCAAAGTAATATATCCTGGGAGGTCTGGAGAATATTTGAACGTAATGGTGTACTGATAACCCGCCTTAAAACCATTCTCGGGAGTGTACTTGCCAATCTTATCGACCGTAGCACCCTTCGCAGGAACAGCACCCGTAAAGTTCCACACAAACGATGTAGCATCCTCCTCAAGAAGATAATAACCAACAGCTGTCTGGTTGTAGATAAGCGATGGGATTTCGCCGGTTGCAATATCATCGATATTAAACTCGTCGGCAATTGCCACAACAGCCTGCGCCTTCTCCATGTTCTTCGACACGCTCTCATCAAAAACAACCTTGATAAGAGTGTTCTTAGGCTGCACCTTTACAGTCACTGACTTATCTTCACCCGCTGCCAGGTCGAACTTGGTACTGCCCGCGTAGTATATGTCGGTGAATGATGCTGCGGACTTCACTCCACCCTCAACATCAATAGAATAGGAGCCTGCAACAAGCCACATCTTCATATCCTTTATCTCGTCATAAGTATAAAGACGCACCAATGTTTTCTCACCGGCATCATCATATGAGTAGATGCGAAACTTCATCATCTGGTAAGTAGCCTCATCTACTGTCGCACGCGTTACGGGGAAGTAGAACGATACTGCGCCCTTATCCTCCGATGCAAAATCGTCTTCCTTACTACATGCCACACCAAGCACAAGTGCTATGCATGTAAATATATATAATATCTTTTTCATAACCCTTATTCAGTGACTATAATATTAATCTGCATTGCCTTCTTGACATTGTTACCCTCATTATCGGTCAAATCAACCCAGAACTTAGTAACACCAGGAGCAACCTTCAACAGAGTCTTGAAGCCTGTGATGTCAAACGATACGCTTGTCTGATCCTTCACCTGATCTCCCGTCTTAAAACCTAAGTTATTCAATGTTGTAGAGATGTCTGTCTCAGTTGTTGTACCATCGCCATTATCTGTAACCTTGACAGGCTTAACAAGATCGAACGATGTTGGCAGACCCACATCGGGCAATGCTGGAGCCAAAACGCCATCAACGGTCACAATCAGACTCTTGATGCCGGTCTTGGCAGTCACCAAAAGCTCCATTGTAGTCTTGTCGTTAGGATCCTGAGGATAGATATCTACCACGTTGTCGATATTCTGACCTACCCAAACAACATTAGGATCGATAACAAGACCCGATGTGATGTTAAGCTCTACGGTTGTTGAGCTGCCCAATTTATCGGCAACAGTAATAGTGAAGGTGTGTGTTCCTGCATAATCATCATGCAAAACCTTCATCAGCTTCGAGAGGTCGAACGAAAGTTCTGTCTGACCTGCGATGTTTGAAATTGGGAATCCCCATCCTCCGAGAATCATCTTTGTAGTTGAGCTCAATGTGGTCGTAAGATCCAAACCACCCTCAACATCAAGGCCCAAATCAACGGCTGTCTCATTCAAATCGCTGTTAGTTGAGCTGACACCCAGCATCATCGACACAATCTCCGACTTAGTGGTCACCATAAAGGCTGCGCCCTCAACATACTCTCCGGCGGTATTGAACATTGCATCGGTGAGGGTAAACATCTGTGTAAAGTCGTGGTTCACCCACTCAATCACAGGAGCATCTGAGTCATCGGGGATACCTGACTCACCACCGAACAATGACATCGTAGTGACATCCACATCGACCATCTCGCCCTCAACCCAAGTATTAACCTCAACAACGATATACACTGTTCCGCTGTCGCCATTCTCAAGTTTTACTGTAACCTGACGCCACTCGCCTGGTTTTGCATCATCGCAAATCCTAAGTGCCTGATCCTTAATGGCACTGCCGTTATAAGTTGTTGTGAGATACAACACCAAAGGATTCACATCCTCATTTGGACGCAAATAACGGTATCCGCCCTCGGCGCCCCACTCCAACTTGCTGCAACCATCTGGAATAGCAGCCTCTGTTGCTGGAGTTACAGGACGACCTGTGAATGTATATTCGCTTACATCCTCCAAGCCAAGGACAACGCGCGTCTTGGTATCTTCAGCAATCAACGACGCCAAAATAGGGTCGAAACGAACCGACACCTTAACACTTGAAAGCTTACATGTAATGCTTGCCTCGGCCACAGCATCCTTGGCAACCGACACCGCAGTCTCGCCTGCATACTGTGGAGTATCCGACTCTTTTGGAGTCTCGGCCGAGTATGCCTTCACGGTGTAGATTCCAATAGGCACAGCAACTCCTCGGCGAGAAGCGTCCTTGCTCGAGGTGGTATAGTTATCCTCACGATCGCCATATTTGAAAGTTGCCACCATCTCGTTATCAGAGTTCCAGATTTCGATGGTATAGTCTGCACTTGCCTCCTCTGCACGCGTAGCTTTGGTATCAAGGTCACCTGCGGCCGACTCACTATCGACATTCACAGAAAGACCATTCTCGGCAAAGGCGATGTATCCAACGGCAGTATTATCTTCGCTCGCCCCGCCCCAATTAACCTTTTCGTCATGGCACGCCACCATACCGACAGCCATAGCCATGATTAACATCAATTTTTTCATATCTTATCTTTTATTATTTTTCTTTTCCAAAGATTTACGCTTAAATAGCATCATCATTAAGTTCTGCATCTCCTACAACAACCTCCTCGATTGGCTCGTTGGTTATCTCAACAGTAACTGTAACGCTGCCAGCGGTTGTAACATCGTAGGTGTATGTATACATTGTACATGCAGCCATTGTCTTTCTCACATCATCGAAGCTAACCTTCGGAGCATCTATCGAAGCACTTGGCTTCTGCTTTATAGCATAACCCGAAATTGTCAAGTCCTTGCGACTCTCAACAAAGAGGTATGGCGAAGTCTCGTAATTTACCACCCAGGTGTTGCCGTTGCCACTTGTGATGGTCATTGCAGCACCATTCTCAAAATAGTTCTTAAATGTATCGCTGAACTCAACCTTAACAATTGAGTTACCCAACTTGGGCTCCATAGCAACATCCACCTTGCTACGAGCAATCACACTAAAGGACTTTGTATCAACAAAATAAGGGCAATTCTCGCCCTCCTGAGCAGGGTCACCATATGAAACCGTAGCCTCATACATGCCGCTCTTAAAGTAGGTCTTCTTATAAACCTTATTGAATGACTCAACACTAATCCACTCTCCACCGTCATAATCTACATTCTCATCGGTGGTAACAATTCCCAACTTCAACTCTTCGATTGTGGGGATTGTAACACCATCAGGGATCTGCTGCTGAGCACGCGTACCCTCAACAACAAGTGTCGGAGTCACGTCAAAGCTAACAATACCCATACCTTCAGGGCAATCAATCAGCTCTTCTGAACTGTCCTTTGAACATGCGACAGTTGTCATCGCAGCCAAAGCAATTAACAATAACTTTTTCATTTTCATATTGTGTTGTTTTTACATTTATTGCGCAATTGAAACTCTCACATTATCAATAAACATCCACTGGTTACCATTCGAGATAAATCCACCCTCACCAGCACCTCTAATCATCCACGAGAGGCGGTATGTCCTCTGACACCCTGATATGATATATGAAGTACTCTGCGGAACAGACGTATATGAACCATCTGTCGATATAGACGGCACGAGTTGTGTTCCCAAGATATTCTCCCAATCATCGGCATCACTCGAGAATGAGCCCGACTTTCCATTTATCAATCCTGCCGTTGTCGTATATCCACAAACTGCACGTGGCGAGTAACCGCTGTCACCATCTATACCACCACTGTAATTGAATGTCACCACTACATTTGCACTCACGTCCTGCTTCAGATTGGCAATAGATGGCGAATCCAGACGGCCATAGGTGTGCGTATAACCCCACACTCGGTCCACACGCGAACCCACACGTATGGATTGTCCTACCTCACCACCTGTACGCGCTCCCGACCAGCCCGAAGTCAGACCGTATGCGGTCAAATCATAGGCCGTAACAGCAGTACCCTGCGCTCCCGTACGATCGTCACGACTGTATGATTGTATGGTTGAGAAATCCTCCTCAAACACATATGGAGCCGTAAGCTCATAGCTATTCACCGCACCAGGAGTAAGACTCGTTCCAAAAACAACAGGGTCTTTGAGTGGCACAATGGCGTGAGTAGATTCAAAAGTCAGTGTATGATTTGCCGAACGGAAACTATCATCAACGATATCACTGAAGAGCATATACTGGAAAATGCCATTTGCATCTTTCGGAGCATTTTGAGTAGTCGCATAATCGGTAAAATAACCTGCTGCGAGTGATAGATGTAAATTTGTCACCTCCTCACCCAAACGCGAATAGTCGGGAACCGTGCTATGAATCGTAGTGTAGGTCACAGCCTGAGGTACCGACATAGAGATCTTTGAGATTTTACCTGCCGACCAATTCTGCTGCGTAAACTTCGCCAGACGACGCTCCGTAAAGGTGCCGTCAGTTGCCTGAAAACGCAAATCCACCGCACCCTTATCCTCAACGCCGTTGATGAATACCCAGAACTCATCTCCCGCACTCTTGGGCTCAACAAACTCAACCGTAACCAAATCTTTGGTGTTGGTTGCAGATACAGCTCCCGTAGTAAAATCCACGGTCACATCACCCACAACAGCAAATGGAAACTTAATATAGGCCTTTGCGATCTCCTTTCCGAGGTTATTCCCAGGAATAATCACACGAAAAGCATGTGTATGATGCTCAAAAACCAAATCAACATCATTCACATAATCATCATTATTGCCCGTACTTAGTTTCAGGCCCTCAACGGCACCACTGCGCGCAGTCATAAAGTCACACGCACTGCTATATTCACCTGTCTGCACGCTTGGAATGGTCATGGTGGCTGTCGTACCATTAATGGTCACTCCCTTCACTGGGCTAACAGCATAACACTTGCCATCCGTAATGCTTTTAAGCGACTCCAAGACAGTGGCCTCGGCCGTAGCATCAAACTTCGCCTTAAAATATGCCTGAGGATGACCATATGATGAGTCGTCCATCAGGTTCGCCCAAAAACTTGCCTCCTTATTGCATAGCTGTGTTGAGCCGGTATATGCCATGAAGTAGATACGGTCACCTCGCTGCCAACGAAGATTCAAATCGTCATCCAACGTGGCACGCGTTGCAGGAATACCCAACCTTAACTCGACTCCAGCATCCTCCTTATCTGGCTTATTTTCAAAATCTTCGTATATATCACCATTGGCACATGACACTCCCACAAATAACACACACAACAATGCCAATCTTTTCACAATGAAATACATGAAATTAAAATTCATAATTTTACAATTTACCAAGCACAAAAATAAGACATCACACACTCATAAAAAAACTTTTTCAATGAATCCTACTTATTTTATCACGAAAGTACCCTATAATAAACAGCCTACGGAAGACT
Source organism: Alistipes sp. (assembly GCA_017421945.1). Taxonomy (GTDB): domain Bacteria; phylum Bacteroidota; class Bacteroidia; order Bacteroidales; family Rikenellaceae; genus Alistipes. The sequence continues at coordinate 27,175 of JAFOHD010000075.1, read as the reverse complement.
TGTCCTAAAACAAATCTTCCGCAGTATAATAATATCAGCCCTAACTACAAGGCTATCTTGAATATACACTTCTTGACATGACCCTTACCGAGCATTGGCGCATGACCATCTTCGGGATAAAGAATCGAGAACTGACCCTTTGCCACAGAATAGAAACATTGAGGCACATCGGTAAAGAACTGCACATCCTTCTGCTCGTCAAAATCAGCCTCGGGTTTTAGGCAATCCTTACGCTCACTCCAGCCAAATAATTCATCTTCTCCATCGAGCAGAAGCTGGATGTCGATATACTTACGATGCAATTCCAGACGAGCCTCCTCGGTTGGACGCAAATCCAGTTCCTGAATATTAACAAAAACATTATCGCCATCAATATCATGACGACCACACTCCATAGCCACCAAATCGTGACTGTCGATATAGTCAAAAACCATCTTAAAGCGTGGGTGCAACGCCTCATAGCGTGCTTTGTTTTTCAAAGAATCGAGTATCATAATTGTTTGTGTTAGTTAATCTCTTTATCATAGCGCAGACGCACAAATACGGGATAATGGTCAGAGTATCGTACACCATTGTCAATCCGAGCGTATCGTTCTCATAGAGGCTGAGTGTCGCCTCATCCAATCTCTCACGTACGCCATCGCCCAAAACAGGCAATCGCGTTCCAAAGTTGCGCAACACAACAGTGTCGCCACCACGACGTTTCTGCAACTCCAAGCCCCAGCTATCAATCACATCATACGAGAGTGTTGTAAAATCCCTGGAACTCAGCACATAATCTATACGCAACATATCAAAGAAGCCGCGATAGGTGTAGGAGTATCCCCTACCTTGCTCACGAAACGCATCACGCAGACGATGCGCCATACGGCGATAAGTATTCGACACAGGAACATCGTTGAAATCACCACACACAATCGTAGGATATGGCGAAGCGGCTATCATCTGCGAGATTGTATCCACCTGCTCGGCACGCAGTTTATTATTTTCGCTCAAACGACGCACCATATTGCGCAAATGCTGCTCTGAGCCCTCGTCATCGAGATACTCATGATTTTCGAGATAGACATTATCGGCTCGGCGAATCTCGGTCGAATGAAGGTGTGTATTAAAGACCCTAAAAGTATCCTCACGCACCACTATATCTGCCCACACCACTTCTTTCATGGAATCAATACGTTGAGCCTTGATAATTGGATAACGACTGTATATGGCAGGGCTTAAGTTGCTGCGCGACACAGCTTTGGGCAAAGCATACATGGGTTGCAGCATGCTATCTACAATCTCCCTAAATCCAAACTCCTGCAAACACAAAACATCGGGGTTCTGGTGCTTGATAATTGCCAACATAGAATCTATGCAACGCTCGCCGTTATCATCAATAAAACTCCTCACATTATATGTCATAATCTTCAGAGCTGCACGATCATAGGTCTTGCCTCCATAGCTGCGGCGCACCTCGAATTTATAGAATAGCGACAAGCTAAAAAGCCCAGCGACAGAGAGCAGAATCATGGGCACAGCAATGAGCATACGCCACCTCATAATCCAATAGAGCATGACAACCACCTGCGCAATATAGACAAAGGGCGCTACTAAACCCAGAGTAGTGACTTCGCCCCACCCACGAGGGTCGAGCCTAGGCACAAAAAGGGTTGCGATAAAAACTATTGCAACGACAACGGTCACCACAAGCATCAAGGTGTCGAGAAAAACACCCAACACCGACTTTTGCTGACGACGCTCCTCAGAGCCATATGTGGTGCGATAATAATCTGCCATCTCTGATTAAAAATATATGTTTCTCCTCTTTTTCCACCAATATAGCAGAGCCAAGCCCCACAGCAAGCCTCCAAGATGGGCAAAATGGGCAACACCTGACTGATAGCCCTTCACTCCAAAGAAGAGTTCCATCAAAGCATATATAAGGACAAACCACTTGGCCTTCAGGGCAATTGGAGGGAAGATGAGCATGATGACATTATTGGGATGCAACACGCCAAAGGCAAGCAACAAACCAAACACCGCACCCGAAGCACCCACCGTAGGAATCCTAAGCAGATGCACAGCTTCATACATATCCCTGGCATCCACAGCATGAGCATATTCGGCATATCCTACACCAAGTTGCAACAATGCTGCACCGATTCCGCACACCATGTAATAGGTGAAGAAGCGCTGCGAGCCGAGTTCATACTCAAGCTGGCGGCCGAACATCCACAGTGCAAACATATTGAAAAAGAGGTGCGACACACCGCCATGCAGGAACATATATGTAAAGACCTGATAGCTGTGAAACTGCGGACTCTCAACATTAAACAGAGCAAAACGCTCGATGATATCACTTCCAAACGGCAGCAACTCGGTAGCGAGTAATGCCACACAATTTGCTATGATAAGATTCTTCACCACAGGGGGTGTGATATTTCTTCTGATATACATACTCTAAAATCAATTTAGTTTTTTGCGTAACTCATCAAGTGCAAGCTCAACCATTATTGCCTTGCCCGAGGGTGAGAAACTATAGTTTTCACATCCACACAATCGCTGCAACATATCTTGAGCCTCCTCACGACTCTGCAAGGTTATATGTCGGGAACCCTTCTGCGCCATCACACGCGCAAGGTCCTCCCTCACACGTTCTCCTACATCCTCATGCTGCTCAGCCGCACGCAACATTTCGTAAAGCATCACATCAATCGGCTCACCTGCAAGAGTGGAAGGAATGCCCTTGATTATAACCCCACACTGCTCCTTGAACTCAAAATCAAAGCCCAAAGCCGCAAACTCAACCTCCTGAGCCTTCAGCAGCACGTAATCATCCTCCGAGAGAATCAGTTCCTCGGGGAAAAGTAATTGCTGCGACGCACAGCTACCAACACCAAGCATCGCCATATAATTATCGTATAGCAGACGCTCCTTAACTCTACGCATATCAACTACCATACAGCGTCCTGCGCTCACTGCCAACGCATATCCCCCACCAATGGGCATCACATCAGTAAAGCACATCTGCTCTTCGAGGGCTATGCTCTGCTGCAACTCTTCGGAAGTTGTAAACTCCATTTGGCTCTGCTCATCATCAACATAAGCACTCAAATCAACTCCCTGAGAGTGAATTGACGTGGTGATATCGACATATTGAGAGGGCTGGATGGGCGACATATTCTCAACCGCAAATCCAAAATCCTCGACCATGCCCACACTTCCCCACACTGCATCATTCAACCGTGGCTTTGAACCCTGGGAAGCACGCGGTGTAGAGGATAGCTTTATATTATGTTCCAAATCGCCGGTTTCGCTATTAGCCTCCTCAGGAGGTAACGTCGCCGAGATATAATCTTCACGAAAGGGATTGTAATCCATATTTGTCGAGGTTTGCGGCTCCTTGTAAACATAGCCATCGCCGCTGCCCATTACAGGAATATCAACCTCGGCACGCTCAAAATCCATCATACCCACACTGCCACTCTTGGCAAGCGTGCTGCGCACTGCCGCGCTGATAATCTGGTTCACATCGTCGGAGTCGGCAAAGCGCACCTCGGTTTTATGGGGCGACACGTTTACATCAACCCTATCGGGTTCGACCGTCAAGTAGAGAAAATATGATGGGGAGCAGTTCTCGGGAATAAGTTTCTCATAGGCCTTCATTATGGCACGATATATCTGCGGCGAGCGGAAATAACGGCCATTGACAAAGAGGTACTGCTCGGCATTCTTCTGCTTGGCAGCAGCAGGGCGACCTACATATCCCTTCACACCTACAATTGATGTAGAAACATCCACATCAAGCAGATTGGTCTTGATATGACGACCCACGACATCGATGATTCTGTCGAGCAAGGAACCCGATGGGAGCGTTATGATGGGCATATCATTGGACATAAGTTCGCACCTGACCTGCGGATTGCACAGCGCCACCTGACGAAAGACCTTCTTAATCTCGGTCACCATCTTGGTCCTGTCGCCATTGAACTTGCGGCGGGCAGGAGCAGTGTAGAAGAGGTTGCGCACAAGGAACTGCGAGCCCACGGGACACATCGTAGGGGTTTGTGACACAAACTCACCGCCATTGACAATGGTGACGGTGCCTATCTCATCATCACGCTGGCGAGTACGGAGCTCGACCTGCGCCACGGCAGCAATGGATGCCAACGCCTCACCACGAAAGCCAAAGGTCTGCAAACGATAGACATCATCGAAATTACGAATCTTGCTCGTTGCATGACGGTCAAAGGCCATACGCGCATCAATGGGCGACATACCGCAGCCATCGTCTATAATCTGGATAAGTTCCAGACCCGCATTGCGGAAATTGACGGTCACGGATGTTGCCCCGGCATCAATGGCGTTCTCCATCATCTCCTTCACCACCGACGAAGGGTTATCAACCACCTCACCAGCAGCAATTTGATTGGCCACGATTTCGGGTAAAAGCCGTATTTTATTCTCCTTCTCCATACTCTGTTTGGGGAGTAGATCGACTACTCTATAATTTCAATCTCGTCACCCTCCTCATAATCGTTTGGAACTATGATAAGTGGTGCATAAGGGTCAAACTCCTTAACCTGCTGCTCTTGACGCTCAAACTCCTTCTGGACTGACGAGTCGGTTGTTGCCATCTCAAAAATAGCCCCGATGCGAGGTATGAGCATATAGACCAATACGGCAAGCAACAGAATTGCCACGCACATGGTCCACATCTTCATGCGCTTCTCCGACTTATTCTTCGCAGCCTCCTGTTGTTGACGCAAATCGCGCGCCTCGCGCTTGGCACGAATATATTTTCCGGGGGTGTATTCACCCTCATCCTGCACTCGCTCACCCCTGAGCTCGGCACGGCGTTGCTCACGCGCCTCCTTCGCAGGATCATAGTACCGAGGAGTATAGTTGAAACTGTTAGCATGACGCTTATAAGGAGAAAACCATCCCATAATGCTCTAATTTGTATTATCTAAAAAAATTTTTCATGCGCTCAAAGATATTCTGACGCTCCACACTCTCGGCCTTCTTGAAATGGGTTTGCTCAGAGAGTTTCTCAACCAACTTGCGCTCCTCGCTATTGAGGGTGTCGGGAATAGTAATATCCACAACAATCAAAATATCACCTCGGCCGTAACCATTAACATCGGGCAAACCCTTGCCACGCAGGCGCAGTACCTTACCAGCGTGCGTACCTGGAGCAATCTTTATCTTGGCACGACCATCGATGGTAGGCACCTCAACTTCTCCTCCCAAAATACATGTTGTAACCGTCAAATTAAGGTTATGTATAAGGTCATTACCATCGCGCACCAACTCAGGATTACGCTCCTCCTCGATGACCACCAGCAAATCTCCATTCACACCACCATGACGAGCGGCATTACCCTTACCCGAAACAGTAACGGCCATACCCTCACCTACACCAGCAGGAATCTTAATTTCAACAACCTCGTCACCTCGCACAGCACCCTCACCCGAACACTTGTCGCACTTGGCTGTGATGACCTTACCCTCGCCATTACAAGTGGGACATACGCCCTGAGTCTGCATACGACCAAAGAAGGTGTTTTCAACACGGGTAACATAACCCGCACCGTTACAGGTTGAACAAGTTGAGTATGATGACGAATCCTTGGCTCCCGTGCCACCACACTTGTCACACGTCACCGTCTTGTTAATCTTCAGCTTCTTGGTTGTTCCATTGGCTATCTCAGAGAGCGAAAGCTTCACCTTGATGCGAATGTCACTACCGCGATTCACACGGCGACCACCACCTCCACGTGATGAAAAGCCACCGAAGTGTCCTCCAAAGATATCGCCAAACTGCGAGAATATATCCTCCATTGAGAAACCACCGCCAAAGCCGCCACCGAAGCCACCGCCACCGGCTGCGCCACTCATTCCTGCATGGCCAAACTGGTCATAACGGGCACGTTTGTCGGGATTCGACAACACGTCATAAGCCTCGGCTGCCTCCTTAAACTTCTCCTCGGCCTCTTTGTCGCCGGGGTTCTTGTCGGGGTGGTATTTTATGGCTGCCTTACGGTAAGCCTTCTTTATCTCGTCGGCATTGGCATTTTTCTCAACGCCCAACACCTCATAATAATCCCTTTTTTCTGCCATTGCTAACTTGATTTACGGTTATTCACCAACTACAACCTTCGCATAACGCAAAACCTTGTCGCCAAGCATGTAACCACGCTGCACAATGTCGATAACCTTACCCTTCTTATCCTCACCTGCAGCAAAGCGCGCCACAGCCTCATGGAAGTCGGGATCAAACTCCTTGTCCTGAGCATCTATCTCCGTTACATTCTTCTGACGCAAAGCCTCCTCGAACTTCTGCAACACAAGCTTCTCGCCCTCACGCAAAGCTGCTATATCGTCACTCTTCTCTGAGGCTGCTACGGCACGGTACATATCATCAAGCACCGAGAGCATGGATTTAATAACATCCGAACCGCCGCTTGCGACCAGGTCCATCTTCTCGCGCAACGTACGCTTACGATAATTGTCAAACTCGGCCTGCAAACGCATATATTTATCTTGCCACAGAGCGATTATCTCCTCCTGCGAAGGCTCTTGTGCAGCACCCTCGTGTGAAGATGACTCTGCCTCATCATCTGCCACATTGGCAGTAAACTGCGCCTCTTCATCTGCCACATTGGCACATGGCGTACCTTCGCATGATGGATAACCATCCGTTTCGTTAAAACCCTCTGACGACTTAACTTCTTGATCTTTAACCTTTTTTTCTGTCATATCTTAATGTTTTTCGATTTCCATATATATTATTGTCGCAAATTATATGCCCAACGCTACCCTATAATAAATATAGTCGGACGCTTGGCAATATCTGGCACACCCGCCTTGCGCCATTGCGCCACGGTGCGCGTAGAGATAAACTCCTCGGGCGAAGTGATGTCACACGCCACCGTAAGCCTTAGTTCCGCACCACACACCTGCAACATCTGCTCCATGAGCTTAACATTGCGATAAGGGGCCTCAATGAAAAGTTGCGACTGATGCTCCTGCTGCGCCCTGCGCTCCAGTTGCTTCAACGCCTTGGCACGCTCCGCAGGCTTCACGGGCAGATAACCATTGAAGGCAAAGGATTGACCATTCAGCCCCGATGCCATCATTGCAAGCAGGATAGACGAAGGGCCCACAAGTGGCACAACCCTAATACCCTTACGGTGGCACGCCTCAACGACCAACGCCCCAGGGTCGGCAACACCCGGCACACCTGCCTCCGAAATGACTCCAGCCGAGCGACCTTCAAGGATGGGTCTAATCATCTGCTCCACGGCCACACCCGCAACGGTATGCTCATTGAGTTCAACAAACTCCAAATCATCGATACGGCGGGCAATCTTGGCCTTTGACAAAAAGCGGCGCGCCGAACGCACATTCTCCACGATGAAGTAGTCCAGACTATCAATCACCCGACCATTTGCCGCAGGCGTAACGTCATAAACCTCGGTAGAGTCCGATATCGGACATGGAATCATATATAGTACTCCTGCCATTACTCTCTTACATATATTCTTTTAACACGTGCCGACACCGAGGTAAGTATCTCATAGGGGATGGTATCAAGCACGCGCGCCATATCCTCGGCCGTATTACCTGCCGAAGATGAAAATACACTCACCAAATCACCCTCCTTGACACCCGCAACATCGGTTACGTCAATCATACAGCTATCCATACATATCCTGCCCACGGTGGGAGCTGCACATCCTGCCACAAGCATCGACCAACGACCTTGACCCAAGTGACGGTCCAAACCGTCGGCATAACCCACGGGGATGGTTGCTATCAAGCTGTCACGCCCAAGCACCTCACTGCGTCCATAACCTATAGCCTCACCCTTCTTGCGCTCACGAATCTGAACAATGCGGGTTTTCAATGCCGCAACGGGTTGCAATTCGCTATTATGTTGAAAACCATAGCCATACAGACCTAACCCCAGACGGCACATATCAAACTGCGCCTCGGGGAAACGCTCTATGGCTGCCGAGTTGGCCGTGTGGCGGATAATATCATAAGGCAGTGCATCGGCTATCGTACGGCTCATGGCATCAAAACGCTTAATCTGCCCGCGTGTGAAATCATCCTGGCCCGCATCGTCGGCACACGACAGATGGGCAAACACAGAGGCAACCCTGATACCCTTCTGCGCCTTCAACATCCCGATAAGTTCGGGCAACTCCTCCTCCACAAAACCCAGACGGTGCATGCCCGTATCGAGCTTCACGTGAATGGGATAGGCATGTACACCATAACGCTCGACACTCTGGACAAAATCCCGCAACGAGTGGAAGCTATATATTTCAGGCTCAAGCCTGAAGTTAATCATCTTGTCAAAACTGCCCGCATCGGCATTCAGCACCACAATAGGCATGGTGATACCCTTCTCACGCAAGGTGATGCCCTCGTCGGCAAAGGCTACCGCCAGGTAGTTCACCCCCAGACGTTGCATAAGCTGCGCAACCTCGACATCGCCTGCGCCATAGCTGCAAGCCTTCACCATTGCAACCAGGCGATGATTCATTGGCAGGAATTGACGAAAATAGCCTACATTATGGGTCATGGCATCAAGATTTACCTCGAGTACCGTGGTGTGGCTCTTGCGCTCAAGATGATGACAAATACGTTCAAAGTGCTGGCAACGGTTACCCTTAAGGAGTATTGTCCGTCCCGCTATATCCTCCTGCTTGAGACCTCGCATCAGAGTGTCGGTATTGGCATAGAACTCGCTTCCCGAAGCAAACTTTGCGGCATGCGCTGCGATAGCCTCGCCAACGCCTATAAATTTGCTAACATGAGCATTCTTAACCAACTGCGCCACACGACTATATAAATCATCATCGTTCATGCCGCTCTGCAATATATCTGAGACTATGGCTGTCGTAGGATTACCCAGCGCCACACTGCGCAACGTATCCAATGCCAGCGCAAGCGAATTGATATCCGAGTTGTAGGAGTCGTTTATAAGCATCGACCCATACTCACCCTCCTTGACCTCAAGGCGCATGGCCAGATTAGCCGAAGTAAGAACCACATCTTCATACCCCAACCAGCGACACAGGCACTTCACAACCTGGGCATTAGCTATGGTTATGGCATTGTTGCTCTCAACCTCCTTAACATCATACTGCGCCGCATCAACCAGGCAACAATCGAGTTGCTGGCGTGTCAAGGTCGCAGTCAGCTCATGATAAGCCGAGTGGTAGATAAGCGTCTTGGCCCGGCGTGCAAGGGTTAGCTTCTCACAAATCTTCTCCTCCAAGGATGAGAAATTGGCCTGATGAGCATCTCCTATTGACGTTATGACAACAACATCGGGGCGTATCATCTCCTCCAGACGCTTCATCTCGCCCACCTCGGAGATACCTGTCTCAATGATTGCCACACTCTCATCACCCTCAATCATCAGCAACGACAATGCCACACCCAGCTGCGAATTGTAGCTCATGGGCGAAGCAAAGAACTTCACATCCTGCGGCAGACTGCGCGCAACCCACTCCTTGACCACCGTTTTGCCATTCGAACCGGTGATAGCCACAACTATGCCACCAAAAGCTTCACGGTGGGCAGAGGCCAACTGTTGTAAAGCCCTGAGCGAATTGCCAACAACAACATAGCCAACACCCTCCTTCTCCTGCAGTGACTCGGCGCACTCAACAAGAAAGGCTCTCACGCCGCAATTATACATGTCGGCGATAAAATCATGAGAGTTATGGTTCTTGCCACACATAGCAACAAACATAGCTCCCTCTCCAAACAGACAGCTACGTGAGTCGGTAACCACATCGCTAACCATCAAATCCTCGCCCCGCTGCACTCCGCCACACAGGCTGGCTATTTGTGACAAACTATATCTCATGACTATTCGTTTTTGAATCTTACAACCGTAATTCCTGCGCCACCTCTATCAGCATGCTCATCCTTGGCCGATTCCACTTCCGGGATGGTACGCAGATAGCGGCGTATCTCCTGCTGCAAGGCTCCTGTACCCTTGCCATGAAGGATTGTAACGCCTCCCACACCTACCATCAGCGCATCATCGACCAAATCCTGCACCACCTCCAATGCCTCGGCGGCTCGCATACCCCTGACATCCACACTGTCGCGGAAGTTGAGCTTGCGCGATGATATATCAACCGACAACACGGTGCGTGCCTGCGTGGGGCGAACAGACTTCTTATACTCAGCATTCGACACCACGACAAGTTTCGACTTCTCGACCATCGTAAGTATCTGACCAAAGGCCACCTGCGCCTTCTTGCCCTTTATGCTCTGCACAACGCCCAGCACCTCCTGACCCTCAATCTTCACCTTCGAGCCTACCTCAATAGGTTTGGGAGCAGCAACCGCAACTTCCGTCTTTGGAGTGGCTGTACCCTGACGTTGCTTATTCTCCTCGCGGCGTTGCTTGCGACGCTTCAGGCGTTCCATCTCACGGTCAACCTGCTCGCTATTGAATGATGATTCGGTCTGCTCGACCGAGGTCTTGAACTCATCCAGCTCGCGGCGTGCCATGCGGGTGAGTTCCTTCTCGGCCTGAGCCTCCTTGATGGTGCGAATGGTATTCTCAATCTGGCGGTTGGCATCGGCAATCATGCGCTGCGCCTCCTCCTTGGCCTTTAAGATAATCTCACGACGCTCCTCCTTGATGCGTGAGAGTTGCTGCTCATAGCTTGACTCCAACTCCTCAACCTTGCGGTCGGTCTGACGTATGCGATCACGCTTCTGCGACCAATAGCGGCGGTCACGGGCAATCTCTCGCAGCTGACGCTCCAGATTTATATGGTCACTACCGGCCTTGTTGCTTGCCGTACGGATAATATCCTCGGGAAGACCTATCTTACGGGCTATCTCAATAGCAAACGAACTACCCGGCTTACCCTGCTCAAGCTTAAACAGAGGACATATATTCTGCACATCGAACATCATGGCTCCATTGGCTATACCATCGGTGCCTGTGGCATAATACTTAATATTGGAGTAGTGGGTGGTGATAACTCCGTAGCACCCCTTCTCGAGCAGTCGCTCAAGGATGGCCTCGGCAATGGCACCACCAATAACAGGCTCGGTACCCGAACCAAACTCATCTATAAGAACGAGGGTGCGGGGTGATGCGGCCTGCAACATATTTTTCATATTCAACAGATGAGACGAATATGTCGAAAGATCGTTGTCCATCGACTGCTCATCGCCTATGTCAATACATATACTCTCAAATACAGGCAACTCGCTCATCTCGCCTGCCGTCACGGGGAATCCGCACTGGAACATATACTGCACAATGCCCGTAGTCTTCAGGCACACCGACTTACCTCCGGCATTGGGGCCCGAGATAACCAGAATGTGCTTCTCCTTATCGAGCTGCATATCCAAAGGCACTACCTCCTTCTTCTCGCGCTTGAGCGTCTGCGCCAGCAGAGGATGCACGGCATGGCGCAACACCATGCGGTCATCGTCCGACACGATGGGCTTGCCCGCGCCATTCTCAATAGCCCAGCGAGCCTTCGCCCTCACAGCATCGATATATGCCAGATATTCACCCGCATCAGCAATGGGCTCGGCATCGGGACGAAGCTCCTCGGTAAATTCGGTGAGCAGGCGCACAATCTCCCTGCGCTCGGCATATTCCAACTCCTTGAGCTGATTGTTGAGTTCTACAACCTCGACGGGCTCAATGTAGAACGTGCGGCCCGTAGCCGACTCGTCATGAATAAAACCGTTGAGCTTACGTTTATTGGCTGCCGACACAGGTATCACGGCACGGCCCTCACGAATGGAAATCATGGCATCGGCATCAACCACGCCTGCACGCTTGGCATTACTCAACACCTGCTGCAGACGTTTTGCAACCTGACCTTCGTGTTCACGTATGGCTCGGCGTATAGCAAGAAGTTCGTGCGATGCACCGTCACGGATGCTACCCTCATCATCCACCAACTGATTTATTCGGCGGATAATATCGGGGAAGATACAGACCGTGGCACTACGCTCGCGCAGACGTGGATAGCGTTCCTCGCTGCGACTCATGACAAAACCCACCATGTTACCCACAGCCGTCAATGCCTGACGCAGGATGACAACCTCCTCGACCGAAAGAAATACGCCTTCAACCCCAACCTTCGACAAGACTTCCTCCATGTCGGGGAACTCATCGCGCGGAGAGTCGGGCTCAAGCATCAGCAGCACACGCATCTCATCGGCAATATCCTGACGGAGCTCTATCTCACTCCGCGACACAGAAAACCCCTCGGAACAAATAATATTCCGAGCGGCCTGCGTATTACATAGCGCAACGACCTGCTCTCGCAGGCGATCAAAACCTATCTTTTGTTCAAAATTTACAGGATATATCATCACTCAACCATTATTGAGCCGCCTTGGCTGCTTTCTTAGCCTCTTCAGCGGCAGCTTCAGCAGCCTCATCAGCACGTTTGATAGCTCGCTTTTCTGCCTTTGCCTTTGCCTTCTCGACCTTCTTCTGAGGATTACTGCCAAACACCGATACGTTGATGTAACGATAAGGATTTTCCTTTAAGTCTGCCAAAAGAGTTGATAAGTTATCACTCGCGGCGGTGAGGTTCTCATACAGTTCGCCATCAGAAAGCATCTTGCCCACACTGCCCTCTTTGTTATTAACAGATGCCAACACCGCATTGAGCTGCGCAACAGCACCCTCAACCTCGGCAATAAGGTTGGACTGCGCCAACTGTGACGAGAAAGTATTCAGATTACCGATAATGGATTCAATCTGCTCGGAATTATCACCAAGACTCTTCGAGAACTTACCAAGCGACTCCAAAGCCTCCTCCAAGTGCGCACGCTCCTTAGCAAGCATATCGTTGGCATTACCCGTAATACCATCAACATTCGATACGATGCTGGTAATATTCTCGGTGTTCTGTGCCATCAAAGCATTCACACTCTCGAGGGTAGTGGTGAGGTTATCCATTATGGTAGTCACCTTAGCCAGCAGATTCTCAATCTCAGAGCCTGCCACCTCCATCAAATCAACCGACTTGGCAGCCTCGATGCTTCCGCCGTTAGGTATAATCTCAGCAGACTGACCATAGATAATCTCTATCGCCTTACCGCCCATCAAACCGTCACTAAAAATCTTTGCTTTGGAGTCGGTTGGCAACTTGTAACGTTTATCAATCACCAACTCGACCTCAACGCCTTTTGATGGGTCCTGGTCAAGAGTAACATTTGTTACCGTACCGACCTTCACACCGTAAATCATAACATACGACGCCGGCTGAATACCACCCACCTGATCGTAATAAGCGTAATAGGTGTTATTTGTGCTAAACACATCCACCCCCTTAAGATACTTGATAACGCCCCATCCAATGAGCAACATTGCAACAGCGAATAATCCAACTTTGATTTCTCTTTTCATATTTCACAATTTTTCTTCTATTTCACGATTTTATCACCCTGAAAATGCACCACAAAGGCTCCCTTGAACTCTCGTCGCAGCGTTGGCAGTTTGCTCTGCGCCTCGGCACGCGTTGTAAACTCACCGTAGCAATACTTATACTTCAAAGTACCGCTGCCATTATAACACTTCACCCTACCTCGATAGCTCTTGAATTGGCCATCATTGAGTTTTATCTTCTTATCTGATGCAAGCACCTGAATCGTATAGCCATCAGCAGCAACTCCCGCAACAGACTTCTCCACAGCAGCAGGCTTTGCAGTTTCAGAAGCAGCCTCATTGGTAATCTTTACCACAGATTCGCTTTGAGGCTTCTTATTTTGGGCTTTCTCATCGTGCTCAACCACAGTTGTGCCACCCGAAAGTCGGTTTATATGCGACACATATTCCTTAACCGCATCACACAACATGCGGGCAAGCGCACGCTGTCCCTTCTCGGAATTCATATACGCCAACTCCTTTGCATTGGACATAAAACCTATCTCGGTCAAAACACTCGGCATATCGGTCGCATACAACACCTTCAGCAGCTGTCTATTAACCCTGCGAGCATTGCGGCCACCCTTTGCGTAATGTGCCTGCATTATTCGCGCCATCATCTCACTATACTCGCCATAGGTGAACTGCAAATTCTGAATATAAGCCCTCACCATTGCCGCAGTATTCTCATCCGACATATCAATGAGTTCGTCCTTATTATTGTTGTATAAGGCACTCTCATTATAACGAGTCTCCTTCTCACTCTCGCCCATGATTATGGTCTCGGTACCATAGACCGACGTAGCCTTGGGTGCGGCATTGGCATGTATTGAGATAAAAAAATCACCTCCCGCCTCATTGGCTATATTAGCGCGGGCGGTCAAGTCTTCACTTAGAGTTTTTCCCAACGCAATATCGGTTTTACGGGTATATACCACCTTAATATCGGGCAACTCCTTTTCAATCAAAGCTCCCAAATACAGAGCCACTTTCAGGTTCAAATCTTTCTCTTTCACCTTGCCATAAACAGCTCCAGGAAAGATACCTCCATGACCCGCATCAATGACAATAACACCAACCCCCGCCTCTGAATTTTGAGCAGAAACGGGAACACTCGCAAAGAGCATAACGGATATAATCAGCAATAACCTAATTACATGTTTCATAAAAACTACATTTTTTTGATGTTATTCCATAAAAAAACGCTATATTTGTCGGTTAAAATACCACAACACACAAGCCTCACAAGGCCTCCTGTGGCGGTTTTGCCGACTTGTCGGCAAAGGTACAAAAAAATATTGATATTTTGGGTAAAATTAGAGTTAAATATATCCTTTCGGTAGCAGTACTACTGCTATTTGTGCAGATTGTCGTTGGATCTGCTCCTTTGCAGCATGCAATATACTCGTTCGATGCCTATCGCACAACAGAGCAAGACACAACAGCAAAAAGGCAGCGCACACAACGTCGTCAGGTAAGACGCCAAGAAGAGCCACAGCAGGAATCGCAGCGAGATTCAACCATTGCAATCAATGTTGATACCCTACTCGCTGCATTGACCGACAGCATTGCTCAACGTCAGCGAACATCAGGCAAGGGGACAGGATTGAATGCAGTTATCACAGGTAAGGCAAAGGACTCTCTACATTACGATTTGCGCAACAACACCGTACACCTATACGAGCAGGGTGAGGTGATGTATGACAACATGCAACTCAAGGCCGATTTCATGAACATCGACCTCGACAACAAGGAGATTTACGCATTCGGCAAGACCGACTCGACAGGTACCGAAGTGGTGGTTACCCGCCCGGAATTTGTTCAGGGTGGCAGCAAACTTAATATGGACACGATTAAATATAACATTGAAACACAGCGTGCCAAGATTAAGAATATTGCCACTCAGCAAGGTGACGGATGGCTTGTAGGTCATGCCGTGAAGCGAATGGAGGACAACACTATCAACATCGGCGAAGGTATGTACACCACTTGTGAGCAGACCGAAGCCCCTCACTTCTACTATTGGATGTCGAAGGCCAAGGTTAAGACCGGCAAAAACGGAAAGGTAATCATGGGCCCTGGCCACTTGGTCATTGAGGATGTGCACATCCCGTTCCTCGGCTTGCCCGAGGGTTTCTTCCCCTTGAGCTCAGGACCAAAGTCCGGTATTCTGATGCCTTCATATGGCGAGGAGGCTCGCCGAGGTTTCTTTATGCGAGGACTGGGTTATTACTTCACCTTGAGCCAATATATGGACCTTACCCTCACGGGAGGATTCTACACTTTAGGCTCATGGGAGGCACAGGTAACATCGCGCTATATCAAGCGATACAAATACTCAGGAAACCTGAACTTCAACTACGCAAGCATCCGTACAGGTGACAAGGGCGACCCCGATTTTATCAAGCAGAACAACTTCCGCTTGCAGTGGACCCACTCACAAGACCCCAAGGCAAACCCCGGCTCAACATTCTCGGCTTCAGTGAACCTTTCATCGAGTGGTTACAGCCGCTACTCGGCAACCAATCTGAACGACATGCTTGCCACGCAGACCAACTCTTCAATCTCATACTCGAAGAATTGGGCGGGAACACCATTCTCGCTATCGATGAACATGGCCGTATCACAGAACTCGCAGACAAAAGCGATATCTGCAACTTTGCCCAACATTTCATTCAACGTGTCAAAGTTCTTCCCGCTAAAGCGCAAGCTAAAGATGGGTAAGGACCGCTGGTATGAGAAGATATCGATGGGATATTCGGCCAAGCTGACCAACTCGGTGAATGCCACCGAAAGCACAATCTTCACACGAGAGACCATGGACAAGATGCGTAACGGTATTCAGCACACGATACCTATCCAGGCATCGTTCAGCCTGTTCAATCACCTCAACATCACACCCAACGTAAACTACACCGAGCGTTGGTATTTCAAGAAGAATGAGCGCGAGTGGGACCCAACCACCAACAAGGTCAAGAACCTCGACCCTGAGTATGGTTTCTATCGCCTATATAACTACAACGCGGGTGTATCAATGTCCACCACCATTTATGGCATGTGGCAAGTGAAGGAGAAGTACAAAGAGTTTAAGTTGCAGGCTCTGCGCCACACCATAAACCCACAAATCAGCTTCTCATATTCGCCAAACTTTGGAAATCAGAAGTATGGATTCTACCAAACCATCCAGAGCGACTCTACTGGTCGCACGATGGTCTATTCTCCATTCTCGGAAAATGCCTATGGAGTACCGCCCACAAGCGAAAGTATGTCCATGTCGTTCTCACTCTCGCAAAGTCTTGAGATGAAGGTACTGAGCAAGCGAGATACCACGGGAATCAAGAAGGTGAAACTCATCGATGACTTGGGCATTAGTGGTTCATATAATTTCCTTGCCGACTCAATGAAGCTATCGACCATAAGTCTCTCGCTCCGCTCATCAATATCAAAAAAGTTTGGCATCAACCTGCGAGCGACACTCGACCCTTATGAGGTTACACCTCAGGGTAAACGCTACGACAAGCTCACTTGGCGCCGAGGTAATTTGGGACGTATCATGAACACAGGCTGGAGCTTTGGCTACTCGTTCAAATCGCGCGAGAGCTCTATACCTGCTATTAACGATATCAATAGCATCCCTCCAGAATATACAAATCCATTCTACGACCCCTATGGGCGAATGGACCCCGCACTGCGAAGACGTTACATGGCGCAGACATATTATGATTTCTCGCTGCCGTGGAATGTTGGGTTTAATTATAACATCAACTACAACGTCTCCTACGTAAATAACGGCACTACGGGAGTCAAACGTAACATCACGCAGACCATAGGTTTCAATGGTAGTTTGACCTTCTCGCAGAAGATGGGTGCTACCATATCGGGAGGTTTCGATATATCGAGTGGTAAACTCTCGGCTACATCAATCAACATCACACGAGACTTGCACTGCTGGCAGATGTCGTTCTCGTGGATTCCTTTCGGTCACTACAAGAGTTGGAGTTTCCATATTGGTGTGAAAGCGGCATCACTTCAGGATTTGAAGTACGACAAGAGCCAATCAATGTACGACAACCTTTATTAATCTCGGGGTATGAAACGACTTATCATTTGGCTCGCAACCACATTTATGGTTGCGTACAGCGCAGCAGCCTATGCCCAATCGCACGATGATGGTGTGTTGCGCATACTTGCCATCGGCAACAGTTTCTCGGATGACGGCATGGAGTATATCCCTGCACTGCTTGATAATCTGGATGTGAAAAATGTAGAGGTAGCACGCCTCTTTGTCGGAGGATGCTCTCTGAAGCAGCACTTCAACTTTCACCAAAACAGCGAAAGCCCCTACATCTTCACACAGTCGAAACAAGGTGAAAACCGTTGGATAGAGCATAGGAATAAGTTTTCACTGAGTGATGCCTTAAAGTTGGGTGAGTGGGACATCATCACCCTGCAACAGCAATCGGGCAACTCGGGCATCTACTCCAGCTATGAGCCTTATCTGGGTGAGTTGATAAAAATCATCCGCCAGGCGCAACCCAATGCCCGCATTGCGTGGCACATGACATGGTCATACAGCACCAACAGCACACATGGCGAGTTTGTCAAGTATGACAAAGACTCCCGAAAGATGCTCGCCGCAATAATGGATGCCTCGCAGACTGCGGCTCAGGCTCACCCCGAGATTGAGATTATAATCCCCGCAGGCACAACTATTCAGTTGTTGCGTCAATCGGCTATAAACAACCACCCTCAAGACCTCACACGCGACGGTTACCACATGGGCTACGGCGCAGGCAGATATGCCCTGGCATGCACCTGGTATGAGGTGCTGATTGCTCCATACACCAAGCGATCGATGCTCGGCAACACCCTTCGCATCAACAAGGGAATGGTTGCCGTAACGCCCGCCACGGCAGCCTACTGCCAAAAGGCTGCACAGGGGGCCGTACGACACAACTTCTCAGTGAAGAAGATTAAGGGCACAAAACGCACACTGCGAAAAATAGAGAGTAACAACAAACAATAATCCTTCACATGGCAAGTTTCCTTCAGGTAGAAAACATAAGCAAGTCATACGCCGACAAGGTACTCTTTCGTAACATCAGCTTCAACATAAACGAAGGAGATAAGATTGCCTTGATAGCTCCCAACGGCACGGGCAAGAGTTCGCTGCTCAAGATACTCGCGGGCATTGACTCCTCGGACCGTGGTGGCGAGATTAAATTCATGAAGGATATCAAGGTCGCCTTTCTTGACCAAAGCTGTGAATTCAACCCCACAAGCACACTCTTCGATGAGGTTTACTCCCGCATGGGCAAGACCTATGAGGTTATATGCGATTACGAGAAGGCCATCGCATCGGGCAATCAGCACGCCATCACGCAGGCCATGGCGGCCATGGATGCTGTGGATGGGTGGAGTGCCGAGCAACGCGTAAAGCAGATTCTCTCTTCACTCAAGCTCTCGCGCCTCGACCAGCCCATGGGCGAGTTGTCGGGAGGTGAGGCAAAACGTGCCGCCATTGCGTTGATGCTGTTGCAGGATGCAGATTTCCTGGTTATGGACGAGCCGACAAACCACCTCGACATTGACATCATTGAGTACCTGGAGGCTCACCTGCAAAAATCGCGTTGCACGCTGCTTATGGTCACCCACGACCGCTACTTCCTGGACAGAGTATGCAATACCATATTCGAGCTTGACCGAGGCGAGCTATACATCTACAAAGGCAACTACTCGTCGTTCCTTCAGAAACGAGAGGAGCGATATAACAACATGCAGGCCAACATCGACAAGTCACGCAACCTGCTGCGCCGTGAGCTGGAGTGGATACGCAGCACACCACAGGCTCGCACAGGCAAGGCACGCTACCGCATAAATGCTTTCTACGACCTGAAGGACAAGGCATCGGTGAGCCTTGCACAACGCAACATGTCGATTGACGTGGCCACATCACGTCTGGGCGGCAAGATTATCGACTGTGAGGGCGTCACGCTGCACTTCGACCAGAGGTGTATGCTCAGCGACTTCACTTATAAGTTCTCACGTTTCGAGCGGGTGGGCATCGTGGGAAAGAACGGTGTAGGGAAGAGCACATTCCTCAACCTGATGACCGGCAACCTGCTGCCCGACAAAGGCTCCATTGAGCGAGGCGAAACGTTGCGCATAGGTTACTACCGCCAGGATGGCATAAATTTCAAACCCGGGCAAACCGTGCTGGAGATAGTGCGAGATATTGCCGAGACGGTTGCCGCAAAGGATGGGCATCATGTGTCGGTTACTTCACTCCTAAACCAATTTCTCTTTCCACAGGAGTCACTCAACAAGCGCATAGAGATATTGAGTGGTGGCGAGCAGCGGAGATTGTACCTGCTGACGGTGCTTATGCGCAACCCCAACTTCCTGATTCTTGACGAGCCGACAAACGACCTCGACATACTCACACTGAATGTACTGGAAGAGTATCTGCTCGCATTTAAGGGCTGCCTGCTGATTGTATCACACGACCGTTACTTCCTGGACAAGACCGTAGATCACCTGTTCATCTTCCGCGAGGGGGGCCAGGTGAAGGATTTCATAGGTCAATATAGCGAGTACCGTGAGTACATCAAAGAGGAGGAGGCCGCCCAGGCCCGACAGGCGAAAGCGGTGGCGGAGAAGGAACGCGAGGCAAGCAACAGCAGGGCGCAGTCTGCAGCCCCACAACGGCGCAGGCTCTCGTTCAAGGAACAGCGGGAGCTGGAGCAGCTGGAGAAAGATATTGCCCAGCTAGAGCAGAGTAAAAAAGAGCTGGAGGAGCAACTGTGCTCCGGCAATTTGACTCACGAGGCTCTGAATGCCACCTCGGCACAGATTGCGAAGATAATAGATGAGCTGGATGCCAAGGAGATGCGCTGGCTGGAACTTAGCGAAATATAACAATGCAGTTTTTTACACACATAGACATCAAACCATTAACACCGCAAATAGGCTACAACTCACGCATATTGTCGCTGGGGTCGTGCTTTGCCGATAACATCGCCCGCAAACTGCGTGATGCAAAGTTTCATGTCACAACATCACCCACAGGCATACTCTTTAACCCCCATTCCATAGCCTCGGCTTTGCAACACATGGCTGCAGGTCATCAGGTAGAGCCTGACGAGCTAAATTACGATGGCGGGCAGTGGTTTAGCTACGCCTTCCACTCCTCACTCTCGGCTCCAGACAAAGAGCAGGCTCTTGCCTCCATGCAGCAGGCAATAGATGAAGGGGTAGAGGCATTGCAACATGCCGACACCCTCATCATCACCTTTGGCACGGCGTGGGTATATCGATTGATGACGAGTGGCGAAGTTGTTGCCAACTGCCATAAGCAACCACACAGATTATTCCGTCGGGAGCTATTGTCGGTAGAAGAGATTGTGGAGTGCTGGAACAACATTCTGGGAAGCTCCCTTGCCGGAAAACATGTTATATTTACAGTAAGTCCCATACGCCACTTGAGTGATGGGCTGGAGCAAAACTCCTTGAGCAAAGCCACACTGCGTCTGGCCGTGGAGGAGTTGATACGCCTGCATCCCAACGCAAGCTACTTCCCCTCGTTTGAAATTATGAACGATGAATTGCGCGACTACCGCTTCTATGATGAAGATATGCTACATCCATCACCAACCGCGGTGGAATACATATGGCAGCGATTCGCTGAAGCAACCATCAGCAGAGATGCGCAGGAATTAATGCAGCAGATTGCCAAAATAACGCAAGCGGCAAGCCACCGCCCCTTTAACCCCAACGCCGAAGCATATCATGATTTCTGCCGAAAGCAGTTGCTGGCAATTGAACATGCAGAGGAGTTGTGCCCCGGATTAGATTTTGCAAAGGAAAGAGCCTTCTTTGGTTCGCATTTATAAAAATTGTAGTAATTTTACAGCCACAAAAAAACGATATATGAGAAATATTTTACGCAATATAGCATTAACAATTTTATTTTTAACGACTTATTCGTCACTTGGCCATGCTCAAGCCGTAAAGCCCCGCTTGATGATTAACATCGTAGTGAGTTCAATGCATGCCGATGACCTCACTCGTTACAGCGATAACTTCTCAACAGGAGGTTTCAACAAACTCCGCGATGGGGGCATGTGGTTTACAAACGCTTCATACGATTATATGCAGACTACAACTGCCGTAGGTCTTGCAACAATATCTACGGGAGCCATGCCTTCGGTACATGGTGTAGTGGCAGATGGCTGGTATGATTACGTAACCAACAAGCGCCTGTCGCTCATACACGATGACAAGGAGTACAGCGTGAATTACAGCACCGGGTCGGGCGACTATTCGCCTCGACAGTTATCTGCGCAGACTCTGAGTGATGCCTTGGCGGAATACAACAATAAGAGCGTCATCCGCACCGTGGCTGTGGAGCCTTTGTCGGCAATAGTAATGGCAGGCCACGCAGGAAAGGCATATTGGATGGAGACCCTGAAATCGGCGTGGACAACAACATCATACTACGGCAAAGACCTCGACAAATGGATTGCCGAGTACAACCGCACCACCCCTCACGAGATGATGATTACCAAGAAGTGGTCTCCTCTGCTGAAGTTCAGCAACTACCACAACTCGCAGGTGTCGTGCATGGAGGATTTGAAGAGCGAGGGCAAGGAACTAAGCTATATTCAGAATGAAAACATCACCCTAAACACCAACTCGGTGGATATATTCGGACAGATGTGTTACACCCCCGCAGGCAACACCGCCGTATTGGCATTTGCCAAGCAACTCATAGCCAAGAACAGCATGGGGCAGGATGAGGATACCGATATACTGAACATTGTGCTGGACACACCTCGTTTCATAAGTTCGCGTTATGGCACAGAATCGGTTGAGTATGAAGATATGCTGTATCGTCTGGACCGAGATTTGGAGGAGTTCCTGGTATTTGCCCTGGCACAGGTTACCGACCCTAAGCAGGTGGTTGTGACACTCACCTCGGACCACGGCACAAGCCCATCCTTCAACTCACCGGGCAAGGAGCAGGGTCGTTTCAATGTACGTCAGGCTGAGGTTATCATCAACGCCTTCATAGGTTCACAGCATGGCAACGGAGAGTGGGTACTGGGAATTATAGACAACGCTATTTATCTAAACCATAACCTCATATATGAGAAGGGGCTCTCGATTGCCGATGTGCAGTATGATGTAGCAACATTTGCAATGCAGTTGCGTGGTGTGGCTCATGCCCTCTCGGCAGAGGCTCTGCGCAGCAGCTATTTCGGGAGTGGGTATGGTCGAAAAATACAAAATGGATTCTACCCTCGCCGCTCGGGCGATGTTATGCTGAACTTAATGCCCGGGTGGATTGCCGAGATTGAGAATGTACGCTCACTGTCGGGCACTATGTACCGTTACGACACACACGTACCTTTATTAATATATGGCGGAGGCGTTGCCGCTGCGAAAAGAAACGAGAAGGTTGATATAACATCTCTCGCCGCTACGCAGGCTCAACTGCTGGGTGTAAACACGCCCTCGGCAAGCGAAGGAGAGGTATTAACAATATTTTAATTTACTTGACAATGAAAGATAACATTCAGGAGGCCATCATCGAGGAGTTTTCAATCTTTGATGAGTGGTTGGATAAATATGATTACCTCATAGAATTGAGCGACACCCTGCCCGTCATTGCAAACGAACACCGCACCGAGCAGTATGTCATTCAGGGATGCCAGTCCAGAGTGTGGGTCGATGCTCGCATTGAGGATGGCAAGATATTCTATTCGGCCGACAGTGACGCCATCATCACCAAGGGAATCATAGCCTTGCTGGTGCGTGTGATGAATGGTCGCACACCACAGGAGATTATCGACCTCAACCTCTACTTTATCGATGCAATAGGCTTGGGCGAAAACCTCTCGCCAACAAGAAGTAATGGTTTGGTGGCCATGATCAAGCAGATGAAGATGTATGCTCTGGCACTAAACTCTAGACAAAACGATTAGCACATGACACCTGAAGAGATACTACGAGTGGAACATGATATTGTCATGACACTCAAAAACATATATGACTCCGAGATTCCCGTGAATATCTACGATTTGGGGCTTATCTATGAGATTGATTTCGACCCGGAGTGTGTTGCCAACATACGCATGACTCTGACGGCTCCCAACTGCCCTATGGCAGATATGCTAATTGAGGATATAAACACCCAGGTGAAGAAGATTAACGGAGTGGAGAAGGTAAATATCATTCTAACCTTCGAACCACCTTGGGATAGAAGCATGATGAGTGAGGAGGCTCTGCTGGAACTAAACCTATTATAACCCCCACCCACAGCATTAATTGCAATGGATGTCAAACGTCATATCAACAGGCTGAAAGCCGGTGCTTCATACTTCGGTTGTGGAGCCTACCTGTCGCGTATCGGCACGTTGCGGCGTCTTACGCTGTATAACACTTTGGGATTTGAACGTCTGAAGCGTAAATACAATGACATTCAGCATATATACATCGAAAGTGAGCAGAATTGGCAACAAACGTTTTACATCATGCTGTTGCGCACGATGGGAGGTATGGACAACAAGGAGGCATTCACTACGCTGGCACATAGAGTATCCTTTGCGGCTATCCTGCGCGAGAGAATGGTGCCGCAAAACATCGAGGCCATGCTCATCGGAACTTCGGGGCTGCTTCAGCTATACCCTCACGATGAGTATATCCTAAATCTGAAACGCAACTTTTCATATCTTTCAACCAAATACTCTATTCAAGAGATGGAGCCCAAGGAGTGGAAGCTCACCAAGATATATCCCAACAATCACCCTATACTACGTCTTTCGCAGATTGCCACGCTCCTGAGCTACAATGCCGATATCATGGAGTGCATGCTGGTTTGTCGTACAAGGGATGACGTTCACAAGTTATTCAGTTCCCCCACTCTGCCATATTGGACCAATCACTACACCCCAGCATCGGAGAATAAACGCACCGTCGCAAAGCGTCTGGGGCGCACCAAGACTGATCTGCTGGCCATCAACCTGGTAGCGCAGATGCAATATGCTTATGGTGATTATATCAACAACGACACCCTGCGTAACCGAGCCATATCGCTGTTGGAGGATTTACCAGCCGAAAGCAACTCTGTAATTGCTCAGTGGAACAACTATGGTTCGCTGGCACAAACAGCATTTGACTCGCAGGCATTGCTGCAACTTTCGTTTGAGTATTGCCACAAACAACGATGCGAGGAGTGTCCTGTGGGAGTTGCCATCCTAAATGAAATTAAACGCAAGGAGGAGGCGCAAAACAAAAACAACGTAGAAGGATGAAATAGGAAATCGACATGATTATTGCAATTGTTGCAATATTCTGACAAGGGTAATATGATATGTTTGAGAGTCGTTATTGATCTAATATTTTGAATCTTAAAAAGAAATCACTACCTTTGTAAGATTAAACACCGTAAATACGAAAACACGATAACATCATGGATATAGTTAGTAGCATACTTAAACTGTTTTTCGGCTCAAAGGCTGATAAGGATCGCAAGCAGATAGAGCCCTATGTAAACAAAATTAAGGAGATATACCCCTCTATCACACAACTCACAAACGATGAGCTACGTGCGCATAGTGCCGCATTGATGAAGCAGATTGCCGACTTCATCTCGCAAGATGAGGCCCACATCGAGGAGCAGAAGAGCAAGTTGGAGTTATCAGACATCTCACTCGGCGAGAAGGAGAAGATTTCAAAGGATATAGAGAATACCAAGAAGCGCATTGACGAGAAGATTGAGCAAAAGCTCGACGAAATTCTCCCCGAGGCCTTCGCCATCATGAAGGATACAGCGCGCCGCTTCACCGAAAATGAGACTGTGGAGGTTACAGCCACACCATTCGACCGCGACCTGGCAGCTCACAAGGACTTCGTGACTATCGAAGGCGACAAGGCCATATATGCCACACACTGGACTGCCGGAGGCAACGACATTAAATGGGAGATGGTACACTACGACGTGCAGCTCTTCGGTGGTGTTGTGCTTCACAAGGGCAAGATTGCCGAGATGGCTACGGGTGAGGGTAAGACTTTGGTGGCTACGTTGCCTGTATTCCTAAACGCCCTGGCGCGCAAGGGTGTGCATGTGGTGACCGTGAACGACTACCTGGCACGCCGTGACTCGGAGTGGATGGGACCTATGTATGAGTTCCACGGTCTGTCGGTTGATTGCATCGACAAGCACCAGCCTAACTCGGAGGCACGCCGCAAGGCATACCTCGCCGACATTACCTTTGGTACAAACAACGAATATGGCTTCGACTACCTGCGCGACAACATGGCATCATCGCCCAAAGATTTGGTGCAGCGCAAGCATCACTACGCTATTGTCGATGAGGTTGACTCAGTATTGATTGATGATGCCCGCACGCCTCTGATTATCTCTGGCCCCGTGCCAAAGGGTGAGGACCAGATGTTTGAGAACTACCGTCCTTCGATTGAGCACCTCTACAGCCTGCAAAAGAACTTTGTCACTTCGCTGGTTGCCGAGGCACGCCGTCTCTTCGCCGAGGGCAAGCCCGAGGAGGGTGGCGTGTTGCTGTATCGTGCGCACAAAGGTCTGCCAAAATACAAGCCTATCATCAAGTTCCTCTCGGAGCAGGGTATCAAGGTGCAGTTCCAGAAGACCGAGAACATATACATGCAGGACAACAACCGCCGCATGCCCGAGATTACCGATGAGCTCTACTTCGTAATTGATGAGAAGCTCAACTCGGTGGAGCTTACCGACAAGGGTCATGAGGTATTGTCGAAGTACTTCAACGAGGATAAGTTCTTCGTCTTGCCCGACATCGGCAGCGAGGTTGCCGAGCTTGAAAAGAGCGACCTCTCGGCAGAGGAGAAGGCGCAGAAACGAGATGAGATTATCAACGACTACTCAATCAAGTCGGAGCGCGTTCACACCGTAAACCAGCTCCTGAAAGCATACTCGATGTTTGAGAAGGATGTGGAGTATGTGGTCATGGATAACAAGGTGAAGATTGTTGATGAGCAGACTGGTCGTATTCTTGACGGCCGCCGCTACTCTGACGGTCTGCATCAGGCTATTGAGGCAAAGGAGCGCGTAAAGGTTGAGGCTGCAACACAGACTTTTGCAACCATTACATTGCAGAACTACTTCCGTATGTACCACAAGCTGGCAGGTATGACAGGTACTGCCGAGACCGAGGCATCGGAGTTCTGGAACATCTATAAGCTCGACGTGGTGGTAATCCCTACAAACCGCCCCGTAGTTCGTGACGACCGCCAGGATTTGGTTTACAAGACCATGCGCGAGAAGTACAACGCCGTAATTGAGGAGATTGTACGTCTGGTTGAGGCTAAGCGCCCTGTGTTGGTAGGTACTACATCGGTGGAGATTTCCGAGCTTTTGAGCCGCATGCTTAAGCTGCGCGGCATCAAGCATAATGTACTTAATGCCAAGCAGCACCAGCTTGAGGCACAGATTGTTGCCGAGGCAGGTCGCACAGGCCAGGTGACCATTGCCACCAACATGGCAGGTCGTGGTACCGACATCAAGCTCTCGCCCGAGGCCAAGGAGGCCGGAGGTCTTGCCATCATCGGTACAGAGCGTCACGAGAGCCGCCGTGTGGACCGTCAGCTGCGAGGTCGTGCCGGTCGTCAGGGAGACCCTGGTTCATCGCAATTCTTCGTATCACTGGAGGACAATCTGATGCGTCTGTTCGGTTCGGAGCGTAT
>JAFOHD010000074.1 GCA_017421945.1 Alistipes sp. | reverse complement strand
CGCTTGTCGGCCTTGCCGAGTGTTTTCAGCCGGATGGCAAACGCGAGTGTAACGATGCGTTCTTCGTGAGATTGCCTTTCCCTTACGGCCGGCGAACACGTTTCGTGAGATCTGCGTGAAAATCAAATATTTGCGAGAGTGCAGTCTATTGAAACATAAATTATAAGGACTCTGCTTGTTACAGTTTTATAATGCGTTTTCCCTATTTTCGCTTACCCGTTTTATTTGCCGATGCCCTTCGGCAACCTTGCCGATGAGCTTCGACCGCACTACCGATGCGCTTCAGCTGCACTGCCGATGCACATCGGCAGATAAAATAGCATATACAAAGTTACGAAATCATTCGTCCATTTGCAAATTTCAAAGGGTCAATACTGAGATAAAATCCAAACAAATTTTAAAATTCGCTAAAAAATTTCCCCCACGACACATAAAAAGCTACCTTTGCAACAAACAAAACAACGACAGAAACGGGTTACAGCTACGCACATGGCGTAGTATTATTCACTAAATTATTATTAATCAATCAAAAAAATTAAAGACATGAAGAACGTAAAGAAAATGATGGCTCTTGCTGCAGTCATCTTAGGATGCTCCGCATCATCTTTTGCACAAGATGGATTGACCCTTCGCGTAGGAGGCAATTTCCCCGTAGGTTCATTCGGTAATGGTGAGAACGCTACCGAGCTCGCATTGTCCAACCCGAACGCAACCTTTGGCGGTGCAGCTGCCGGCTTCAATGCAGGCTTGAAGTATCAGCTCAGCGTAGCAGGAGACCTCAGCGCATTCGCTACAGCCGACCTCTTCTACAACGGCTTGAAGGGCGATATCAAGAAGGCATGGAAGGGCGATAGCGAAAAGATCACACTCCCTGCCTACATGAACATGCCCGTCATGGCAGGTTTGAACTACACCTTCCTTGACATTGACGGTGCCACCTTGTGGGCAGAGGCCGGTGCAGGCGCCAACTTCCGCTGCATCACCAAGAGCTCGGCCGAGGCCGCTTTGGGCACTATCGTATCGGGCAGCACAGAGACCACCTACAACCTGGCCACCACGCTGGCATGGCAAGCAGGTGTAGGCGTAAGCCTCGACAACACCATCACCCTCGGTATCCACTACTATAATCTCGGGGGAGCCGACATCAAGGGAGAATCCACCGTATCGGGCAACCTCGGCGGCCTCATCAGCGGAGACAGCAAGTCCATGGCCTTCACCTATGGCAACCTCAACCCCTCCATGGTAGTCGTACGCTTGGGCTATACATTCTAACCCTATAGCACTATTGCAAACAAACCCAAACGGCGACAGATGAGTACACGTGGATTATCGTCCCCATCTGTCGCCGTTAATTATCTGATTCCGTTTGCGTTATCTATCGTTGGCGACACATGGCAGATAGAAACGGGAAAGACGTTTATAAGGAGCAACTCCCTATTTCACGATACGGATGATAGGGTTGCTAATATCTTTCTCCACCTCCTTGCCATTGAGTTTATAGGAACGCTCGATGATAGGGTTAGCCGTAGTACCATTCTTAATGCTTGAGCTGATGGTGATAACATCCGTCGTTCCGTCAGGCCATTTTATGGTGAGCGGCTCATCTACCCAATGTTTTGCGCCGTCAATCTCTCCGAAATAGAGCACATCGGTACTATCCTTCAGCTTCATATAACGCAAGCCATACATCGTCGGTCTATAAAGACGCGTTGCGTTCCTCCAATGGCTTGTAGTATCTGCCACATAACTCTCTCCTCTAAACTCAGCAACAATGGAGTCAGGGTTCGCGGGATCAAGCATATTATTGCCCTCGGCATCCTGTATGGCCATGAATATCT